>WFNH01000040.1 GCA_015488685.1 Marinosulfonomonas sp.
CGCCCTGTTCGCCGCCACGCGACAGGCAGCACCTGCGCTGGGCTTTACCGAAATCGACGCCACCATCCGCGCCGACAATACCGGCGGATTGGCCTATTATTCCAAGATGGGGTTTGTGGATCACTCAATCGCCAAAGCCGTGCCGCTGGATGATGGCACGCAGGTTGACAGGGTTAGCAAGCGGTTGAGGTTAACCTGACCAACTGCAAGTATTCCCCGCTGAACGCACCGGCGCTGGCCATGTGGGCGGGCCTGCGATCCAGCCGACGAAGGCTCCTTTGTCAAAGATCAGAGACAGCCCCGTGCCGGACCAGCTTTTTAACTCGCAACCGGTACCATCGCCCACCCCGTCGATCGCCCTTGGGCCAACCAGCCGGTCAATTGCCTTTTCCACGCCTGCCTGCGTGCGGCCAAAGCTGATTTCCAACCCGCCGCTATCGGCAATCTTCAGCCCGCCGGAATAGGGGATGATCCGTTGCGGCATGGGTTTTGTTTCAGGCTGTGGCGAAACACAGCCCGACAGGGCAACTACCGCTGCGAAAATGGCGCGTTTCACCGTGGGCTACGCTTGGCCAGAATGCGCTGCAATGTGCGGCGGTGCATGTTCAAACGGCGCGCGGTTTCGGACACGTTGCGGTCGCACAGCTCGTAAACCCGCTGGATATGTTCCCAACGCACACGATCCGCCGACATCGGGTTTTCCGGGGGTGGGGGCAGTTCATCGGGCTTGGCCAACAGGGCCGCCGTGACGTCATTGGCATCAGCCGGTTTGGACAGATAATCCACCGCGCCGATTTTCACCGCTGCAACCGCTGTCGCAATCGCGCCATAGCCTGTCAGAACCACAACCCGGCAATCAGGGCGCTTTTCGCGCAGCACTTCGACCACGTCCAGCCCGTTTCCATCCTCTAGCCGCAGATCAACCACCGCATAGGCAGGCGGACGCGCCGTGGCAATCGCCCGCCCGGCCGCGACAGAGCTGGCCATTTCCGGTGCAAAGCCGCGTTTTTCCATTGCGCGGGCAAGGCGTTTCAGAAACGGCTCGTCATCATCGACAAGAAGCAGCGTTTTATCTTCGCCAATCTCGCTCAGATCACCTTCGGCCATGTGTTTCCCCTTTGGATACGGTTTCCCTAGTGTTCTACCCTATGCCCAAAGGAAAGGATGGTCAATTTGCCTTCTCGGCAGCATCAATGAAACATCCGACACTTTTGGCCATCTGCTCGGGCGTTACATCGCGCTTGTAAAAATCGACAAAGCCGTATTTTGGAAATACCAGATAGGTAAAGGTCGAATGGTCCATCAGGTAATATTCCGGGTCGCCATCTTCCTGCTTTTTATAATAGGTGTGATAGGCATTCGAGGCCACCTTTACCTGTTCAGGCGTGCCTGTCAGGCCCAGCATACGCGGATGCATCAGATCAGTGAAATCGGCCAGTGCCTGCGGCGTGTCGCGCTCCGGATCAATCGAGATAAATACAGGTTTGACGATTTTCCCCTGCTCTTCCAGCAGGGTCACGGCCTCGGCGTTGCGGGTATTGTCCAGCGGGCAGACATCGGGGCAGAACGTATAGCCGAAATACAACAGCGTCGGGCCGGTGATCACGTCCTTGTCGGTCACCGTTTTTCCGGTTTCATCCACCAGTTCGAACGGGCCACCCATAACGCTGGAACCGCCAGCAACACCACCCAGGCGGCACTGGGCGAAAATATCACCGGAATCTTTGGTGGCCGTCATATACCACACGACCCCCAAAAGGGCGGCAACCACCGCGATTGCTATAACTGAAAACTTACGCATTGTTTCGTGTCTCCTGATCTGGAATACCTGTGCATTGATCGCGCTATCCAACCCGACTAACAATAGCACAGGTTGCCGCATAGCAAATTCGGGAAAAACATGACAGATTCATCTGCCGACCCATACATCCGCCACAGCCGGAGCGACTGGATTCGCCTGCGCACGTTCATTGTGCTGCGCTGGATTGCGATTTTCGGGCAGATTGCGGCGATCACCGTCGCGGTGCGCTATTATAATCTGCAACTGAACCTTATCCTTTGCTTTGTGGTGATTGGCGCGTCAACCGTGGCCAATCTGGTGGCGATGGCGGTCTATCCCGAAAACAAACACCTGACCGAAACACAACTGATGCTGATGTTCCTGTTCGACATCTCGCAGTTAACGTTGCTGTTGTTCCTGACCGGCGGGCTGCACAATCCGTTCTCCCTGTTGATCCTTGTGCCGGTGGCTATCTCTGCCTCCATCCTTCAGGCACGTGCCACGGTTATTCTGGGTCTTGTCACCATCGCTTTTACCACGCTGATCGGTTTCTATCATGTCACATTACGCACCGGAGACGGCACAATTCTGGCCATGCCCGATGTGTTCATCTTCGGGTTTTGGGCGGCCATCATTATCGGCACTGTATTTCTGGGCCTCTACGAACGCCGTGTCACAACTGAAATTGACTCGATGTCCGACGCCCTGCTGGCCACGCAAATGGCCCTGTCTCGCGAACAGAAACTGACAGATCTGGGCGGGGTCGTTGCCGCTGCCGCACACGAGTTGGGCACGCCTCTGGCAACAATCAAGCTGGTCAGCACCGAACTGATCGACGATCTGGCCGACATGCCGCAGCAAAAGGAAGACGTCGAACTGATCCGCGACCAGACCGACCGTTGCCGCGATATTCTGCGTTCTATGGGCCAGATCGGCAAAGACGATCTGCACCTGCGTTACGCCCCCTTGTCCGCTGTGGTGGAAGAGGCCGCCGCCCCGCATATGAACCGCGGCAAGCCCGTCACCATCACCGTTCTACCGGATGAAGGCACCGCACCAGGCGGTCAACCCGAAGTGCGCCGCCAACCCGAAATCATCCACGGGCTGCGCAACCTGATCCAGAACGCGGTGGATTTTGCCAGCACCCACGTCTGGGTCGATATCAAATGGAGCGACAACCGTATTGCCATCAAGATCATCGACGATGGCAAGGGATTCCCGCCGCACCTGATCCGCCGCATTGGCGACCCTTTCGTCCATACCCGTCGCCCCTCGGAAAACCAGCATAAACGCCCGGGATACGAGGGCATGGGGCTGGGCCTGTTCATCGCCAAAACCCTGCTGGAGCGTTCTGGCGCGGACCTTAGTTTTGCCAACGGTTGTGATCCGTTCCTTAGCAAAAGCGAACGTCCCGAACGCTGTGGTGCCATCGTGCAAGTGATCTGGCCCCGCACCGTGATCAGTCGCAGCAAATCGCAAGCCAAGCGCGATGTCGGGGAAAACCGGCCAATGCAAGTGTGATTTCCGGTTAACCTTAACGGGCCGTTAACTATTTTACGGTCTAGCTCTCTGTAGGCAACACAACTACAGCGGGCAGATCAATGCACGGAATAGAACCGGTCGTTTTACTATTGATTACTGTAACTTCTCTGGTTGCCGCCATTTTTGCGTATTGGCTGTTGTCACGGGGGGCGTCGGAAAAACCAACCGCCTTTCTGCCAAAGAATACCGAAGAAACCGCCTTTTTGTTTGATGACACCACGCTGATCGATGCCTCGCCCAGCGCCCGCAAGCATCTGCCCGAAAAAATCGGTGACGAAACTGACTGGCAAAGATTTATTACTGCCTTTTCACCTCGCTTTTCCACCCTTGCAAATGATCTGGAAGCACTGGCGGAATCCGGCACGCTGACCATCCTGCCAGACAACCCAAATGACAACATGCGTATCAATGCCGAATGGTGGGATGGCTATGCCCGCCTTACCGTTTCCAAATCCGAATCCGCGGAACAGATAATTGATCCGGTCAATCTGTCTGCACTGGAAACCGAACTAGAAATCCTGCGCAACACCGCCAAGCTGGCCCCTTATCTGGTCTGGCAGGAAACCCGTGACGGACAGATCAACTGGGCCAATGCTGCTTATCTGGATCTGGCCACCGCCCTGCACCCCGAAAGCAGTAACAGTTGGCCACCCCCGCGCCTGTTCAATCGTCTGGCCGAAGCCAGCACAGAACCGCAAATGAAACGGGTTTCGATAAAGGCCAAAACCCCAGACAAAGAATACTGGTTCGATCTGGTTTGCAAAAAGGTCAACGAATTGACCCTTTGCTTTGCTACCTCAGCAGATGCAATCGTGCAGGCAGAAACCTCACTCAAGGGATTCGTGCAAACCCTGACCAAAACCTTTGCGCATCTATCAATCGGGCTGGCCGTGTTTGACAAAAACCGCCAGTTGGCCCTGTTCAATCCGGCCCTGACCGACCTGACCCGCCTGCCGATTGATTTCCTCAGCATCCGCCCGACGCTTTTTGCATTCCTTGACCGGTTGCGCGAAAACCAGATGATGCCGGAACCCAAGGATTACAAAAGCTGGCGCCATCAAATGCTGGCACTGGAAGAAGCCGCCGCCGATGGCACTTACGAGGAAACATGGACATTACCCGGCGGCCAGACATACCGTGTGAATGGGCGTCCGCATCCGGACGGGGCTGTGGCCCTGCTGTTTGAAGACATCAGCGCCGAAATATCCCTGACCCGCAATTTCCGCGAGGAACTGGAGGTCGGACAGGCCGTTCTGGACGCGCTGGAGGATGCGGTGGTGGTGTTTTCCCAAACCGGTATGATCATCATTTCCAACGCCGCCTATGCCAGCCTGTGGGGGGTCGACCCCGGCACATCCTTTGCCGAGATGAGCATCACCGACGCCACCCGCAGCTGGCAGGACATTTGCGATCCGACCCCGCTATGGGGCCACCTGCGCGATTTCGTCGGTGATCCGGATGATCGGCGCAACTGGTTCGGTGACGCCACGCTTGATGATGGCAGGCAGTTGGAATGCCAGATCAGTCCACTTGCCGGTGGCGCGACAATGGTTAAATTCCACGTTAAGCCTGCCCCGAAAAAGCCCGCCAAGAAACGCGGCGCCCCACGAAAAACCTCCGCCAAGGCATGAACGGGTTTTCGCCGCGCGTTTGGCAGGCTAAGGTCGCGTCATGTGCAGTCGTTCCGTTTCCCTTACCCTGTCCTCCTGCGACGAAACCGCCAATCTGGCCCGCCATATCGCACCGCGTCTGACGGCAGGTGATGTGCTGTTGCTGGACGGACCAATCGGGGCCGGCAAAAGCTTTTTCGCCCGCACCCTGATCCTTGATCTGCTGCCTGTGCCCGAAGACATCCCGTCACCCACTTTCACGCTGGTGCAAACCTATGACACCGCCGATTTCGAGATCTGGCATTGCGACCTTTACCGCCTGTCCACCCCTTACGAAGTGCAGGAACTGGGCATCGAAGACGCGTTTCAAGACGCCGTTTGCCTGATTGAATGGCCCGACCGTCTGGGCGATCTAACCCCGCCAGATGCGCTTACCCTAACCCTGTCCCTGACCGACACACCCGAGGAGCGCCACGCGGTTCTGACCGCCACCAACCCCAAATGGTTCCCACTGATGGAGTCGCTGGATGCCTGACCGCCCCACCCTGATTAACCGCTTTCTGGCCGATGCTGGCTGGAATAACGCCACCCGCAAACACCTTGCCGGTGATGCCTCGAACCGCAGCTATCAGCGCTTGCAAATGAATGGCAAAACCGCCGTTCTGATGGACGCCCCGCCCGATCACGGCGAAGACATCCGCCCGTTTGTGACCATCACCAGCCACCTGCTGACCCTCGGCTTCAGTGCCCCTCGCACCCTTGCGCAGGACGCGAAGAACGGTTTTCTGCTGATCGAAGACCTTGGCGATGCCCTGTTTGCCACGCTGATCCAGACCAGCCCCGAAATGGAACAATCGCTCTATTCCGCCGCCACCGATGTGCTGATCGCCCTGCACAAATCCCCGCCGCCCGAACACCTTCTGGATTATAACCCCGCTGTGATGGTCGACTATATCGCGCCCCTGTTCGAATGGTATCACCCCGCTAACGCCACCCCAATCCAGCATGAATTGCAAACGGTTCTAACCGAACATTGCACCACCCCGCCGGTGATGAGTTTGCGCGATTACCACGCCGAAAACCTGCTATGGCTGCCGGATCGGGGCGGGATCAAACGGGTCGGCCTGCTCGATTATCAGGACGCGGTCAAAACCCATCCCGCCTATGATCTGGTGTCGCTGCTAAAGGATGCCCGCCGCGATGTGCCCGCTACAATCGAAGCCGCAATGATCACCCGCTACATCACCGCCACGGGTGTTAACCCCGAAACCTTCCGCGCTGCCTATGCCGCGCTGGGCGTGCAGCGCAACCTGCGCATCCTCGGCATCTTTGCCCGCCTCTGCGCCGTTGCGGGCAAGCCGCAATACATCGACCTGATCCCCCGCGTCTGGGCACAGTTGACCGAAATGCTGACCCACCCCGCATTAGCCACACTACAAAAGCTCGTGCAAAACACCCTGCCGGAACCCACACCGGACCACTTACAAAGGTTAAAAAGCCAATGCGCCAAACCCCGAACGCCCTGATGCTGTTTGCGGCCGGTTTCGGAACCCGCATGGGCACCCTGACCGCCAACTGCCCGAAACCGCTGATCCCTGTCGCGGGCAAACCGCTGATCGACCACGCGCTGGACATTGCCACGGATGCGGGTATTGGCAACATCGTGGTGAACACCCACTACCTGCCCGACATGATGCACACCCACCTTGCCGGACGCAATGTCACCCTGTCGCTTGAGGGTGAAATCCTCGAAACCGGCGGCGGATTGCGCTACGCGCTACCGCTGCTTGGCGCTGACCCTGTGTTCACCCTGAACACCGATGCCGTCTGGACCGGTCCCAACCCGCTGCAAACCCTTGCCGCCGCGTGGGACCCTGCCAAAATGGATGCACTTTTGTTGTTGATCCCGCAGACGCAGGCCAAAGGGTACAAAGGCAAAGGCGATTTTATCTCCGACGAAACCGGCACCCTGACCCGAGGCTCAGAGCTGATCTATTCCGGTGCGCAGATCATCAAAACCGATGCACTCCCCGCCATCCCGCAGACAAAGTTTTCGCTGAACCTGCTGTGGGACAAGATGATCAAATCCCGCCGCCTGTTCGGTATCCCGCACAGTGGCAACTGGTGCGATGTCGGCACGCCCCAAGGCATCGAAATTGCAAAAACCATGATCGGAACCCGCGATGTTTGACCCCACCGGCACCTCCCGCGTTTTCGGCCTGCCCTCGGGCGTGGATTTTCCCAAGGCCCTGATCGACGGTGTGCTGGAGCGTTGCAAAACCCGCCCGCCCGAATTTCTGGCCAGCGTGGAAATCTACGTCAACACCCGCCGTATGCAGCGCCGCATCCGCGAGATTTTCGACGCAGGCCCACCCTGCCTGTTGCCCCGCGTTCGCCTGATCACCGACCTTGGCCAAACCGCCTCCTTGACCGGCCTGCCCCCTGCGGTGCCCAAACTTCAACGGCGGCTGGAGCTGGCACAACTGGTCGCCAAACTGGTCGACCAACAACCCGACCTTGCCCCGCGCGCCTCGGTCTATGATCTGGCCGACAGCCTTGCCAGCCTGATGGATGAAATGCAAAGCGAAGGTGTCCCCCCCGAGGTGATCGAGGCCCTCGATGTGTCGGATCAATCCGGCCATTGGGAACGGGCCTTGCGGTTTGTCAAACTGACACAGGCCTATTTCGGCAAAACCGCCAATGAACACCCCGACAGCGAGGCCCGACAGCGGCTGGTGGTGGAACGGTTAACGGCAAAATGGGTCTCTAACCCGCCGCAAAACCCGATTATCATCGCCGGTTCAACCGGCTCGCACGGGGCCACGCATATGCTGATGCAGGCGGTTGCCAAACTGCCCCAAGGCGCGCTGGTTCTGCCCGGATACGATTTCGATCTGCCCAATCATGTCTGGGCCGCAATGGATGACGCGATGAGTGCGGCGGACCATCCGCAATTCCGGTTCCGCGCATTACAAAACTCGCTGGGGATCGACAGTGGCGATATTGCCGAATGGGCCAAAACCGCCCCGCCAAGTGCTGCCCGCAACCGGCTGATTTCCCTTGCCCTGCGCCCTGCGCCTGTGACCGATCAATGGATGGCCGAGGGGCCAAAACTGACCGATCTGCAAGCGGCTTGCGAAAACATCACACTGATTCAGGCCCCCTCGGCGCGGATCGAGGCCCTGACAATTGCGCTGAAACTGCGTGATGCCGCCGAATCCGGCCAGACCGCCGCCCTGATCACCCCCGACCGCACCCTGACCAGACAGGTCACCGCCGCGCTGGACCAATGGGGGATTGAACCGGACGACAGCGCCGGATTGCCCCTGCCCATGTCCGCACCCGGTCGGTTTTTACTGCATATCGCGGGGTTGTTCGGGCAGGTGCTGACATCGGAAACCCTGTTGGCGCTGCTAAAACACCCGCTGACCCATTCCGGTGTTGCTGGGCGGGGCGACCACCTGCGCTGGACCCGTGATCTGGAACTACACATTCGCAAAAACGGCCCGCCCTTTCCGAACAAAGACAGCCTGAGCACATGGGCCAACGCACAGACCGATGACGGCAGGCGCGAATGGGCGGCTTGGCTGGGCGATCTGCTGAACGGGCTGGAAACCGTTTCCGCCCGCCCGCTGACCGAACATCTGGAGCAGCACCTTGCCCTTGCCCGCGCGCTGGCCGCCGGCCCTGATGATGACGGCAGCGGCGAATTATGGGAAAAACCCGCCGGTCAAAAGGCGTTGGAACAGGTGAATGAACTGCAACGCAGCGCCGGTCATGGCGGCGTGCTGGCCCCGTTCGATTACAACAACCTGTTTCGCAACCTGCTGAATCAGGCCGAGGTCCACGACCCGACCCGACCGCACCCGAATATCATGATCTGGGGCACGCTCGAGGCTCGCGTTCAGGGCGCCAATCTGGTGATCCTTGGCGGGCTGAATGACGGCATCTGGCCCGGCACGCCCAACCCCGACCCGTGGATGAACCGTGCCATGCGGCAAAAGGCGGGGCTCTTGTTGCCCGAACGCCAGATCGGCCTGTCGGCGCATGATTTCCAGCAGGCAATCGCAGCGAAAACCGTCTGGCTAACCCGCGCCGTGCGCGATGCCGAGGCCCAGACCGTGCCGTCCCGCTGGCTGAACCGGCTGACCAATCTGCTGGACGGGTTAAAGGAAACCGGCGGGGCCGATGCGCTGGAGGCCATGCAGACGCAGGGAAAGAAATGGCTGGATATGGTGGGGGAAATGGAGTGCATATCAGTCTCTATCCCGCCTGAAAACCGCCCATCCCCTATTCCACCAGCCAATGCGCAGCCCAAATCCCTTTCGGTTACCGGCATCACCAAACTGATCCGCGACCCCTATGCGGTTTACGCGGGCAAGGTGTTGCGCCTTTACCCACTGGACCCGATCCGTCAGCAACCCGATGCGCCGGTGGCGGGCACCGTGGTGCATAGGATCCTTGAGCGGTTCATTGATGAACGCACCGAAGAAACCCGTGATCAGGCCAAGACACGCCTGATGCAGATCGCCGACGAGGTGCTAGCGACCGACGCACCATGGCCCGCCGCGCGCCGTGTCTGGCGGGCGAAACTGGCACGGGTTGCAGACTGGTTTTTGCAAGGGGAAGAGGAGCGCGCCAAACTGGCCAATGTGTTCAAGCTGGAACAGACAGGTGCCGCGAAACTTGGCACGCTGGATTTCACCCTGACTGCGCGGGCCGACCGGCTGGACCGGTCCGACGATGGCCAGACCTATATCTATGATTACAAAACCGGCAAGCCGCCAACCGAAAAGCAGCAGATCGAGTTTGATAAACAACTGTTGCTGACGGCTGCGATGGTGGAGCGGGCCGGTTTCAAAGGGCTGGCCGATACCCGTGTTGGCGGGGCCAGTTTTATTGGGCTGGGGGCCAGTCCCGAAGTGGTGCCCGCCCCGCTGGATAAAACCGACCTGAACACGATTTGGGCCGAGTTAGAGACGCTTATTACCGCCTACACTGCCGGCAAAAAGGGCTATACATCCCGCCGCGCGATGGAGAAAACCAGCTATTCCTACGACTATGACCATCTGGCCCGTTATGGCGAATGGGACGAAAGCGATATGCCCGAGCAGGAGGCGCTGACATGACCCGCCGCGATGAAGCCACCGAACGGCAGGTGCAGGCCGCCGCGCCCACGTCCTCGACATGGTTGTCGGCCAACGCGGGGTCGGGCAAAACACGGGTGCTGACCGACCGCGTGGCGCGGTTGCTGCTGGAAGGGGTGTCGCCGCAACACATCCTGTGCCTGACCTACACCAAAGCCGCCGCCAGCGAGATGCAGAACCGCCTGTTCAAGCGGCTGGGCGCATGGGCGATGCAGGACGGCGAAACTCTGGCAAAGGAATTGCGCGATCTGGGGGTCGAACGGCATATTGATGCAGACGAGTTGAACAACGCCCGCACCCTGTTTGCCCGCGCCATTGAAACACCGGGCGGGTTGAAAATACAAACAATCCATTCGTTCTGCGCCTCGATCCTGCGGCGTTTTCCGCTAGAGGCGGGCGTGTCGCCGCAATTTACCGAAATGGATGATCGCGCGGCGAAACTGTTGCGGGCCGAGATTGTCGAGGAAATGGCCGATGGGCCGGCTGTGGATGCAATCGACGCGCTGGCGGCGCATTATTCGGACAGCGATTTTGAACGGCTGACTGGCGAAGTGACAAAACGCGCGGCACAGTTTGCGGTAAAGAAAGACAAGGTCGAGGTTTGGCAAATGTTCGGGCTAAAGCCGGATGTAACCGAGCAGGATATTTTGTCCAGTGTCATCTTGGGCAGCGAGGCCGATTTATTCGCGGCCCTGATGCCAGCACTACTGGCCGGTTCCGCCAATGATGTCAAAGCGCACACCAAACTGGCCGCGCTGGACTCCGCCAATATCGGCTTTGCCGAACTGGAACTTCTGGAATCGACTTTTCTAACCGGCCCTAAAACAAAGCAACCCTTCAGTGCCAAAATCGGCAGTTTCCCGACCAAAGCCACTCAAAAAATATTGGGCGCACATCTGGGGGACCTGAACAACCTTATGGCGCGGGTAGAAACGGCGCGTGAGGCCAGAATCAGTCTCTATTCCGCCCAAAAAACCCTTGCGATGCACCAGTTCGCCGCTGAATTCCTGCCCCGTTACGAGCAGCAAAAACAGTTGCGCGGTTGGCTGGATTTTGATGACCTGATCAACCTGACGGCCAAACTGTTGCATGACCCGCAGGTCGCATCATGGGTGCTGTACCGGTTGGATGGCGGCATTGACCATATCCTTGTGGACGAAGCGCAGGACACCAGCCCGCAGCAATGGGATGTGATCGAACGGCTAGCGCAGGAGTTCACCTCGGGCGAGGGGGCGATGCCTGACAGGGTGCGCACGATTTTCGTGGTCGGGGATCGCAAGCAGTCGATCTATTCCTTTCAAGGGGCTGACCCCGAGGAATTCGAGCGGATGAAACTGGAGTTTCAGGCTAGACTAGAGTCCGCAAATCTATCGTTCCAGTCGCTGCAACTGGAATACTCCTTTCGCTCGGCCGAGCCGATCATGCGTCTGGTGGATTGCACCCTACAGGGTCACGCCGATCAGGGGTTGGGCGACAGTATCAAACACCTTGCGTTCAAAACAGAAATGCCCGGACGGGTGGATCTGTGGCCAATCATCCCGAAAACCGAAGCGCCGGAACAGAAAGAATGGCATGACCCGACCGACAAGATTGCCAAGAACCACGAAACCATTTTACTGGCCAACCGGATCGCCGACAGGATTGCCGAAATGTGCAACAGCGCGGTGATTCCACAAGAGGTGGACAACACCGGCACCTACAAAATGCGCCCCGTGACCGAGGGTGATTTCCTGATTTTGGTTCAACGTCGCTCCGCCCTTTTTCATGAAATCATCCGCGCCTGCAAATCCCGCGATCTGGCGATTGCAGGCGCGGACAGGTTGAAAATTGGCGGTGAGTTGGCCGTCAAGGATCTGACCGCGCTGTTGGCGTTTCTGGCTACACCCGAAGACGATCTGTCGCTGGCCTCTGCCCTGCGCTCGCCCCTGTTTGGCTGGAGCGAACAGGATCTGTTCGATTTGGCGCATAAGCGGCCCGCAAAAACCTTTCTCTGGTCGGCTTTGCGCAATGTTAGAGACGCATATCCAGATACATTGGCCATGCTGGACGCCCTTCGCAAGGACGCCGATTTCCTGCGGCCCTATGAATTGCTGGAACGTATCCTGACCCGCTTTCATGGCCGCAAAAACCTGTTGGCGCGGCTGGGGGACGAAGCCGAGGATGGCATTGATGCCCTGCTGAATCAGGCGATGGATTACGAGCGGATGGATGTGCCGAGCCTGACGGGGTTCATCACCTGGCTTCAGGCCGAAGAGGTCGAGATCAAGCGCCAGATGGATGGTGAAAGCGACCGGATCAGGGTGATGACGGTGCATGGCGCCAAGGGGCTGGAAGCACCGATTGTGATTTTGCCCGATACCGTTGGCCGTGGCAGTGCGCCACGGGATGAATTGTATCTGACCGACAGCGGTGATGTGATGTGGAAGGTCAAAGCCGACGCCAGCCCCAAAGTGATGCGCGCCGCGCGGGATCAGCTTAAGCTGTCACAGGAACAGGAACGTTTGCGGCTGCTTTATGTAGCGATGACGCGGGCGGAAAAATGGCTGATTGTTTGCGGGGCGGGGGATCCGGGGAAGGATGGCAAAAGCTGGCATACGATGATCGAGGCCGGGATGAAAACCGCTGGCGCTGTGCCATATGGGGATTGGCTGCGGCTGGAATATGGCGATTGGGGTGGAGAGGTCACGGCCAAAAAGCCGGATGACAAACCTGACGTCACCTTGCCGGATTGGGCCAAAACAGATGCCGAAATCCCTGACCGGCCCGCACAAACCCTGTCGCCATCACAACTGGGTGGCGCCAAGGTTCTGGCGGGTGATGGCGACGGGTTAAGCGAGAATGCGGCCAAACAACGGGGCAGCAATATTCACCTGTTTCTGGAACATCTGCCCGCCCATCCGCAAGCCGAATGGCCCGGCGTTGCCGACATGCTGTTGCCCGATGCCGCGCCCGATGTTCTGGCCGAAGTCACCGCCCTTCTGACCAACCCTGATCTGGCGTTTTTGTTTGAGGACAGCACACTGGCCGAGGTGCCGATCACTGCCAACCTGCCTGATCTGGGCGGCAAACGGATACATGGCGAAATTGACCGGCTGATTATTTCGCCTGAAAGAATTCTGGCCGTTGATTTCAAATCCAACGCCATTGTGCCCAATAATCCAGCTGAGGTTCCCGATGGACTGTTGCGACAAATGGGGGCCTATCAGGCGGCGTTAGGGATGGTTTTCCCTGATCAAAAAATCGAAACCGCTATCCTTTGGACCCGCACCGGAACCCTTATGTATCTGGAACAAAACGCCGTTACTGCGGCATTGCGCGCCACCACGATACCTTGACGGCAAAGGGGTGGCTGCATAGGTTCAGCTCAACGCATTCGCCATAGGAGAATAATCATGGCCACAACAGCAGTAACAGATGCAACATTTGACGCCGAAGTCCTGAAATCCGACCTGCCGGTCGTGGTTGATTTCTGGGCCGAATGGTGCGGCCCTTGCAAAATGATCGGTCCCTCATTGGAAGAGCTGTCTGAGGAAATGGGCGACAAGATCAAAATCGTTAAGGTTAACGTCGACGAAAACCCAAGCACGCCTGCGCAGATGGGCGTGCGCGGTATTCCTTCGATGTTCCTGTTCAAGGACGGTCAGGTTGTTTCTAACAAGGTTGGCGCAGCCCCCAAAGCCGCATTGCAAAGCTGGATCGAAGAATCCATCTGATTGCGGATAAATTGATTGAATCAGGGGTGCTTTGGCGCCCCTTTTTCTTTGAAACTTGTGCAACGGGGTTTGCACCTCCATATAGAACACAACCAGTCAGGAGGGCATGATGGCCGACGATCAATTTCCAGGATGGCATGGCACCACAATTATTGGTGTCAACAAGGGTGGCGAGGTTGTCATCGCCGGTGACGGGCAGGTCAGCATAGGCCAGACCGTGATGAAGGGCACCGCCAAAAAGGTGCGGCGCCTGTCGCCCGGCGGGTTTGACGTGGTGGCCGGTTTTGCCGGATCGACCGCCGATGCTTTTACCCTGCTGGAACGGCTTGAGGCCAAGCTGGAAGCGACGCCGGGTCAATTGGCACGGGCTTCGGTGGAATTGGCCAAGGACTGGCGCACGGACAAGTATTTGCAAAAGCTGGAAGCGATGCTGATCGTTTCGGATGGCAAGGATATTTTCGTAATCACCGGCGCGGGCGACGTGCTGGAACCCGAATTCGATGTAACCGCGATTGGATCGGGCGGGAATTACGCACTGGCGGCGGCACGGGCTTTGATGGACACTGACCTGTCCGCAGAAGAGGTCGCCCGCAAGGCAATGGCGATTGCTGCAGATATTTGTGTTTACACCAACGGCAATCTGACTGTTGAAACAATTAAAGGGTAATCCGGTTTGAGTGATTTTTCCAAAGAGGACATTCGCGCCGCCGTTGCGGCCGGCGTTCTGAATGAACAACAGGCGGTTGGCCTGTTAACGCTGGCGCAGGAACGGCTGGGCATCCGCGACCATCTGATAGACGAGGATGAACCGTTCGAGTTTTTCAAAGGCTTTAGCGAAATCTTTGTCACCGTTGGCCTATGGTTGTTGCTGTCGGGTGTTATCGGTCTGGGCGCCGTGCTGAAGGGCGGTGTCGGGATTGGTATTCTGGGCATGGTCCTGACGTGGGTTTTTGCCCTGTATTTCACCAAGAAACGCCGGATGAACCTGCCCAGCATGTCGCTGGCGGCAGGATTTGGTGTGTTTCTTGCAGGCACGGTTCTTAGCCTTATTGGCATGGATAAAGATCTGACTGAAATTCATGTTATCATCATGGCCCTGATCGGGATGATCGGAATGCTGATCTATTACCGTGTGTTCAAACTGCCTTTCACTATGTTCGTTTTCGGTATTTTCGGGCTGATCATGGTCTATGCCATCATGGGCATGCAGGGCGCGAAATTCTCGATCTTCGATTTCCCTGACGGTCTGTTTGACCTTAGGAATAATTCCGGCTTTGCCATTGGTTCGCTGATCTTCGGATTTGCCGCTTTTGCATTGGGCATCTGGTTTGATACCAAAGATCCACACCGCATCAGCCGCTATTCCGCCACCGGTTTCTGGCTGCATATTCTGGCCGCACCTGCGATCGTCAACACCATTGCCCTGACGCTGGTGAACAGTGGCGGCACACAAGGATATCTGCTAACCGCGCTGTTGCTGGTTGTGGTAACAATCCTTTCGCTGGTAATCGACCGGCGGTCCTTCCTTACGGCAGGCATTGGTTATTTTGCGGTGCTTATTCCGTGGATGACGCCGGATTATGCCAGCGGCGAATCCAGCATGGTTTATACCCTGCTGATCCTTGGTATCCTGATCACGGCCCTTGGCACATGGTGGGTGCAAATCCGTTCATGGCTGATGTGTCTGCTGCCCGACTTCCCTTTCAAAGACCGCTTTCCTCCTTATATCCGAGGCCAAAATGACTGATCTGACCCCCCGCGAAATTGTATCCGAACTGGACCGTTTTATCATTGGCCAGAACGACGCCAAACGCGCCGTGGCTGTGGCCCTGCGCAACAGATGGCGACGCAAACAATTGGGCGATGACCTGCGTGACGAGGTGTATCCGAAAAACATCCTGATGATCGGGCCGACCGGCGTGGGCAAAACCGAAATCAGCCGCCGTTTGGCCAAACTGGCCCATGCGCCGTTTATCAAGGTTGAAGCAACAAAGTTTACCGAGGTCGGTTATGTTGGTCGTGACGTGGAACAGATCATCCGCGATCTGGTAGATAGCGCCATCACCATGACCCGCGAACACATGCGCGAAGAGGTCAAGGCCAACGCCCGCGAGGCCGCCGAGGAACGGGTGATCGAAGCCATCGCCGGTGAAGATGCCCGTGATGCCACCCGCGAGATGTTTCGCAAAAAACTGAAGTCGGGCGAGCTGGATAACACGGTGATCGAACTCGAGGTTGCCGATACCTCCAACCCGATGCCGATGTTCGACATCCCCGGCCAGCCGGGTCAAAGCATGGGCATGATGAACCTTGGCGATATTTTCGGCAAAGCCATGGGTGGACGCACCGTGCGTCGCAAGATGACAGTCGCTGAAAGCTATGAATTGCTGGTGGGGGAAGAAGCCGACAAACTGCTGGATGATGAGATTGTCACCCGCAAGGCGCTAAGCGAAGTGCAGGAAAACGGTATCGTGTTTCTGGATGAAATCGACAAGGTTTGCGCCCGCAAAAACGCCAGCGGCGCCGATGTTTCCCGCGAAGGGGTGCAGCGCGATTTGCTGCCGTTGATCGAGGGCACTACGGTTTCCACCAAACACGGCCCCGTCAAAACCGACCACATTCTATTCATCGCATCAGGCGCGTTTCACGTTGCCAAGCCCTCCGATCTGTTGCCCGAGCTTCAGGGGCGTTTGCCAATCCGGGTTGAGTTGCGCGCCCTGACCGAAGAGGATTTCGTGCGCATCCTGACCGAAACCGACAACGCCCTGACCCGCCAGTATACCGCGCTGATGGCGACCGAAGAGGTGACTGTGGAATTCACCAAAAACGGCATCGCCGCGCTGGCAAAAATCGCAGCCGAGGTGAACCAGTCGGTTGAAAACATCGGCGCACGGCGGCTGTATACGGTGATTGAACGGGTGTTCGAGGAACTGTCGTTTACTGCCCCGGACAGGGCGGGTGAGGCAATCAAGGTCAATGCAGAGTTTGTCGAGAAGAACCTTGGCGAGCTATCCCGCTCGATGGACGTCAGCCGCTATGTGCTTTAGCATCTGCGAATGATCCGTATTCTTCGTCTGTTATCCATCACCATTTTCATTGCGCTGGCCGCTTGCACCCCGCGCGGTGTACTTACGCTTTATCCGGCGGCGCAATCGGTTGGAAAGGTCCAGACGGTCTTTGTTTCGACCACGCGACAGGTCGGGCCGGATGGGAAAATCACCCGAAACCGCGCGACCAAGGCCAGCTTTTTTCGCTATGATATTTCCGTCCCGCCACAGCACGAGGTTGGCAAAGTCGATTGGCCCCGTGGCAAGCCAGACCCGCAACGCGATTTCCTGACAACCGATTTTGCCCGCTTTGCCGATGGTGGCAGTTTCACCACCAATCTGGCCAAAGCCCTGCGTCGCCATCCAAAAGGACATCGCGAAGTTGTGGTGTTCGTTCATGGTTTCAACAATAACTTTGCCGAAGGGCTGTATCGGCTGGCGCAGTTGTCCAACGACATGGAATTGCAAAACCCGACAGTGCATTATTCGTGGCCCAGCGCAGGTAATCCCTTGGGCTATGCCTATGATCGCGACAGTGCTTTGTTTGCACGCGACGGGCTGGAAAACCTTTTGCATATGGTTCGGGATGCGGGGGCCGACCAGATTTTGCTTGTGGGTCATTCTATGGGCGCATTTCTGACGGTGGAAACCCTGCGGCAAATGTCGATTTCCGATAACGCCGAAATGCGGCGACTAATCAACGGGGTGATCCTGATTTCCCCCGATATTGACGTGGATCTGTTCCGTCAGCAGGCCACGCGGATTGATCCCCTGCCACAACCGTTTGTGATATTCACCTCGAAAAAGGATCGCGCCCTGCGGCTGGCTGCACGGCTGTCAGGCAAGCACGAGCGGTTGGGAAATGTTCAGGATATATCCGAACTGGCCGATCTACAGGTCACCCTTTTTGATGTAACGCAATTTTCAAACGGTGTTACCGGCCATTTCAATGCGGCAACGTCACCTGCTTTGCTGAAAATCCTGAAACGGATGCACAATCTGGATGCGGCATTTCGCAATGACCAGTCGGGGCGGATGGGTTTGATACCGGGCACAATACTGACCGTGCAAAAGGCCACACAGGTTATTCTGTCGCCCGTTTCAACCCTGTCGAAATAAGTGTCCTAACGAGCACGGCGCAAATAGACGTAATAAGCCCCGTCCCCGCCGTGTTTCAAATGCGCCGGTGTAATTTGCAGCACCATCCCCGTCAATGGTGCAGAGGTCAGCCAATGCGGCACCTGTCGTCGCAACACCCCGCGATGTTCCGGCATCGGGCCGGTGCCGGTAGCCTCGCGTTTGCCCTTGCCGGTGATCACCAAAACCAGCCGTTTTCCCTGTGCATAGGACGATTGGATAAAACCGTTTAACGCCGGATGGGCGCGTGCCATCGTCATTCCGTGCAGGTCAATCCGCGCCTCGATCCCCAGCTTGCCGCGTTTCATTTTGCCAAATGCCTTGCGGTCCATTTGCACCGGCGCATTGCGCAGATGGTCGGTGATATGCGGGGCCAGATCATGCGATGGCGGAGCCACACGCGCGCCCTGCCCGATGCGAAAATCCTGCACGCGGGGTTTGGCGGGTTTGTTGTTGATCCGCTCAACCGCCTGTTTCACCGGATGTTGTCGTTCGGGATGCATCGGCACCGATTGCGCCGCCACCCTTTGCCACAACTCGCGCTCGTCAGGGCGCAATCCACGGGGCTTTCTGCTCACTCTTCGCCCTCCGGCACCAGGGCAAATGCCGTCTGGATCGGTAGCAAAACCACCATTCGACCGGGGTCGCGCACCCGTCCGGCCATTCGGCCTGCATCATCGCCGGTGCCAAAGAATATATCGGCCCGTTGTGCACCTTTGATTGCTGATCCGGTATCCTGCGCCACCATCAAACGGCGCAAGGCGTCGGATCCTTCTTTTTCCAGCCAGACCGGCGCACCCAACGGGGTATAGCGCGGATCAACCGCCAGTGTGCGCAACGGAGTAACCGACCGGTTCATTGCCCCGATTGGCCCTTTTTCAGGGGACACTTTGGTGACCTTGCGGAAAAACACAAAGGACGGGTTGTACCGCAGCAGCTCAGCCCCCTGTTCCGGATTGCGTCGCACCCAGTTCTGGATCACCTGCGCCGAGACCTGATGTTTGGAATAAATCCCGCGCCGGATCAGCTCCTGCCCGATCGACCGGTAATTGCGCCCGTTCGATCCGCCATACCCAACGCGCATCATCTGCCCGTTGGTCAGTCGAACCCGACCCGACCCTTGTATTTGCAAAAAGAACACCTCGACCGGATCATCGACCCAGCACAGTTCCAGACCACGCCCGCTTAGCGCATCGGTCTCCTCGATCTCGCGGCGGGTTAGCCATGGCTGGCCGTCCTTAACCTCGGGTGGTTTACGATACAGCGGATAGCGATAGCGTGGTGTCTGCACAAGCGAGCCATTCAGCTCGGGTTCAAAATATCCGGTGAACAGCGCCGGTTTGCCATCTTCGACCAACACAGGACGAAAGAACATTTCAAAATAGGTTTTCGCACTGGGGTGGGTTTTGGCCAACCCGCACAACGCCGACCAATCCCCGCGTTTTAATTGTGAACAGGTTTCCAGAAACGTGTTCAGTGCAGCGGCGTGATCATCATCATGCCAGCCAGCCAGATCTTCGAAATGCAACAGCTTGTATTCGGCCGCAGGGGCATCAACGGGATGGGTCATGACCATCGCTGCCAATACCGCAAACGTCCGAAACACACGTCTCATCCCCCGGTTGCCACCAGTTTCCAGTTCGGGTCATCCGACCCCATTGTGCGGGCAAAGGTCCAGACATCTTTCTGGCGCTTCACCTTATTCTTGCCGCCTTCGACAATATCACCGGCACGATCACGCACAGTTGAATTCAACTCGCCAATAAACCTCATCGTGATTTCGCCCAGCTTGGTTGTTTCATCAAATTCCGCATCTACCAGCGATATTTCCCGAACCCCGATGAAATTTGCCTCGACTATCAACCCCTTTGCCTCGCGGGCATCGACCACTTCGGAAAAAGCCTCGAACACATCTTCGGACAGGAAGGGGACGATTGAATCCAACTGGCCACGTTCAAACGCCATCAGGATCATTTCATAGGCCCCGCGCGCCCCTTGCAGGAATTCGCTGACCGAAAAACTGGGATCGGTTTTTTTCATCGCCGCCAATGCTTTGGCCGCATCGCTGCCTTCTTCTACATGATCGGTGATATCGCGATCCGGCCCACCTTCGATCACCTCCAATTGCGGACGTGATTTGCGCGGCAAGCTATCGGGCGCTTGCGCCGGAGGTTTTTCAAACCCCTCGCGCGTGCCTAAAACGCTTTTCAGCTTGATAATCAGGAATAGGGCAATTCCGGCCAAAACAAGTAGTTGGATCGTGGGGCTGTTCATCAAAACCTCTATTCAGACAGAAAACATGGAAACCAGACGTGTTCGCCCTTATGTAAGGGCTGGGTGCGTTCAAGTCTACTACACCCTTAACGTCTATATGAGGATGCCATGTGGTTATTTCTACTGTTTGTCGCAGTTCCGTTGATTGAAATCGGACTATTTATCAAAGTCGGCGGATTTATAGGCCTTTGGCCAACCCTTGGCATCGTGATTGCCACGGCATTTCTGGGCACTTGGCTGGTCCGCGCCCAAGGGGCGGCGGCGATGAACCGGTTGCGGGGGTCATTTTCGCAATTACAGGATCCGACCCAGCCATTGGCAGATGGCGCAATGATCCTTTTTGCCGGTGCGTTGTTGCTGACACCGGGGTTTTTCACCGATGCAATCGGCTTTTTGCTGTTGTTCCCGCCATTCCGTGCGGCCGCGTTTCAGTATTTCAAAAAGCGTGTGAAAGTGCAGACATTTACCACAGGCACACCCCCACCACATCAACCGCCCCAACCGGACAATGTAATTGACGGCGAATTCATCGAAATTAATCCAAATGACAAGCCTTCAGGCTGGACCAAGGATTGAGGACCGCTAACGGACCTGCTAAACCACCCGCGACGTAAATTCCTTTCAGGAGAGTTAATATGGCCGAAACCGGCAATGGTGCCCAAGCAGAAGCACCCCAAATCAAAATGCAAATTCTGGCGCAATTCATCAAAGACCTGTCTTTTGAAAACGCTGTGGCCCAGAAAGGTGTCGAAGGCGAAGTTCAGCCAGACATTCAGGTTCAGGTTAATCTGGACGCCAAAAAACGCGGCGTGGATAACCAGTACGAAGTGATCAGCAAATTCAACATCACCTCGAAAAACAAATCCGGTGGTGAACCGCTGTTCCTGCTGGAACTGGAATATGGCGGCATCTTCCAAATCGAAAATGTGCCAGAAGACCAGCTGCACCCATTCCTGTTGATCGAGTGTCCGCGGATGCTGTTCCCTTATGTGCGCCGTATCGTTAGCGATGTGACCCGTGATGGTGGCTTCCCGCCGCTGAATCTGGAAAACATCGATTTCCTGGCGTTGTACCGTTCGGAACTGGCCCGTCGCGCCGAAAGCGAGCAGCCTCAGGGTACTGCCTAACCTTTAACCCAAAGCGCGCCGTCGCCCATGTCTTTGACAAAAGCATCATGGGCGGCGGCTTCTTCTTTTGTCAGTTTCGGGGCCAGTGCGTTTGGCCGTGGACGCGGACGCCAATCACTGCCAACATCTGTTCCGTCCGAATTTCTGGCTGTGCTGGACAATTCCAGCCCCGATTGCCGACCCCCCAGCAATTCCAGATAAACCTCGGCCAGAATTTCCGAGTCCAGCAACGCGCCGTGCAGGGTGCGCGATGAATTATCAATACCAAACCGGCGACACAGCGCATCCAGCGAGGCCTGCGCACCGGGGAATTTTTTACGGGCCAGTGCCAATGTATCCAGCGCTTGTGCCATCGGGATCAATGGCAAATTGACCCACCCCAGTTCGGCATTCAGGAATTTCATATCAAAAGCTGCGTTGTGGATCACCAGACGGGAATCGCCGATGAAATCCATAAAATCCTGCGCGATCAATTTGAACACCGGCTTGTCGGATAGGAATTCATTCCCCAATCCGTGCACCTTAAAGGCATCTTCGGGCATCGAGCGTTCGGGATTTATATACTGGTGATAATGGTTACCGGTTGGCATGTGGTTGATCAGTTCCACCGCCCCTATTTCGACAATCCGGTCGCCCTGTTCCGGTTTGAAACCGGTGGTTTCCGTATCCAGCACGATTTCACGCATTTATCTGCTCCAATACCGATTTAACCTGCGCCCGCGCATCGGCAAGCGTGGTGGTTTCTATCACATAATCCGCCCGTGTGCGTTTTTCTGCATCAGGCAGTTGTTTGTCCAGTATGGTTTGAAACTGATCGTCCGTCATACCCGAGCGTTCCAGAACCCGCTGGCGCTGAATTTCCGGCGGGGCGGAAACCACCACGACGGCATCCATCATTTCATTCGCGCCCGTTTCAAACAGCAAAGGAATATCCAGCAACACCACATCAGCATCAGCGTTTTCAATAAACGCAGCACGGTCGGCGGCGACCAGCGGATGAACAACCTGTTCAATCCGGTGCAGCGCATCGGGGTCATAGGTAATCCATTGTTTCAAAGCCTCGCGGCTTACCGCACCATTCTGCACCGCATCAGGATACAGCGCGCGGATCGGTTCAACCGCAGCGCCGCCCACATCGTATAACCGATGCACAGCCGCATCCGCATCCCAAACCGGCACACCCAGATCGGCGAACATTGCCGCTGTGGTGGATTTCCCCATGCCGATAGAACCAGTCAGGCCGATAAGGAACGGCTTGCTGCTCATCCTGCCAGCACCGCGTTGCGCAAATCGTCGTCCACTTCGGGCCGTTCACCAAACCAGCGTTCAAACCCCGGCACCGCCTGATGCAGCAACATGCCCAAACCATCGACCGTGACACAGCCCTTTTCCCGTGCTTTGACTAGAAACGCAGTGTCCAGCGGCGCGTAGACCAGATCGGTCACAACCGCCTTGGGCGACAAGGCATCCAGCGGCACGCGGAAATCCGGCTTGCCGACCATGCCCAGTGATGTGGTGTTCACCACAGTTGTCGCACCTTCCATCATGTTTCCAGCCTTAACCCAGTCAAATACTTTCACTCTGGCCCCGAATTCACGCTTTAATATATCCGCGCGGTTTCGGGTGCGGTTGGACAGGCGGATTTCCTTGACCCCGACCTCAAGCAATGAGGCCACCACCGCGCGACAGGCGCCGCCAGCGCCAATCACCGCCGCCGGCCCAGACGCCGGATCCCAGTTCGGCGCACCCTGTCGCAGGTTTTCGATAAAGCCATACCCGTCGGTATTATCCGCATGAATTTTCCCATCCTTGCGAAAAATCAGCGTATTTGCCGCACCGATCAATGCGGCGCGGTCGGTTACGATATCGGCCAGCTCCAGCACGCTTTCCTTATGCGGAATGGTTACATTCACCCCGACAAAGCCCATCAAAGGCAAAGTGCGGATCACCTCGGCCAGATCATCCTGTGCCACGTCCATCGGAATGTAATACCCTTCGATTCCGTAGCGTTTTAACCAATGCCCGTGCAGCACCGGCGATTTACTATGTGCAATCGGCGAACCAATCACGCCCGCCAATGGAATTCTGTGGTCACTCATGTTTCCAATACCCCTCGCGTTGAAAGATACGACAACAATTCCAGCAAAGGCAGCCCCAGAACCACAAAATAATCACCTGTGATCTTTGCGAACAGACGCGCGCCTTCTTCTTCCAGTTTATAGCCGCCGACGGAATGGCGGATACTGTCCCAATTGCGCAACAGATAACTGTCCAGATAGACATCGGAAAAGTCGCGCATCTGCAAGCGGACCTCGCCGACATGCCGCCAAACGGGTTTGCCGTGATGGTATATCACTGCCGCTGAAAACAACCGGTGTTCCTGACCGCGCAACGCCTGCAACTGCTCTCGCGCATCCGCTTGATCCACGGGCTTTGCCAATATCTGCCCGTCAAAATCCAGCACCTGATCGCACCCGATCACCAGCGCATCGTCTTCCTTCATCGCCACCTTCTGCGCCTTGAATTCGGCCAAGGCATCGGCAATATCCCGTGGCCGCACCCCTTCGGCTTGCATGGACTTACGAATTGTTGACTCGTCAATCCGTGCTACCGCAGTATCGAACACCACACCGGCATTGCGCAGCAATGTCTGGCGGATGTCAGATTGCGAGGCCAGAATAATTCGATCACTCATCGGCATATCCCTGTGGGTAACTCATGGGGTTAAAACTGTGCGGGCCAAGGGATAACCCCTTGCCCTGCCCGAACGGTTGATAACATGGCAGTTACCCACCTATTCACCACAGTTGCCCACGGTGGAAAAGGATAAATATTCGTTGTGGGTAAACTAACATCAAAGATTTTATCCATAGAACAGGCAAAGCTGGCACCCTAGTTTTTTCGCCCGTACCGGATTCAATCCATGTATTTATCAACAGTTTCCCAACCTGCGGATAAACCGGCAGATAACAATTTAATCCACAGAAACCGCTCACCCAACAAAAACATCATCTTTTCTTTTCTATATATATATTATTAGAAAGGCCCACCAAGGTGTGAGGAAAACCCATGTGGGATATGATAACCAATCTGCTTAGCGATTATTACCTCTGGACCAAAACCCTGCATATCATTTCGGTGATTACATGGATGGCCGGAATATTCTACCTGCCCCGCTTATTTGTCTATCACACAGAATCCGTAGAAACAGGATCCCAAACTGATACGCTGTTTCAAACCATGGAACAAAAGCTGCTTCATGTGATCATGCGTCCTGCGATGTATTCAACGTGGACATTCGGCTTGTTGCTTGTATTCACACCGGGGATTGTTGACTGGTCGGAAATTTGGCCCTGGGTCAAAGCAGCATCGGTGCTGATCATGACATGGTTCCATTTCTGGCTGGCTGCGCGTCGTATTGATTTCACCAATGGGCGTAACACCAGAACCGGCAAACAATATCGCATGATGAACGAAGTGCCGACGCTGTTGATGTTCCTGATCGTGTTCTCGGTTGTGCTGAAATACTAGCAATTGTTGACTCCTGCACGACACATCCTTATCTAGCCCGTAACCCCGCCGTCCGGCGGGTGGTTTTTCACATTATAAAATGACCGCGCGCCAGTGTTTGGCGCCCAAGGATTCGTTCCCATGACCCAAGAAACCCTGAACCTTGCCGATCTGAAGGCAAAAACACCCAAAGACCTGCTGGAATACGCAGAAGAACTGGAAATCGAAAACGCTTCGACCATGCGCAAAGGCGAGATTATGTTCTCGATCCTGAAAGAACGCGCCGAGGATGGTTGGGAAATTTCCGGTGACGGTGTGCTGGAAGTGCTGCAAGACGGATTCGGATTTCTGCGCTCGACCGAAGCAAATTATCTACCCGGCCCTGATGATATCTATGTTTCCCCTGAAATGATCCGCCAGATGTCACTGCGAACTGGCGACACAATCGAAGGCGTGATCCGCGCGCCCGATGATAACGAGCGCTATTTCGCGATGACCAAAGTGACAAAGATCAACTTTGAAGATCCGGAAAAGAACAAGCACAAGATCAACTTTGACAATCTGACCCCGCTTTATCCGGATGAACGGTTCAATCTGGAACTGGACGACCCGACCGTCAAAGACAGATCCGCCCGCATCATCGATCTGGTTGCGCCTATCGGCAAAGGCCAGCGTTGTCTGATCGTGGCACCGCCCCGCACCGGTAAGACGGTTTTGTTGCAAAATATAGCGACCTCGATCGCGGCGAACCATCCGGAATGTTATCTGATCGTTTTGCTGATTGACGAACGCCCTGAAGAAGTAACCGACATGCAGCGCAGCGTTAAGGGCGAGGTTGTGTCCTCGACCTTTGATGAACCTGCCTCGCGTCACGTTGCTGTTTCCGAAATGGTAATCGAAAAAGCCAAGCGGTTGGTCGAACACAGACGCGACGTTGTGATCCTGCTGGATTCGATCACCCGTTTGGGTCGCGCCTTTAACACGGTTGTGCCCTCGTCTGGCAAGGTCCTGACCGGCGGTGTCGATGCAAACGCCCTACAGCGCCCGAAACGCTTTTTCGGCGCTGCACGTAATATCGAGGAAGGTGGCTCGCTTACCATTATTTCAACCGCGCTGATTGATACCGGCAGCCGGATGGACGAAGTGATCTTTGAAGAATTCAAAGGCACGGGCAACTCGGAAATTGTGCTGGACCGCAAGGTGGCCGATAAACGTGTGTTCCCGGCGATGGACATCCTGAAATCCGGCACCCGGAAAGAGGAACTTCTCGTCAACGCAAAAGACCTGCAAAAAACCTATGTCCTGCGCCGCATCCTGAACCCGATGGGCACTACAGATGCAATCGAATTCCTGATGTCGAAGTTGAAGCAAACCAAATCAAATGCGGAATTCTTCGATTCAATGAACACATAACTTTTTGTTTAATAACAAATAGTTGGATGAAATATGAGCACGATTTACGCCTTGGCAACGGCGCTTGGGAAATCCGGCGTGGCCGTCATACGCCTGTCTGGTCCCCGCGCGCTGATGGCGGCGAAAACCCTAGCGGGATCGCTGCCTGAACCGCGTATCGCTGGCCTGCGGGTGCTTAAGGATACTGACGGCGTGCTGCTGGACCAAGCGCTTGTTCTGACGTTCATGGCAGGCCACAGTTTTACTGGTGAAGACGTAGCCGAACTGCACCTGCACGGCGGCCCTGCCACCATCAAGGCCGTGCTGCAAACGCTGGGTGATATCGACGGTCTGCGCATGGCCGAGCCGGGCGAATTCACCCGCCGTGCCTTGGAGAACGGCTGTCTTGATCTGGCCCAGATCGAAGGGCTGTCCGATCTGCTCGAAGCCGAAACCGAGGCCCAACGCAAACAGGCGCTGCGGGTATTTTCCGGCGCTCTGGGCGACAAGGCCGAAAACTGGCGCAGCCAGTTAATCCGCGCCGCTGCTCTGCTGGAAGCCACGATAGATTTTGCTGACGAAGATGTGCCGGTGGATGTCACGCCCGAGGTTTCCGACCTGCTAAATTCGGTCATAGCCGCGCTTAATGTCGAGGCCAGCGGCGTGCAAATGTCCGAACGAATCCGTGATGGATTTGAGGTGGCGATTGTAGGTGCGCCCAACGTGGGAAAATCATCTTTGCTGAACCGTCTGGCCGGTCGTGATGCGGCGATCACCTCGGAAATTGCCGGCACAACTCGGGATGTGATTGAGGTGCGGATGGACCTGAGTGGCCTGCCTGTCACAATTCTGGATACTGCTGGACTGCGGGAAACAGACGATACGGTTGAAGGGATCGGTATTGAACGGGCGCTGGAACGCGCCAGAAATGCCGATCTGCGGGTCTTCCTCTATGATACGGAACCGGTAAACCTGCCCTTGCAGCCGGAAAAGGACGACATCATCCTGCGTAGCAAGGCGGATTTGTATAATGGTGATGCGGATTCCGTATCGGGTAAAACCGGTAAGGGCCTGTTCGAACTGACCAACCGCATCGCTGAAATCCTGCAAAACCGCGCCGCCGGGGCCAGCACGGCGATCCGCGAACGGCATAGAACCGCCATTCTGACCGCCCTTGCCGCATTGGAATCAGCTAAAACTGTGCTGGAATATGGTATGGATCAATCCGAACTGGCCGCCGAAGACCTGCGCACCGCCATCCGCGCCCTTGATTCATTGGTCGGTCGTGTCGATGTAGAGCATATTCTGGACGAAATATTCGCCAGTTTTTGCTTGGGTAAATAAGGATTGTTTCACGTGAAACATCGGAACTTTGATGTAATTGTCGTTGGCGGAGGCCACGCAGGCAGCGATGCCGCCCACGCAGCGGCCCGTATGGGCGCGCGAACAGCGCTGATCACCCTGTCAAAATCCGGTATCGGCGTGATGTCCTGTAACCCCGCGATCGGCGGGTTGGGCAAAGGTCACCTTGTTCGCGAGATTGACGCACTGGATGGCGTAATGGGCCGCGTGGCGGACAAGGCCGGAATCCAGTTTCGTCTGCTGAACCGCCGCAAAGGCCCTGCCGTTCAAGGACCCCGTGCGCAAGCAGACAGAAAGATCTACCGCCAAACCATGCTGACCGAGATTGAAGCACAAGAAAACCTGCATGTCATTGAGGGCGAAGTTACTGACCTTTTGGTGAATAATGCCGTTATTTCAGGCGTTTCCCTTGCTGATGGATCCGAAATCACCGCGCCTTCTGTTATCCTGACCACCGGAACCTTTCTACGCGGTGTGATCCATATCGGTGACGTTTCGCGCCCCGGCGGACGCATGGGCGATAAGCCGTCCATTAAACTGGCCGAGCGTCTGGACAGTTTCGATCTTGCCCTTGGCCGCCTGAAAACCGGTACACCGCCCCGTCTGGATGGGCGCACGATCAACTGGGATATTCTGGAAAGCCAACCGGGTGACGATGATCCGGTGATGTTTTCCTTTTTATCGAAAGGGCCTGCTGTGCGGCAGGTTTCCTGCGGAATCACGCACACAAACAAGGGCACGCACGACATTATCCGCGAAAACCTTGAAAAATCAGCGATGTATGGCGGACGTATCGACGGTGTTGGCCCGCGCTATTGCCCCTCGATCGAAGATAAAATCGTGCGTTTTGCAGATAAAACCTCGCATCAGATCTTTCTGGAGCCAGAAGGGCTGGACGATCACACAATTTATCCAAACGGAATTTCAACCTCTTTGCCTGAATCCGTGCAGGAGGATTACGTCCATTCCATTGTCGGCCTTGAGACCGCAAAGATCCTGCAACCGGGTTATGCGATCGAATATGACTATATTGACCCCCGAGCCCTTGGCCCGACTTTGGAAGTGAAGAATGTTCCAGGCCTATATCTTGCGGGTCAGATCAACGGAACTACAGGATATGAGGAGGCTGCGGCGCAAGGGTTAGTTGCGGGTCTGAATGCTGCGCGTAATGCTATTGATGGCGATCCGGTGCTGTTCAGCCGCTCGGATTCATATATTGGCGTGATGATTGATGACTTGATTACGCGCGGGGTATCCGAGCCTTACCGCATGTTTACATCCCGCGCTGAATTCCGGCTTTCATTGCGGGCCGACAATGCGGATCAGCGCCTTACACCTATTGGGTTAGAGGTGGGGTGTGTTGGCAAAACCCGTAAAAAAGCGTTTGAAAACAAAATGAACGCAATGAATATGGCCCTTGCAAGCTTGAAGGACATGACGTTCACACCCAAAGAAGTTGCTGCGCAAGGGGTCAAGATCAATCAGGATGGAAAACGGCGGGATGGCTATGCCCTGTTGGCTTTTCAGGATGTTGATTTCTCGGAATTGATGAAAATGCGGCCAGAACTGGAAACTGTTCCGCCCGAAATTGGACAACAGATCAAACGGCAGGCCACCTATGCACATTATATTGTGCGGCAGGGAAAAGATGTCGAAGCGATTAAACGCGATGAAGCGCACAATATCCCACAGGATTTTGATTATTCAGCGGTAATCGGGCTTTCGAATGAACTGCGATCAAAGCTGAAAACTGTGCGTCCTGCCACATTGGGACAGGCAGGGCGCATTGACGGCATGACACCAGCAGCGTTGACGTTGATCTTGGCGGTGTTGAAACAAGCAAACAGAAAGAAAAAGGCCTGATCAGCATGGATTACCGTGATGCCTTTCAGGCCGAATTTAATGTTTCACGTGAAACAATGGCCCTTCTGGATGATTATGCCGCCTTGCTGAGAAAATGGAATCCGGCGATTAATCTGGTATCCAAAAGCACGATTGACGCCCTTTGGCAGCGTCATTTCCACGATTCGGCACAGATTTACCAGTTTCAGCCGGAAAAATCCTGCCATTGGGCCGATCTGGGCAGCGGTGGCGGTTTTCCGGCGCTGGTTTTGGCCGCTTTTGCAAAAAAGGATTCGCCTGAAACCCGGTTTACATTGATTGAAAGTGATCTAAGGAAATGTACTTTCTTGCGTACTGTTATCCGTGACCTTGGGCTGAATGCGACAGTAATCACAGCAAGAATCGAGGAAACTGAAGGATTGGGTGCAGATATTCTAACCGCCCGTGCATTGGCATCTTTGGACAAATTGCTGGAGTTCGCAAACCTGCACCTAAGCCCTTCTGGCACTGCAATTTTCCCCAAGGGCGATAGGTTTCAGGCGGAAATCGCCCAGGCAAAGGTGAATTGGCGCTTTGATCTAGAGGAAATCCCCAGTAAAACGAATCCTACCGGCGCAATTCTGAAAATTGGAGGCATATCGCGTGTCTAATCCGACCCGCCCGAAGGGGCCACGCATTATCGCAATCGCAAACCAGAAAGGCGGGGTTGGCAAAACGACTACCACGATTAATCTGGGTGCTGCATTGGCCGCCGAAGGCTTTAATGTTCTATTGGTGGACCTTGATCCGCAAGGGAACGCGTCGACCGGGTTGGGTATTGAGAATGAAGAACGTGATTATAATACCTATGATTTGTTGATAGGTGATGTTCCCCTACAAGATATTGTGCAAGAATCCGAAGTTGATGGTCTTCTGATTGTTCCGGCAACAACGGATCTTAGTTCGGCAGATATTGAATTGATGTCGAATGAAAAGCGTAGTTTTCTGCTTTATGATGCTTTGCGTCAGCCTGCGATGGACGAATACAATCTAGATTTTATTCTTATTGACTGCCCGCCGTCGCTGAATCTTTTGACGGTTAATGCAATGGTCTCGGCCCATTCTGTGTTGGTGCCACTTCAAAGTGAATTCTTTGCGCTTGAAGGATTGTCCCAACTTGTTCTTTCGGTGCGTGAGGTTCGGCAGACCGCCAACAAGAACCTGCGGATCGAAGGGATTGTGCTGACGATGTATGACAAACGTAACCGCCTGTCGCAACAAGTTGAAAAAGATGCGCGCGACAATCTGGGTGAACTGGTTTTCAAAACCATTATTCCCCGCAATGTGCGTGTATCCGAAGCGCCGTCATTCGGGATGCCCGTGATCGAATATGATCCAAAATCAAAAGGTGCGCGGGCCTATGTCAAGCTGTCCCACGAACTGGCCAAAAAGAATGATGTAACCCCAAGCAGAAAAGGAAGCTGAAATGGCTGGCAAAAGACATGAACGGCGCGGTTTGGGGCGCGGACTTTCGGCGCTGATGTCGGATGTGGCGGCGGATACGGCGCCAGCGTCCGAGGGTGGTTCAGTGACAAGGGCCGAGCAGATTGTCCCGATCGAAAAGATTGCCCCGAACCCGGATCAGCCACGGCGCGATTTTCCGGTGCAGGATATGGATGATTTGGCGGCATCTATAAAGGAAAAGGGCGTCATTCAGCCCTTGATTGTTCGTGTAATATCAGATGGTTATGAGATTGTAGCAGGCGAGAGGCGCTGGCGGGCCGCGCAGATGGCCAAGCTGCATGAACTGCCGGTTATCATCCGTGATTATACCGATACCGAAGTGCTGGAAATCGCAATTATTGAAAATATCCAGCGCGCTGATCTGAACCCGGTGGAAGAGGCGGCGGGTTATCAGCAGCTGATGGATAAATTCGGTCATACGCAGGAAAAACTGGCCGCTGCTTTGGGGAAAAGCCGTAGCCACATTGCCAACCTGATGCGCCTGTTGCAACTGCCCAAAGAAGTGCTGGATTTACTAAAAGATGGCAAGTTGACAGCGGGTCATGCACGCGCACTGATCACAACTGAAAACCCCGTTGCGTTGGCGCGACAGGTGGTGAAACAGGGGCTTTCGGTTCGCGAAACAGAACGGTTGGCGAAGGCACCGAAAGCCCGTCCGGAAAAAGTGAAATTGCAGCCTGCAAAGGATGCCGACACACGCGCGCTCGAAGGCGATTTGTCGGCCAATCTGGGAATGAAGGTTTCGGTGGATCACAAGGCAGGTAAGGAATCAGGCAAGCTGACGATCAGCTATAAAACGCTCGAGGAACTGGATGATTTGTGCCGTCTGCTATCGGCTACGTCGTAGGGCGCGTCCAGATATACAATAGAACGCCGGATAAAACGACGCCCTGAATGGTAATGATATAGGCCTTCAGGCCAATGATGAACGGAATAACAAAGGCGACAAGGATTGAAGCGGTGGCGTAAATCTTGACCCGTTTGCTCATCCCGCCGTTTTCACGCCATTCACGAATCCAGGGGCCGAAAACCGCGTGATCCAGCATCCAGTCATGCAGCCTGTCGGACGATTTGGAAAAGAAAAACGCCGAAAGCAGCACCAGCGGCACCGTAGGCAACAGCGGTAGAAACGCACCGATAATGCCCAATGCGAGCGAGGCAAGACCCAGCAGTAACCAAACCAGTTTCATGCGCTTACTCCGCTAACAGTTCTTTGATGATGGCATTCAGAACGGGACGGCCCTGCGGGGTTGCGATTAGGCGGTTGTCTTGCAGGGTAACGAGGTCATAGTTAGATAACATATTGATACTATTATATTTAATTTGTTTTCCAGCCAGATTTTCATACCGTAGCAGGTCAATCCCGTCTGTCACCCGAAGCCCCATCATCAGATATTCGTCGGCGCGTTCATTCGCACTCTGGGCTTGCCGTGGCAGTTCTCCGTTTCCAGTTTTCAGCACGGACTCCAGCCAGCTTTGCGGTGATTTCGGGCATTCTGTGGCATATCGCACCCCGTCCAAAGTCAGCCGCCCATGCGCCCCCGGTCCGATACCGGCGTAATCGCCCGCATGCCAATAAATAAGGTTATGGCGTGATTGCGATCCGGACTTGGCGTGGTTCGATATTTCGTAAGCTTCAAAACCGGCGGCGGCCGTCAATTCCTGCGTCAACTCATACATATCCGCCGCAAGATCCTCTTGCGGCAGGCCGTGCAAACCACCAGCGGCATGGCGGGTACCGAATGCGGTGCCGGATTCGATTGTCAGTTGGTACAGCGACAGGTGGTCGGCGGCCATGTTCAGTGCCTCGGTCAGTTCCGCGCGCCATTCGGGCAAGGTTTGGTCCTGACGCGCATAGATCAGGTCGAAATTGATCCGGTCAAACAGGTTTGTGGCGGTGTCAAAGGCGGCGCGGGCCTCGGCCACGGTATGCAGACGGCCAAGGCGGCGCAGATCGGGATCGTTCAATGCCTGAATTCCGATAGAAACGCGGTTCACACCGGCGTCTTTGTAGCCCGCAAAGCGGCTGGCCTCGACCGATGTCGGGTTGGCCTCGAGGGTGATTTCGATGTCGTTGCTTAACGTCCAGCATTCCCGCACCTTGGACAGGATTGCCTCCACTGTTTCAGGTAACATCAGGCTGGGTGTGCCACCGCCGAAAAATACGCTTTTAAGCGGTTTAGAGCCTGTTTCTGCCGCAATCCGACCAATTTCGGAAACATAGGCCTGCGCCCATTTCTGCTGGTCTATTTCCGCCGCTACATGGGAATTGAAGTCGCAATAGGGGCATTTCGAGAGGCAAAACGGCCAGTGGATATAGAGGCCAAAGCCCCCCTGCTGCCAATCCTCAGGCAAAACAGCCCTGAACCAATTTGGTAAAGGCATCGGCGCGGTGGCTGATCGCCTTTTTATCCGCAGGGTCCATTTCGCCAAAGGTCAGATCATGACCGGTGGGCAGGAATACCGGATCAAACCCGAACCCGTTTTCCCCGCGCATCGGCCAGACCAGCCGACCCTCAACTCGGCCCTCGAAGATTTCGTCGTGACCGTCCGGCCATGCCAGACACAGGGTGCAGTTAAAGGCTGCGGTGCGGGGTTCGGGGGCGTTTTTTGCTTCCAGTAAATCCCAGACCTTTTTCATCGCCATCGGAAAATCGCGCCCCTTCGGGGTTTCGGCCCAATCAGCGGTATAAACCCCCGGCGCGCCGTCCAGTGCATCAACCGTGATGCCGCTATCGTCGGACAAAGCAGGTAAACTGCTGGCTTTGGCCGCAAAATGCGCCTTGATACGGGCGTTGCCGGCGAATGTGTCTTCGGTTTCCTCGGGTTCTTCCAGCCCCAGCTCGCCCGCCGAAGTTACCGAAATCCCGAAGGGTTTCAGCAACTCGGCAATTTCCACCAGTTTCCCGGCGTTATGCGTGGCGATAACCAGCTTATCCCCGTCAAACCGGCGCATATCAGGCAACCGCCGCCTGTTGCGCGGCCATCAGTTCGGCGACACCTTTGTCGGCCAAATCCAGCAGCGTGTTCATCTGGTCACGGGAATAGGTCGATCCCTCGGCCGACATCTGCACTTCGATCATCTGGCCGTTGCCCAGCAGAACAAAGTTACCATCAACACCCGCTTCAGAATCCTCGGGGTAGTCCAGATCCAGCACCGGCTGGCCCGCGTAAATGCCACAGCTAACAGCAGCAACCGGATCAATCAGCGGATCGGAAATAACATCGCCTGCCTTCATCAGTTTGTTCACCGCCAAACGCAACGCCACCCAGCCGCCGGTGATCGAGGCACAGCGCGTGCCGCCATCGGCCTGAATCACATCGCAATCGACCGTGATCTGACGTTCGCCCAAAGCCACCCGATCAACACCGGCGCGCAAACTGCGGCCAATAAGGCGCTGGATTTCCTGCGTGCGTCCGGATTGCCCGTTCTTGGCCTCGCGGCGCATCCGCGTGTTGGTGGCGCGGGGCAACATGCCGTATTCTGCTGTGACCCATCCCAGACCGGACCCCTTCAAAAACCGCGGCACACCCGGGTCAATCGTGGCGGTGCACAAAACATGGGTATCGCCGCATTTGATCAGGCACGACCCTTCGGCGTGTTTTGTGATGCCGGTCTCGATTGAAATCGGGCGCATTTCGTCTACATTTCTACCAGAGGGGCGCATGGTGTGTCCTTTATCTATGAGCTATGCTGAGATACCTGTGCTAAAGGCGCAAAAGCAACCTGAAAGTGGCCGATGAGTGATGGCAGCGAAATATTCGGTGAAATGAACGCCCGCAGTCGCGAGGTGTTCCGGCTGGTGGTGGAAAGTTATCTGGAAACAGGCGGCCCGATCGGGTCGCGCACGCTTACCCGTTCGCTAAGTGAAAAGGTAAGTGCGGCAACCATTCGCAATGTGATGCAGGATCTGGAACATATGGGCCTGCTGGATTCACCACATGTATCGGCGGGGCGTATCCCGACGCAACATGGTTTGCGGATGTTTGTTGACGGCTTGCTGGAAGTGGGTGATTTGCAATCGGATGACCGCCAGAAAATCGACGCAACTGTCGGCGAGGCAAGCGATGTGAATTCCTTGCTGGATCGTGTTGGCTCGGCCCTGTCCGGCATGACGCATGGCGCGTCACTGGTTCTGGCCCCCAAACACGAAGCGCCGATCAAGCATATCGAATTTGTCAGCCTTGCCCCTGATCGCGCCCTTGTGGTGTTGGTATTTGCCGATGGCAATGTGGAAAACCGTGTGTTTACCCCGCCGGTCGGCCAAACCCCGTCATCATTGCGCGAGGCGGCGAATTTTCTGAATGCTTTGGCCGAGGGGCGCACCCTGTCCGAATTGCGCCAAACCATCGGCCAGGAAATACAAAACCGCCGTCAGGAAATTGATACCCTCGCCCGCGCGTTGGTCGAAAGCGGGTTTGCCCTGTGGGACAGTGATGATGACAGCTATGAACGGCTGCTTGTTCGCGGGCGATCAAACCTGCTGGATGATGCCGAATCTGTTGATCTGGAGCGTATCCGCAGCCTGTTTGACGATCTTGAACGCAAACGCGACATTGCCGAATTTCTGGAATTGACCGAAGAAGGCGAAGGTGTGCGCATTTTTATTGGCTCCGAGAACAAATTATTCTCACTTTCGGGTTCATCTTTGGTCGTTTCCCCTTATATGAACTCTGACCGAAAGATTATCGGTGCGGTCGGGGTCATTGGCCCCACGCGTCTGAATTACGGGCGGATCGTGCCGATTGTCGATTACACAGCACAACTGGTTGGAAAACTGATTTCGGATCAGGGGTAAGGAACGGAAAAAATGGCAAACGAAAACAAAGACGAATTTCTGGACGATATCGAGTCGCTCGAAGCCGAGCAGGACCGGATCGAAGAAGAAGACGCAGCCGCCGAAGTAGATGAACTGGAGCAATTGCGCGCCGAGCGTGACGAGATGAAAGACCGCTTTATGCGGGCGCTGGCGGACGCTGAAAATTCACGTAAACGCAGCGAGCGTGACCGCCGCGAGGCAGAGCAATACGGCGGGTCCAAAATGGCCCGCGATATGTTGCCGGTTTATGATAGCCTGAAGCGAGCGCTGGAAACGGTGACGGATGAGCAGCGTGCAACATCGGGCGCATTGATCGAAGGTATCGAGTTGACCATGCGTGAATTGCTGCATGTGTTTGAAAAACACGGAATCGTGCGGATTGCCCCCAAGGTTGGTGACCGGTTCGATCCGAATTTCCACGAATCCATGTTCGAGGCACCCCTGCCCGACACCAAATCCGGTGACATAATACAGGTATCTGCCGAAGGGTTTATGCTGCACGACCGCCTGCTGCGCCCTGCGCAAGTTGGCGTTTCGTCCACACCCAAGGGCTAGAGCGTATCCAATCTAATCATAATCGTGTATTCACCGCCCAACCCGAGGCAGCGTTTGCAGCCGCAAATGCGTTCGGGTTGGGCGGTGAATTCAATTGGATTGGATTTGCTCTAGGATTCCAGCTCTTTCAATTCATACAGCAGGGCGAGCGCCTCTTTCGGGGTAAGTTCGTCCGGCAATATGTCCTTAAGGCGGCTTTCGATTTGCGATTCTTTCGCCTGCATTGGCGCTGCAGGTGCGGGTGTCGCGGAAAACAGCGGTAAATCGTCGATCAACGTTTTTTGCCCGACTTTGCCTTCGCGTTCGCCTTTTTCCAGCATCTCCAGAACCACCCGCGCACGGGCAACAACGGATTCGGGCAATCCGGCCAATCGCGCCACCTGCACCCCGTATGACCGGTCCGCCGCGCCTTTTTTGACCTCGTGTAGGAAAATCACGTCGCCGTCCCATTCTTTGACCGTTACTGTTGCGTTTTCCACACCGTCCAGTTTATCGGATAGGGCGGTCATTTCGTGGTAATGCGTGGCGAATAATGCGCGGCTTTTGTTCACATCATGCAAATGTTCCAGCGTGGCCCATGCGATGGACAACCCGTCATAGGTGGCCGTGCCGCGCCCGATTTCATCCAGAATGACCAGCGCGCGGTCATCTGCCTGATTCAGGATCGCGGCGGTTTCGACCATTTCCACCATAAATGTAGATCGTCCCCGCGCCAGATCATCCGAAGCCCCAACACGGCTGAACAACTGCGAAACCAGCCCGATATGGGCGCTGATTGCGGGAACATAGGACCCAATCTGCGCCAGCAGGGCAATCAGCGCGTTCTGGCGCAAGAAGGTCGATTTACCCGACATGTTCGGACCGGTCAGCAGCCAGATATCCGCCCCGTCCGAGCCATCGGACAGATCGCAGTCATTGGCAATAAACGGTGCTCCACCCTGCTGCCGCAAGGCCCGTTCCACCACAGGATGTCGCCCACCGGTAATTTCAAAGGCGCGGCTGTCATCGACAACGGGTTTGCACCAGTTTTCACCTGTTGCCAGATCGGCAAAGGCACAGGCCAGATCAATTTCAGCCAGCGCAGACGCGGCCAGATTAACAGGGCCAGATTGGGCCAGAATGGCGTCTTTTAGCGTGGAATAGAGCCGCTTTTCAATTTCCAGCGCCCTGTTGCCCGCGTTCAGGATTTTGGTTTCCATTTCCGACAAAGGCACCGTAGTGAACCGCACCGCATTGGCCGTGGTTTGCCGGTGTATGAATGTCTCGGACAGGGGGGCGGACAACATGGCATCGGCATGTTTCGCCGTGGTTTCGATGAAATAGCCCAGCACATTGTTATGCTTGATCTTCAGCGCCTGAATGCCGGTTTGCTTGATATATTCAGCCTGCATTCCGGCAATCACGCTGCGCCCTTCGTCGCGCAGGGTGCGGGCTTCGTCCAGATCGGCGTTATAACCGGGCGCGATGAACCCGCCATCGCGCGCCATCAATGGCGGATCGGCAACCAGCGCCTGTTCCAGCAGGTCAAGTAATTCGTCATGCCCGCGCAGGGCATCCACCGCCTCGGCCAGAATTTCGGGCAATTCCAATCCGTCCGCCCGCGCTGCAATGCTGCCGGCCTGCGCCAGGCCATCGCGCACCGCCGTCAGATCCCGTGGTCCACCCCGATCCAGACCCAGACGCGAAACCGCGCGATCCATATCGGGGGCTTTGCGCAGATCATCACGCAGGGCATCGGCCAATGCGCTGTTTTCGATCATAAAGGAAACCGCATCCTGCCGCGCATGTATGGCCGACAGGTTTCGCGAAGGGCTGGACAACCGCCGCTCCAGCAATCGCCCGCCGCCTGCTGTGATCGTCCGGTCAATCACCGCAATCAGCGATCCATCCCTTCCACCGCTTAAACTGCGGGTCAGTTCCAGATTTCGCCGCGTGGCCGCATCGATCTGCATCGCACCGCCCACACTTTCACGCACCGGCGGGCGCAGCAAAGGCAACTGCCCCTTTTGCGTAATATCCAGCCATTCGACAATCGCCCCCATTGCCGAATTTTCCGCGCGGGAAAACTGGCCAAAAGCCTCCATCGTGCCGACCTTGAACAGCCCCGTCAGCCGCTTTTCCGCCGAGGTGCTATCAAAACTTGCCGGGGACAGGGCCGTCAGAGATGCGCCGATATCAGTCACTAACTCGGCCAAATCCGCTTCCATTTGCTCGGACACCACCAGTTCACGCGGGGACAGCCGCGCCAGTTCCGGACCCAGTTTCACCCGTGGGCAAGGCATGACCTGAAACACGCCGGTGGATATATCGACCCATGCTAAAGCCCCCTCGCCGCGCACTTCGGAATAGGCGGCCAGAAAATTGTGCCGTCGCGCGTCCAGCAATGAATCCTCGGTCAATGTGCCCGGTGTCACCAGCCGCACGACCTCGCGTTTGACCACAGCCTTGTAACCGCGCTTTTTCGCTTCGGCGGGGTCTTCCATCTGCTCGCAAACAGCCACGCGGAACCCTTTGCGGATCAGCGTTAGAAAATACCCCTCGGCCGCGCGCACCGGCACACCGCACATTGGAATATCCTCGCCCAGATGCTTGCCGCGTTTGGTCAGGGCGATGTCCAGTGCCTCGGCTGCTGCCACCGCATCGTCAAAGAACATTTCATAGAAATCGCCCATCCGGTAAAATAAAAGCGCGTCCTGATGGTCGGCTTTTATTTCCAGAAACTGCGCCATCATTGGCGTAACGGATGTTTTGGCGATATTCATCTAACCCCCCGGTTCAAACTGTCGCGATACTACAAATTAGCAGTCCGATGTGGAACCCGCAAAAGGCCGATGTTGTGACCGGCCCAATTCGGCGTTATTGGGGTATAAACGAAAACAGAAAGTCCGACGATGTCCAACAATAATAAATTTACCGACGAAGAGGCGCTGGCCTATCATCTGAACCCCGTTCCGGGCAAATACGAGGTGGTGCCGACCAAACCGATGACGACCCAGCGTGATCTGTCGCTTGCTTATAGCCCGGGTGTGGCTGTGCCGGTCGAGGCCATCGCTGAAAACCCGGAAACGGCATATGACTATACCAACAAGGGTAATATGGTTGCGGTGATCACCAATGGATCGGCCATTCTGGGCATGGGAAATCTGGGCGCACTGGCATCCAAACCGGTGATGGAGGGTAAGGCGGTGCTATTCAAACGCTTTGCCGATGTGAATTCAATCGACCTTGAACTGGATACAGAAGACCCCGAGGAAATTATCAATGCGGTGCGCCTGATGGGGCCAGCCTTTGGCGGGATTAACCTTGAGGACATCAAAGCGCCGGAATGTTTTATCATCGAGCAGCGTTTGAAAGAGGAAATGGACATTCCTGTTTTTCACGACGATCAGCACGGCACAGCGGTGATTTGTACCGCAGGACTGATCAACGCGTTGCATCTGTCAGGCAAAAAGATCGAGGATTGTCGTATCGTGGTGAACGGGGCCGGTGCGGCCGGTATCGCTTGTATCGAGCTGATTAAATCCATCGGGGCCAAGCACGATAATTGCCTACTGTGCGACACCAAGGGCGTTATCTATCAAGGTCGCAAAGAAGGTATGAACCAATGGAAATCGGCCCATGCCGCCAACACCGATCTACGCACTTTGGACGAAGCCATGAATGGTGCTGACGTGTTTCTGGGCGTCTCCGCAAAGGGGGCAGTGACACAGGAAATGGTCTCTAACATGGCCAAAGACCCGGTTATCTTTGCCATGGCAAACCCCGACCCGGAAATCACACCGGAAGAGGCCCACGCGGTGCGCGAGGATGCTATTGTTGCCACAGGGCGTTCGGACTACCCCAATCAGGTGAACAACGTTCTGGGCTTTCCATATCTGTTTCGCGGGGCGCTGGATATCCATGCCCGTGCCATCAATGACGAGATGAAAATCGCTTGCGCCCATGCTCTGGCCGAACTGGCGCGCGAGGATGTGCCGGACGAAGTGGCGATGGCCTATGGGCGCGCGCTGACGTTTGGTCGCGATTATATCATCCCAGCCCCATTTGATCCGCGTCTGATTTATACAATCCCGCCCGCCGTGGCCAAGGCGGGCATGGATACCGGCGTGGCGCGTCGCCCGATTGTCGATATGGATGGTTATCGGGAATCGCTGAAAGAACGGCTTGATCCCACGGCGTCCATTTTGCGCGGCATCCACGCCCGCGCCAAGGCGGCGCAACGGCGGATGATTTTTGCCGAAGGTGATGATGTGCGGGTTCTGCGCGCTGCAGTTGCCTATCAACGTGCTGGTTTAGGCCATGCGCTGGTTGTGGGTCGTGATGATGACGTAAAGGCCAAATTGGAAGCCGCCGGTATGGGCGATGCGGTTAGCGAGCTGGAGGTGGTGAACGCCGCTAAAACCGAGCACCTCGCGATGTATAAGGCTTTCCTTTACAAACGCTTGCAGCGCAAGGGTTATGACCGTTCCGATATTCACCGTCTGGCGGCCCGGGATCGCCATGTGTTTTCGGCGCTGATGTTGGCGCATGGGCATGGTGACGGGCTTGTCACTGGTGCAACCCGTAAATCGGCGCATGTGTTGCAGTTGATTAACCATGTGTTTGATGCCTCGGCGGCGGATGGCGCTGTGGGGGTTACGGCGGTGCTGCAAAGCGGGAAAATCGTATTGATTGCTGATACTCTGGTGCATGAATGGCCAGACGAAGAAGATCTGGCCACCATCGCTGAGCGCGGTGCGGATGTAGCAAAATCTCTTGGATTAGAGCCGCGTGTGGCCTTTGTCAGCTTCTCGACCTTTGGCTATCCGGTGTCGGAACGGGCCGAGAAAATGCACCTTGCGCCGAATGTGTTGGAAAAACGTGGCGTGTCGTTCGAGTTCGAGGGCGAGATGACAGTTGACGTGGCGCTGAACGCGAAAGCGATGGCACAATATCCGTTCAGCCGCCTGACTGGACCCGCCAATGTGTTGGTGGTTCCGGCGCGGCATTCGGCGTCGATTTCGGTCAAGTTGATGCAGGAAATGGCGGGGGCAACAGTGATTGGGCCGATCCTGTCGGGGATTGATGCCTCGATCCAGATCTGTTCCACCGTTTCCACGTCGAACGACATTCTGAACATGGCTGTTTTGGCCGCCTGCAAGGTGGGCTAGATGACGATCTATAACCTCGGTTCGATCAACGCAGATCATTTCTATCAGGTACCGCATTTGCCCCAGCCGGGGGAAACACTGGCGGCGAATGCATTTTCGACCGGTTTGGGCGGTAAGGGGATCAATCAATCGGTTGCCGCAGCACTGGCCGGATCGAAGGTGGTGCATATCGGTGCAGTCGGGCCGGATGGGCAATGGGCGGTGGACCGGATCGCCGGATTCGGGATCGAGACCCAGCATATCCAGAGGGTGGAAACACCGACCGGCCACGCCATTATCAATGTCGATCAGGGTGGCGAAAACGCGATTGTGATCTTTTCCGGCGCGAACAATTGCCAGTCAGCCGCGCAGATCGAACAGGTTCTAAGCGGGGCTGATAAGGGTGACATCCTGCTTTTACAAAACGAAACCACGATGCAGATAGAGGCCGCAAAGATCGCCTATGATCGCGGATTGAAGGTGATCTATTCTGCCGCCCCGTTTTCGGTAGAGGCGGTTAAAAACGTGATGGAATACGTTACAATTCTGATGATGAATCAGGTTGAATCCGAACAGCTTTGCGCAGGGTTAGAGAATGATCTGGCCTCGCTCCCCGTTTCCGAAATCATCGTCACCAAAGGGTCAAACGGGGCGATGTGGTTGCAGCCGGAAACGGGCGAAACCAGCTATGCCCCTTCGTTTCCTGTCAAACCTGTCGATACCACGGCCGCAGGCGATACCTTTGCCGGTTACGTTGCGGCGGGACTGGATCAGGGGATGAACGTGCAGGACGCCATGCGCCGTGCTTCCGCTGCGGCGGCATTGAAGGTGACGCGTAAGGGGACGGCGGATGTGATTCCGTCAGCAGATGAAGTAGCAAACTTCCTGAACGCTAATGGGTGATAAACGGCGCGTTGGCACCCCATAGGCGTTGCACACGCTTGTCGCGGCCACAGGCTTTGCGATAGGCTTGATATGCTTCGGACTGCTTTCTTATGCCAAACCGCGTCAAGACACGTTTTGTGCCCCTGTAGTAATTCTGATGTGGCGGACCAGCGACATAAAATCGGGCTGCCGGTAAAATCTGGGTGCGGATTGAACGGCGCAAAGTGCGTTTTGCATATCGGATGGTCGCTTCGGCAATGGCTTTTTCCCTAGAGTTAGAGACGAATATAGCCGTGCGATAGCTATCTCCACGGTCACAAAACTGCCCCCCGCCATCGGTTGGATCAATCGACATGATAAATAGTTTCAGCAAGGTTTCATAACTGATCTTGTCGGGGTCATAGGTGATCTGTACGGCCTCGAAATGGCCGGTTCCACCAGCTTTTACCTGTTTGTAGGTCGGGTTTTTCGTGGTGCCGCCGGTGAAACCTGACACAGCTTTGACCACCCCGCGCACCCGCTCGAAATCGGATTCGACACACCAGAAACAGCCGCCTGCAACCACCATTGTTTTTGTCTGTGCGGCGTAGGCACGCGAATGGTTCAGAACTATACCTGCCAATATGGCAAGAAACAGTATGATGGCTCTGCGTGAATTATTCCCGAGGCTCATGCTTGGTCTCCTTAAGTTTTGCACAGCTTGTTTTATACGATGCCTTCGCACAACCCGCTTCACGTCACAGTGAACAGGATTTACCGCTTGCGATGTAACCGATCTGCGCTAACGTCTGGACAAACAAGGAGGCCGAAATGTCCGATCACGTCACCACCCATCAGGCGCAAGAAGACGCGCGCAATGAATCGCTGCTGATTTACGTTGATGGCAATATGAAGCCCCGGGCCGAGGCAATGGTCAGTGTTTATGACAGCGGTTTCATGCTGGGCGATGGCGTTTGGGAGGGGCTGCGTCTGTATGACGGGCGCTGGGCTTTTGCGGACGAACATCTGGACCGGCTGTTCGAGGCCGCCAAGGCAATTGATCTGGACATCGGCATGACACGGGATCAGATTTTTGCCGCGCTGGAACTATCCCGCGCTGCCAATGACATGCACACCGATGTCCATGCCCGCCTGATGGTGACACGCGGGATCAAACGGTTGCCGTTCCAGCATCCTTCGCTTTCGATCTCCGGTCCGACCGTGGTGATCATCATGGAACACTCCAAACCCAAGGCCCCGCGCCCGATCCGGCTGGCCACCGTGCCGCACCAGCGCGGTTTGCCGATGACGCAGGATCCCAAGCTGAATTCCCATTCCAAGCTGAACTGTATTCTGGCCTGCATCGCCGCCGAAAAGGCCGGTGCGGACGAGGCCTTGATGCTGGATGTGCATGGGTTTGTGAACACCACCAATGCCTGCAACTTTTTCATTGTTCGCAAGGGGCAGGTTTGGACCAGCACCGGCGACTATTGCATGAACGGCATCACCCGCCAAAAGGTCATAGACCTGTGCCACGCCAACGATATTCCTGTGTTCGAGCGCAACTATTCGCTGGTTGATACCTACGGTGCGGACGAGGCTTTCCTGACCGGCACCTTTGGTGCGCAATCCCCTGTCAGCGAAATTGACGGACGAGTGATTGGCAACGGTGAACTGGGGCCGGTAACGAAACGTATCAGGGGGCTATATAAGGCTCTAATCCAGCAGGAAACAGCAAAATGAAGATTGCAATGTGGTCCGGCCCGCGGAACCTGTCGACCGCGATGATGTATTCTTTTGGCGCCCGCGCGGATTGTGCGGTTTGGGACGAGCCGTTCTATGCGGCCTATCTGGAAATGACGGGGCTAAAGCATCCGATGCGGGATAATATTCTGGCCGCAGGGGAAACGGATGCGGATAAAGTGGCGGCGCGTCTGGTGGGGCCGCACCCCGAGGGCAAGCCGCATTTCTATCAGAAACACATGACCCAGCATATGATCGACGGGGTTGATCGGGGCTGGATGAAACAGGTGAAAAACGTGTTCCTGATCCGCCATCCGGCCCGTGTTATTGCCAGCTATGCGGCCAAACGCGATAACCCGACGCTGGACGATATCGGGTTCTGGCAACAGGCGGAATTGTTCAATGCCTGCGATGATCCGATAGTGATTGATTCCCACGATATCCGCGAAAAACCCGAAGGGATGTTGCGCGCCCTGTGCGCGGCGCTGGATTTGCCGTTTGATCCGGCGATGCTGTCGTGGCCTGCGGGGGGTCACAAGGACGATGGCGCATGGGCGCCGCATTGGTATGGCGCGGTGCATAACAGCACGGGGTTTGCGGGGGTCGAGGGGCCGTTGCCAAAAATAGAGGATCACTCGAAGTCCCTATTGGAAAGCGCTCTTCACCACTATGAGGATATGAAAAAGTGGAAATTGACAACAAAGTAGAATCCATTTCCAAATTCGTTGACGATGCAGTTAAAAGCCGTTGGGGTATTCAATCTGTTGTAGTGCTGGGTATCACCGGAATTGTTCTGACTTCTTGGTACCTGCTATTTTTCACTACTCACCCAAGTATTCTTTATGCTGTCTTTGCTGGTATGGCTATTGCTGGTGTTGTGTATTGGGGAAACGTTTCGTTTGAGAAACGGTTTGCGAAAAGCGTAATGCCAATTTTGTGCGAGATCGCTGGGGAATTTCAGTATCATGAAAAAGGCAATGAATATCACACGAAATTACTAATGTATGATGACCTGTTCCGCGGTGCGAATAAGTCATGGGATGATAATTTGATTACAGGAATGTTGGGTAACCTGTCCTTTCGATTCTGGAGTTCACTTGTAAAGAACTCAGATGGAGATGACAGTAAAACGATATTCAAGGGCTATATTATAGAGCTTTCTATTTCGAACACGAAAGGGAAAGTACTTATCCGACCAACACGCAGTTCCTTTATGCGCGGCATTGAATCAGCATTTGGATACTCAGATACAAAAATGCACAGGATTGAGCGGGAAATATATAATCCGAAAGGCGCAGACTACGCGGTCCTTATCGCATTGCCAGACCAAGAAAACGAAGTTCGAAATTGGGCGGGTGAGCGGATTCGAAAAACCAATGATTTGCTTGCAAACGACTCTTCATTTTACGGATTAATCCGCCAACACGAACAGCTTGTATTGGCGATAGAAGACTCCAACCAACTGTTCCAGTTTCGAGGATTGTTTTCTAGCAAAGAGAAGATACTGAACGATGTGAACAGAGCTTTGGAAGAGATTTTGTTGCCTGCCAAAATTATTGAAATTTGGTTAGAGAAATAAGTGATGTTTGGCACGGCATATTTATCAAAATGTGCCGTACCGTTATTATCAAAGCTACTTAACCCGCTTATCCCGCGCCGCAAGCAGTTTTAGCCGTAGCGCATTGATTTTGATAAAGCCCGCGGCGTCCTTTTGATCATAAGCACCTGCGTCATCCTCGAATGTCACATGCTCTTCGGAATAGAGCGAATGATCCGACCAGCGGCCAACGGTTTGCACCATGCCTTTGTACAGCTTCAGCCGCACAGTGCCCATGACGTGTTCTTGGGATTGGTCAATCAGCGCCTGCAGCATATCGCGTTCAGGCGAGAACCAGAAACCGTTGTAGATCAGCTCGGCGTATTTCGGCATCAGTTCATCTTTCAGATGCGCCGCCCCACGGTCCAGCGTGATGCTTTCGATGCCGCGATGCGCTTCCAACATAATGGTGCCGCCGGGGGTCTCGTAAATGCCGCGTGATTTCATGCCAACGAACCGGCCTTCGACCAGATCAAGGCGGCCAATGCCGTGCTTGCCGCCCAACTCGTTCAGCGCGGTCAGCATTTCGGCAGGCGTCAGGGGCTTGCCATTCAGTGCAACGGGATCGCCCTTTTCATAGGTGATCTCGATGAATTCCGGCGTGTCCGGCGCATCTTCGGGATTGACCGTGCGCTGGTAAACGTAATCGGGGGCGGGCTGCGCGGGATCTTCCAGCACTTTGCCCTCGGAAGATGTGTGCAACAGGTTGGCGTCCACACTGAACGGCGCCTCGCCACGCTTATCCTTGGCGATTGGAATCTGGTGTGCCTCGGCAAATTCCAGCAGGCGGGTACGGCTGGACAAATCCCATTCCCGCCACGGCGCGATCACCTTGATTTCGGGGTTCAGCGCATAGGCAGCCAGTTCGAACCGCACCTGATCATTGCCCTTGCCGGTTGCGCCATGCGCCACAGCATCTGCATCATGTTCAGCGGCGATTTCCACCAGCCGTTTGGAAATCAGCGGCCGCGCGATCGAGGTGCCCAGCAGATACAGCCCCTCGTATTGCGCATTGGCGCGGAACATCGGGAAAACGAAATCGCGCACGAATTCCTCGCGCAGATCTTCGATATGGATGTTTTCGGGTTTCACACCCAACAGCTCGGCCTTTTTGCGGGCCGGTTCCAGTTCCTCGCCCTGCCCCAGATCGGCGGTAAAAGTGACGACCTCGCAGCCGTATTCGATTTCCAGCCACTTCAAAATGATCGAAGTATCAAGGCCACCGGAATAGGCCAGCACAACTTTTTTAGGCGCAGACATGTTTTTCTCCAACATCCATCGGGTTTATTGGCGATTATCCCCATTTTGGCCAAAGGGCAAGCCATGTGCGGTTGACCGGCTATGATCGCGGTGGGTATCAACGGAAAAGTTTAGGTATAAATAAGGATGGATGATGCAGAGCTGGAAGATTTTTACCCATTCATTGGGCATGGTATTCAATAATCTGGGTGCGGCCCTGCGAATTTCGCTGGTGTTGTATCTGATACAGGCTGCTGTTTCTGTATATTACGCGATCACATTTTCCGACTACCTTACAGCAATCAGCACAGGCCACATGGCACCGCCGCCCCAGGGTGCGCTAATTCCCGGATTGCTGGTATTGGTCACCTCGATTCTGGTTCCCATATGGGTTGCTGTTGCCTGGCATCGTTATATCTTGCTGGAAGAAATCTCTGGTGCAGTTATTCCTGCATTCCATGGCCCGCAAACAATGGCCTATCTGGGAAAAACGATCCTGATCGGGTTGCTGGTGATCATCGGCGGGATGGCCATTGGTATGGTTTTGGGTTTTGTCTTTGCTGCAGTTTTTGGTCAGATGGGGGCAATGGCGGGCATACTGCTGATGTTGTTATTCATGATATATATATCCTATCGTGTTGGTTTGGTCCTGCCAGCGGCGGCCTTGGGAAAATCTATGACATTTGGTGAGTCTCTTGACACCACAAGTGCGGATAAAGGGGCAATATTGGGGTTGGCACTTATCACGGCCGGGTTTGCGATATTAATGCAGGTTCCCAGTTATTTCAATTCTGATCCGGCTTCGATCATTGGCATTGTCTATTCGCAAGTGATCGGCTGGATTGCTATGATGGTCGGCGTCAGTGTATTGACCACCCTTTATGGTATGTATGTCGAAAAGCGTGAGTTGCATGTCATATTTCAATAAACACGCCCGAACTGCCACGGCCGCAATGCGCACCCTGTTTGATCCGACACCATTGCAGCGTAATGATCATTTGTCGGCCCGTTATAATGCCGATATCTGGCTGAAACGCGAAGACCTGTCGCCGGTGCGGTCCTACAAAATCCGCGGGGCGTTGAATGCGATGCGCAAGGTGGTCGATCATCAGGAGGTTTTTGTTTGCGCGAGTGCGGGGAATCATGCGCAGGGTGTGGCCTTTGTTTGTCGCCATTTCGGGGTGAAAGGGGTGATTTTCATGCCCGTCACCACTCCACAGCAAAAGGTGAACAAGACACGCATTTTTGGCGGGGACAACATCGAAATCCGATTGGTTGGCGACTATTTCGATGACACACTTGCCTCGGCCCGCAGCTATTGCGACCAAGTGGGTGCGCATTTTCTGCCGCCCTTCGATGATGTGGATG
>WFNH01000041.1 GCA_015488685.1 Marinosulfonomonas sp.
CTTCCGACCCAGACCGGCGCATGTGTCAGCCATTTTGGCGGGGCCAGATAGGTATCGGTGGTATGGCCGGCAAGGGTTTCCTTCAGCCACAGTTGAAATCCGTAATACATTGCAACACCGGCAAAAATAAAAAGCATTGCAATTGCAAAAGTTTCGGCCAGCCGGCGACGCAATGTGGTCGGGTCCGAAAGGATCACTTCGATGGTGACCATCTCGCGGTGTTTCAGAACATAAGAGGCAGCAAGATAGACGACCCAGACCTGCAAAATACGGCTGACTTCATCCACCCAGATCGTCGGTGCGGTAAAGACATATCGCATCACAATCTCGTAAGTGATGAAAAAGCCGATCAGGAACAGGCTCCAGGCTGAAATAAATCCGGCAACTTCCGACGCGCCATCGATCAGGCGTATTATCCTGCGTAAAACGGGGGCCATTGGGTGGCTCCTAAGAATTGGTAAGAAAAGAAAGGGCGTGCCGGATCAACCCCGACACGCCCGATTGCGGCGGTGCCTACATGGCGGCAGCGCGCACCGCGTCAACAGCAGCCTTGCCCACGTCACCGGTTTCCTCGACAAACCGGTCCACAATGCCTGAGGTCGCCTTGACCCACTCGGCACGTTGCTCGGGTGTCAGTTCGATAACGGTCATTTTGCTTGAAACCTCGTCCACGGCTTCTGCTTCCTGAGTATAGATGGCATCACGCAGTTTGGCTTCGACTTCCCGCGCAGCGGCGTCGATGATGGCCTTGTTTTCATCCGACAGGCCTTCGTAGACGTCATTGTTGATCACGGCAACAAATTCGATAGCACTGTCATATGTCAGAGTCATGTGATCCATCACTTCATACAGCTTGCGCGACTTTACGGCAGACGCGCCGGTCATGCCCACATCGACAGCCCCCTGTTGGTAGGCCAGAAACTGTTTGGAGCCGGACATCAATGTCGGCGCGCCACCCAGCGCTTCGACTGTCCAGCCTTGGACCTTGCCATAGGTGCGCACCTTTTTGCCTTCCAGATCAGAGGGCGAGACGATTGCGGTGCCATTGCTTAGATAGATGTTGCGCCCGAATGCCTGCCACCACAAAATCCGGTTGTTTGTTTCTTTCAGGATTGCGCCGTCCAGTGTGGTGCGCATGGCCGAGTCCGGGGCAACGGCAGCGCGCAAATGGGCTTCGTCCTTGAAGATGAATGGTATTGCAACAACATCGACAGCCGGAACCGAGCCTGTATATCGCCCCAAAAACGCCGAACCGGCATCAACAGCGCCGGATCCGACTGCGCCGGGAACCTCTTTGTCTTTGAACAATTGTGCCGATGGGAAAAGCTGGATTTTCAGCTCTCCGCCGGATTTTTCTTCGATAATGCGGCCGAATTCCAGCCAGTTTTGGCCCAGCGAATGGGTTTCCGGCAATTGCAGCGACACACGCAGCACGGTTTCGGCGGTAGTAACTGTTGCTGATGCAGCAATAGCGACCGCAGCAACGGACCCTAATATCCAGTTTTTCATAGTTTTCTCCCTTTTGGACCGTGACACGACCCACTGTTGTTTATATGGCCCAGAGCTATGCCCGTTTGCCAAATCTCTCCTGCGCTTGCAGGTTACTTTCAGGGCACGAACAGATCAGATCCAATCGTGCAGCCGCCGGAAATACCGTTTCCGGCGACACGGCAAGTAACATTAACTGTGTCAAGATTACTTACCTTTTGGTAAATATAGAAATTATGCAAAAAATCAACTGAAAACCCCGCAAGAAGCAGAGTGTAATCAAGTCTGGTAGCCTGCCGTGTTGTGTCAACGCGCACCCAACGACACCGCTTTGCCGGTTCCGTCTGGAAATGCAATATTCTACTTTATTTTGCGCCCCGTTTGATGCGGAACACGATCAGATATTGCGCTGGCACAAAGATCAGGGTGATCACCGTGCCAACGATAATTCCACCCATCAAAGCATAGGCCATCGGCCCCCAGAATACCTGCCGTGAAATCGGGATCAGGGCCAGACTGGCCGCTGCTGCTGTCAACACGATCGGGCGGGCACGGGTGACCGTGGCCTCGAACACCGCGTCCCAGGCCGCCATGCCCTGTTTGCGCAGGGCTTCGATACGGTCGACCAGAATGATCGAATTACGGATCAGGATGCCGCTAAGTGCCAGAATACCCAGAATAGCAACAAACCCCATCGGGGCCTTGGCAGTGATCAGGGCAATCACCACCCCGATCAGGCCCAGCGGGGCCACCGAAAGCACGATGAACGCCAAGCGGAAGCTTTGCATCTGGATCATCACCAGCGTGATGATGATCAGGATCATCATCGGCGCCACAGCCGCAATCGGCCCTTGGGATTCTGCACTTTTCTCGATCGAACCACCGACCTCGACATGGTATCCGGCGGGCAGGGCGCTATCGAATTCTTCGATCTTCTGTTTCAGGGCTTTGACAATGGTTGCGGGTTGGTCCTTGGTGGCCAGTGCGGCTTCGACGGTTACTGTCGGCATCCGGTTGCGCTGGATAACCACCGGCTGTTCGGTTTCGAACCGGAATTCCGCAACGCTGGACAGGGGAATGGTGCCGCCACTCGCGGTGCTGAGTTGCAAATTGAATAGCGTGTCGATGGATTCAGATGTGCTTTTGTCCCCTCGGGCGATGATATTAATCAGATAGGTTTGATCCCGCAGGTTGGTCACGCCCTTGCCGTTATAAACGGTGCTTAGGGCGCTTGAAATATCGCGGGCGGTCAGATTCAACTGGCGCGCCTTGTCTTGAAGGATTTCCACCTTGATCACACGGGCTGGTGCGTTCCAGTCCATTGCAATACTTTCCAGCCGGTCGTCACTGGCAACGATTGCTGTCAGTTCACGCCCCAGATCCCTGACCTTGGCGATGTCGGGACCGGACAGGCGGTATTGCACGGGGCGGCCAACCGGCGGGCCGATCGCTAGAAGTTTTACAAGAACATCAGTGCCGGGGAATTCCTCGGTTGCCACTTTTCGCAGCTCGTCACGCAGTTTATCGCGGGCCTCAAGACCGGTTGTTTGAATCACGATCTGGCCAAAATTTGCAGAAGGCGTGGCGGGTTCGCTGGTGAGCAGGAACCGCAGGGCAGATCGGCCGACATAGCTGGACCAATAGGCCACCCCGTCATGACCTTTCAAGTGGGATTCCATCTGATTGATCTGGTTCGATGTTTCCTCGATCGAAGCATTTTGCGGCAAGGTCATATTGACCAGCAATTCGGTGCGGTCCGAATTCGGGAAAAACTGTTGTTCAACAAACCGCATACTGTAAATCGAGGCGGCAAAAGCGGCGACAATGACAAGCAGCACCAGCCAGCGCGCCCGCATGGCACCCTTGAGGGTCGCCATGAACATCCGCATGGCCACGCCCGGGCCTTTGTGCTTGTGTCCCAGATTCCGAGGTAGGAATGTCACCCCCAGCAGCGGGCTGAACAAAACCGCCACAATCCAGCTGACCAACAGGGAGACAGCGATCACCACAAACAATGAAAAGGTGAATTCGCCAGCATTCGAGCTGTTCAACCCGATCGGGATAAACCCCGCGACAGTAATAAGCGTGCCCGACAGCATCGGAAAGGCAATTGTACGCCAGGCATAGGATGCGGAATCGTGCCGGCTATCGCCTTTTTCTAGCCGGTAGATCATTGTTTCTACCGCGATCATCGCATCATCCACCAGCAGCCCCAGCGCGATAATCAATGCACCCAGCGAAATTCGTTGCAGGGTAAAGCCGGTATAATCCAGCACCACAAAGGTAATACCCAGCGTCAGCGGCACCGCCAGCGCCACCACCAGACCGGCCCGCAGGCCCACGGCCAGCACCGATACCGCCATCACGATAAACACAGCTTCGGCCAGGGCGCGGGTGAAATGACCCACCGCTTCGTCCACGATTTTGGGCTGGTCCGAAACCTTGTGGATTTCAACCCCAATCGGCAGTTTTGATTCCGCCCGATCAATCACTTTGTCCAACTGCTCGCCAAAGGCCAGAATATTGGCCCCTTTGCGCATCCCGACGCCAAGGCCGATCGCCTCTTGCCCGTTATAACGGAACAATTCGGATGCGGGGTCTTTATAACCCCGACGTATAGTTGCCACATCGGTCAGGCGGAAAAACCGGTCTCCGACACGCAGATTCACATCCTCGAGGCTTTGGGCATTCAGGAATTTGCCACTGACCCGGACCAGAACCCTCTCGGGTCCGGCTTCGATCACACCCGAAGGCACAATCGCGTTTTGGGCGGCTAATGTGGCTTGCACTTGGTCCTGATTCACACCAAGGGCGGCCATTTTCTCGGGCGAGAAATCCAGATAGATTGCTTCTTCGCGGTCGCCAAAGATCACCACATCGCCTGCATCATCCAGTTGCTGCACTTCGCGGCGTATATCCTCGATCATGTCGCGCACTTCGCGCGGAGTGAACCCGTCCGAGGTAAAAGCATAGATATTGCCATAAACATCGCCAAAACGGTCGTTGAATTTGAAACCGGCGAATTCGGGCGGGAATTCACCGCGAATATCGCCCATCATATTACGGATTTCCTGCCAGATTGGCGGAATTTGCGGGCCATGGGTGGTGGGCAGCAGGTTGACATAAACGATCGACACACCGGGCCAAGTGACGGATTTGGTGAAATCCAGCTCGTCCACTTCCAGCAATTTCTTTTCGATCCGGTCGGTGACCTGATCCAGCGTTTCCTGCACGGTGGCGCCGGGCAGGGCGGCCGTGATCACCATGGTTTTGATGGTGAAATCCGGATCTTCCTGACGACCGATGGTGACATAGGCCATCAGGCCCGCCAACATGCTGACGATCATCAGATACCAGATCAGGGATTTATGCTGCAGCGCCCAGTCGGACAGATTGAAACGTTCGCTCATTTGCCTACGCGCGGGCCAACGATCTGCCCGTCCTTGATTGAGTGGATGCCTTTGATCAGGATTTCCTGATTGATTTGCAGGCCGGTTTTTACAATGCTGCGATCACCAATGGTATTCCCCAGAGTAATTGCCGTTTTGCGAACCTTGCCATCGGGGCGTGAAACTACCCAGACGAATGTATCACTGTTTTCATGTAGAATGGCCCCAGACGGGATTGTCATCACCTTGATATCCTTCCGTTGCGGCTTGGCTTTTACCAGTGCACCGATACGGAATTCCTCGGGGGCATCCAGCAGGGTGAAATGGCCGCGACGGGTGCGGGTGCGGGCATCGGCCACAGGATCAACCGATCGCAGGCGGATTTGCGCATGAACCGTGCTGACAGCCAGCAGGGTCGCATCAAACAGGGCCTTGTCGGGCAGGATGGCCAGTTCGGATTCGGTTAGATCAATGACCACTTCGCGTTCATTGGTTGCAGCCAGCCGGATTACCGGCTGGCCCGCCGAAACCGAGGCGCCAGGTTCGGCCAGAACGCGTGTGATAACCCCGTCATGGGGGGCACGCAAAACGGCAGAATCCAGAATGTCTTCGGCGCGAACAAGTGCTGCCTGGGCCTGCTCCAGTCGCGCTTTGGCCGCCGCGAATTTACGATCGGCATCTTCCAGACGCGCTTTGCTTTCGACACCGCGCTCAACCAGTATTCTTTCGCGATCCAAGGCATCCTGTGCCGATTTCAGCCCCTGCGTGGCAATCACCACACCTGCACGCGCCGCCCATGCGCCGGCTTCCAGTGCTTCGGGGTCCAGCTGGGCCAGAACATCGCCCTTTTGCACCGTATCCCCAAGGGAAACGGGGCGGCTGGCAATGGTGCCCGAGGCCGGAAAACCCAGATCAACCTCGATTCTGGCCGAAACGGTGCCAATATAGTCGCGCGTCGTTTCAGGGTTTTCGCCGATAATCTCCGAGACAACCGGACGGGGTATTTCCTGTGCAGCAGCAAGCTGCGCCATTGGCAAGGCCATTGCCATAACAAGGAGCAGGGATTTATGACGCATCACTTTTCTCCGATCAGGCGAACAACCCGCCCTGGGTATAATAACTGGGCGCCGCTGGTGACAACAATGTCGCCCGTTTTCAACCCGTCTTGGATCATAATCAGGCCATCCGAATATCGTGCGATGCCGACAGGTTTCAGCGATGCGCGCATCGTGCCCGGATTAACAACCCAGACCGCCGCAGAGTGGCCGCTTGCCGACAGCGCGCTATAAGGAACAATGATCTGATCCGGACGCGGGATTGCAATACTGGCCCTGACCGCCGCGCTGTAACTGACCTGTGCAGGGGGCATATCCACGCCCACGCTGACCTGGATTGTGCCACGTTGCGGGTCAACCAATGGGGACACCTTGCGGATATGTCCTTGAAACCGCACCTCGGGATTGTCGATCAAGGACAATGGAATTGTCAGATTTTTGGGTATACGGGTCGGCATGTCTTCGGGTGTATCGAATACCGCATCCATCGCGGCACCCAAAGCCAGTTTCAACACCGGATGGGCACCGGCGATGACTTCGCCGGGGTCTGCCAGACGGGCAGTAACTGTCCCATCGGCGCTGGCGCGCAGGAACGTATCTTCATAGGCTTTGCGGGCGCGGTTCAGGTCGGCTTGTGCCTGTTCAACACTTGCTTCGGCTATGCGAAAACGACGTTCGGATTCATCGCGCCGGATGCGTGTCGTTGCCCCGCGTTGCAAGAAAACGTCCTGGCGTTCAAATTCTTCTTTGGCCTGAAACAGATCCGCTTGTGCTGCATTCAACGCCGCTTCCGCGCCGCGCATGGCCTGTTCCTGCTGCACCGATTCAAGGCGGGCCAGTTCCTGGTCCCTTTGAACATGATCCCCTTCGCGAACAAGGATCGTCATGATGCGCCCGCCCATTGGGAATGATAACCCGACTTCATCCCGCGCAACGATAGCGCCGGTCAAAGACAGGGTTTCCAATGCTGTCTGCGGTTCAATTTGAACCGTTTCAACCGAAAGGACCTGCTCCGAGAGGGCGGGTGCCACAGAAAAGACTGCTGAGCCTATAAAAGCCAGTAAGAACGTCCCGTATCGCATGGTTTGCCCTCGTATATTCCGGAGTGATGAATCGAATCTTGTGCCGACTTCCGGCACAACTAAACCGATTAGTATAGTTTATCAAGCTGCACCAGAACAGTGTTGCCTCATATTCAGTGTGATTGGGACAATTTAACCCAGGAAAGGGCGCAAAGCGACCGGTTTGTTTCGTGTCGTTATCAATAGATTGCCTGCGTTAACAATTTGAAGCTGGCTACCGGATCATCTGTGTTCCAGATTTCCTCGCCTATGGCAAAGAAATCGGTGACAGGTGATAGTGTCTGAACCAGATCGACCGTCAACGCACCTTCGGCCACAACCGGAACCTCGACAACATCGCTCCACCATTGGAACAGGTCTTGCGGGGCGGTTGAGCCGTCACCAAGTGCGCTGTCACCACAAGGACCGAAACTGACGTAATCGGCGCTGGCTTCACCTGCGTTCAACCCGCCATGGCGCGAAGTGCCGCAATAGCTGCCGATGATGGCCTCGTCCGACAGCTCGCCCCGGGCATAGCGCACGGAACGGGCGCCATCGGTCAGATGCACCCCGTCAAGGCCAAGGCGTTCAACCATGATCAGATGGCTTTCGATCACCAGCGGGATGTCGCGGGCGTGGCATATTTCGCGCAAGGCATCCCCGGCTTTGGCGATCTGGTCTTCGTCCTTGGTGGCCATGGCAAGGCGTGCGCAGGCCACGGGGGCCACGTCCAGCACCCGCTGGAATGTATCGGCAAAGCTGGCCAGTTCAAAGGCGGGCGGGGTGATCAGGTATAGCTGGGCCTGTTCTTTTTCGGGAAATTCTTCGCTCATCATCACTATCCTTGGCTGGCTGTTGCTGCCGGATATAGCGCAGGTTTTGCGGTTTGACCACGGGGCAGTTGCACCCTATCAGGGCGGGGATGGAGAAACAGGTGCGAAATGGCAAAAGATGAATGGACGGGACCACAGCCCGCGATGATCCTTGTGCGCCCGCAGATGGGCGAAAACATTGGTGCCGCCGCGCGGGCGATGTGGAATTTCGGGCTGGACCGGATGCGCATTGTTGCACCGCGTGATGGCTGGCCGAATGAGCGCGCGGTGGCGATGGCCTCGGGCGCGGGGCGTCTGCTGGATCAGGCGGGGCTGTTTGACAGCACTGCCGGTGCGATTGCCGATTGCAACTATGTATTTGCCACCACCGCACGGCACCGTGGCTTGACCAAGCCGGTTATGACACCGGAACGGGCGATGGAATACACCCGTGGCTTGCTGGAGCAGGGGCAAAAGGTCGGCATTCTGTTTGGGCCAGAACGCGCCGGTCTGGAAAACGACGATGTTGCGCGGGCCAATGCGATTATCTCGGTGCCGGTCAATCCGGCGTTTTCATCGCTAAATCTGGGGCAATCGGTGTTGCTGACCGCCTATGAATGGCGCCGGCAGGTGGAACAGGCGGTGCCCGAGGTGATGGAGATGGTGAAAACCGAATTTGCCGAGGGGCTGGAAATTGAAAAGCTGGGGGATCATTTCGAGGAACGCCTGCAGTCTGCGGGGTTCTTTTTTCCCGAGGCCAAGGCCGACCGCATGAAGCTGGCCCTGCGCAACATGTGGGCGCGGCTGCCTTTGACGCGGGCGGATGTGCAGACGTTGCATGGGATGCTGCGGCAGTTGGTGCGCTGGAAAGAGAGTGGGGAATAAGAGATTCTATGCGCTGCCGCGCGGGCAGGTATTTGAAAAAAAGAAGAAGGCAAATGGGCCTTGCCCCTGCATATTGTCGGTCGTAGTTTGGCGGGAAACAGGAAGGGTGCGAGCATGAGCAAGAAGCGCAGTATTTTTGAAGAGGTCGGTGAGGATGTAAAGCCCGAGGAGGTTGCGCCGAAAACCGGTGTGATCGACAAGGCGCCAAAGGGCGCGCGGCGGGCTATTCGTGGCTGGCTGATGCTGGTTTTTGCTTTGGTTGCCTTGATGGTTCTGGTCGGTGGGGCCACGCGGTTAACCGATTCCGGCCTATCAATCACCGAATGGAAGCCCGTTACGGGCGCAATCCCGCCGATGAATGATGCCGATTGGGCCAGCGAATTTGCCAAATATCAGGACAGCCCGGAATTCCAGTTGCAAAACAGCAAAATGACGGTGGCCGAATTCAAATCCATCTACTGGTGGGAATGGGGCCACCGGCAGTTGGGCCGGTTTATCGGTGTGGTCTGGGCCATCGGTTTCCTGTTCTTCTGGCTAACCCAAAAGATACCGGCGGGCTGGACAAACCGTTTGCTGGGCCTTGGGGTTCTGGGCGGATTGCAGGGCGCGATTGGCTGGTGGATGGTCTCGAGTGGCCTGACGGGGCGGATGGTCGATGTGGCATCCTACCGTTTGGCGACGCATCTAGGGTTGGCGTTTATTATTCTGGGCCTTTCGGCGTGGTATATCTTTTTGCTGTCGCGGTCCGAAGCCGAGATTATGCAGGCGCGCCGCGGCAGGGAAGGCAAGCTGTTCTCCATGTCCACCGGCCTGCTGCATCTGGCTTTTCTGCAAATCCTGCTGGGCGCTTTGGTGGCCGGTATAGATGCGGGTCGCGGTTATATCGACTGGCCCTTGATGGGCGGGCAGGTGATCCCGGATGAAATATTCGATTACGAGCCGTGGTGGAGCAATTTCTTTGAAAATCCCGCCCTTGTGCAGTTCATTCACCGGCTGGTCGGCTATCTGGTGCTGGCGTTTGCCACTGTGGTCTGGCGACGGTCGCGCAGTTGTGGCAACCGCAAGACCAAGGCGGCGTTCAACATGCTGATGGCGATGGTGCTGGTGCAGGTTGTGCTGGGCATCACAACGGTGATGATGGCGGCGCAATCGCATGTGGCGCTGACCCATCAATTCGGTGCAATTCTGCTGTGGGTGATGATCCTGCGGTCACGTTTTCTGGCGGGCTATCCTGTGGCCCAGAGCATAAGGGGTTAAGGCAATGGCGGCATATGATGATCTGATGGCGTATGAGCGCGACACGCAGGCGCTGGGGCAGGTTTCAGGCCGGTTGGGCTGGGATCAGGAAACCATGATGCCCCGTGGCGCCGCCGCGCAGCGGGCCGAGGAAATGGCGGCGATGTCGTCTGTTTTGCACGCGCGGCGAACGGACCCGAAGGTGGGTGATTGGCTGGCCGAAATTGATGACACCACGCTGGATGTGGTCGGGCAGGCCAACATGCGCCATATCCGGCGCGGCTATAGCCGCACGATGCGGATACCGGCGCGGTTGGCGACCGAGCAGGCCAAGTTGCATTCGATGGCGCAAGGCATCTGGGCGCAAGCCCGCGCAGCCGAGGATTTCGCGGCTTTTGCCCCGACGCTAAAGCAGGTTCTGAAGCTGAAACGCGAGGAAGCGGCGGCGCTGGCCGATGGCGGCAATCTGTATGATGCGCTGCTGGATGATTACGAACCGGGTGCCAAGGCGTCCGAGCTGGAAGCGATGTTTGGCGCCCTGCGCCCGCGTCTGGTGGCGCTGCGCGAACGGGTGCTGGGGGCCGAGAACCAGCCCGCCGCATTGTCACACAAGTTTGACGAGGCGCTGCAACTGGACCTGACCCGCAAACTGGCGGTCACATTCGGCTATGACCTGAACCACGGGCGGATCGACAAGGCGGTGCATCCGTTTTCATCGGGTTCCGGCCATGACGTGCGCATCACCACCCGCACCAACCCTTATGATCCGTTCAACTG
>WFNH01000042.1 GCA_015488685.1 Marinosulfonomonas sp.
CAAAGATCGGACACCGGCACACCGCTTTCGGCCTGCTTCAAAATACCCATGATCTGCGCGTCACTGTATCGTTTGTTCTTCATCAAAATCTCCTCAGATATTATGCCGAGAAAATTCTACTTGTGAACACCACTAATTTTCGGGGGGATTACCTATCAATGCGCCATTGGTTGCTCTGTTTGTGGACGGGCCGGAGTAAAGGACATTTATACAGGGTTCGATTACTATATCCCTTCCGAAACACCTCGCACATCACAATGAAGGAGGCTGCGCAGACGGGCAACTGCGTTCTCGCCACGTGAGACATCAAAGCTCATTGTTTCAAGTAGGACATCCCCGTCACCAATCCGATGCCTTGCCTGTTGACCGTCGCCCCCTTGAAGCTGCCCGTGGTGGGGGTAAAGCAGCGTCAGGCGTTGTGTGCGGTAAAGCTGTCCATAGGCCATCATCTGGTAAATATCCGCTTGAGATACACCGCGCTTGGGGTCATCCAGACGTGATGAAATACGCTTCCATTTCGTGTCGATGACATGGATAATTTCATTCTCTGAACGGATCAGAATATCGGGTTTTGTCTGGAACGTCCGGCGGTCGGTTTCTTCATCGGTCAGACAGTAAAGCCGCCCGCCCTGAAGCGAGACATGCAATCCGCTACCGGCAAAGGCCCGGCGTGTAATTTGACCGATATAGCTTTCAAACAGAACATTCATGTCAAACAGCAACGCATACCCGCTACCGTTTCCGCTGGTTGTCGTCTGGAACTTTTCTGACAAGAGCAAACGGGCAAGGTCCAGAAGCTCGCGCCAACAATAATTGGTCCGGTCAAGTTGCACAGTATCCCATCCAAGTCTGGCGACAGGAATGTCGGATATTTCAGCATAGGCAAAACTGAGTTCCTGCAAACGGCGCTGGTTTCTCAGGCTGCGCGAGGCGCGTAATAGTCGCAGAACAGCCGCCTTCATAATCTGGTTCAAAGCTGTATCGGGCGACAATTCATCATACCGGCAGGCCAAGCGGGACGGGTTCACCGCATGTTTGGTGAATTGTCGAACTACATCCATAGATCCGCGCAAAGCCCGCAGATCGTCTTCGCGGCCGATATACTGATGGGGCATTCCCCCTCGAAGCACGTTTGCCAGTTTGTCAGCAAATAGCCCAATCAAAATCTCTAGAATTGTATCACGCTGCCAGTCCAGTTCTGTAAGCGCGCCAACCTCAATCCGCAGATCAAGCGCCACAGCAAGCATATGGATAAGACGGCGCCGAATAGCAGTCTCTTGGGGCAAGTCACTTTCCGCCACATCAATCTTTGGCAGAATTTCCAACATGCACCCTTCGGCAGCAATAACACCCACAACACTACGGGCACGCAAATGTTTGCGCCCATGTTCAAGCACCCCCCCTCCTCCCTTTCCGGCAAAAGCTGAGTCCGCGGCAACCGCTGCAATCCTGTCAGCCGCCCATTCCGGAATACTGTCAGGATCTGATTTATCGCCATAGGGTAGTTTCGTCCATTCAAGGACACTCCGACGGATCATATGGCTGCAAACTCCGAGAAATCGAATGTGTCCTTCACCGTCCAGCGCATCCGAGTTTGACCTTCTTCACTATCCCCTTCAAACCCCTGCGGCACAAATCTCTCACCGCGTAGAAAACGCCCATCAAATAGCTCGGCTTCCGGAATCGATCTACCTTCCAGCACCATGGCAATCCGCGACCAGTCTTCGTAAAAATATTCCGCCAAAAGAGGGATAATATTATCGCGCATCACCCTTTCGATATCATCCCGCGTTTTGCACCCCATGAAATAGGCATGGCCGATCTGGTGTTCGCGATCGAACAGATACTCGATACGCTCGTTCAGGCTCTTAAGTAGCCGCTGTAAATTGATCCCGTCCAAGTCTGTTTTATTGGACAGAACCTCAGGATCAGGCATCAGTTCCCGAAAGCGAAAACGCCGCCGCAGGGCCGTATCCAAAAGCGCAATAGAGCGGTCGGCTGTGTTCATTGTCCCGATAATATGCAGGTTCGAGGGAACCCCGAAGGGAGCCTTGGAATACGGCAACCTGAGGCGAATCTCATTGGGCTGGCCAATCCGTTTGTCCGGTTCCAGCAAAGTGATCAGCTCTCCGAATACTTTGGAAATATTAGCACGGTTGATTTCATCAATGATAAGAACATGGGGTCGCCCCGCCCCTTGCGCACGCACTGCATCCGCCCCAAAGAGAAGTGTTTCCAGCCGATCCCAATTCAGAGCCGCTTCATTAAGCGTATATGCTGGATGAAAAGATGTGAAATCGCTGCTGTAAATTTCTGACCGGTCAACACCATCAGGGTTGCTCCACATCCATTCGACAGGGCGTATGTGCCGTGGTGGCATGTCATCGGTCGCAGGTATGAATTTGTAGTCACCATTGATACGACCAACAGCCACAATCCGGGATCGGCCAACCGTCATTAATACATAGTCTCCGGTTTCCGCTCCCGCACGCCAAAGCCAAGTTCCAAAAACCGAGGCATGATTACCCAATCTGTTCGGATCATCCTGTTGCCGCCTTTCCTTAATGACCTGCCAATCCTCAAATTCCGGACCTGACCAGTCAATATTTCCACCATGCGGCCATTCCACCCAACCTTCATTTATTGCGCTCTCATAAGTCGTGCGCCAATCCGACCCTGTTAACCCGAACCGGATAACACGGCGTCTCCGGTCCAGACGGTTGGCAGAATCTCCGTCACCGGGATCGCGCCTCGCCTGTTCGCTAAACCGTTTGAAAATGCCATCCTCTACCTTCAAACGAAAACCGCCGTTTACTGAAGCATCCACTACAGTTTCCTGCCCATCTTTATCTTGTGTTTCCGGTCGCAGACCCTCGACAAATTCCTCGTAGGACATGGACTGGTGAAAGGTTACAAATTCAATCTGCCCATCAGATACCAATCGTCTGTATTCATGCATCACCGCATCGCGATTGCCATTTTCTGGCAATTCGCTAATGGCGTCCAGACCCAAGCAAATCCGAACGGCCTCAGATGCTGTTTCATAGGTTTTTCCCGTTCCTGGCGGGCCGTAAAGGATCAAATTCATCGGCTGAGGCACAAATGTATCATTGGTTTGGGTCATGGGATCTGCCTGTGTATTTGCATCAAGAATAAAGGTGAAAACGGTAGTGCTGCTCGGGTTCGGATTGGTGTATGTTGGAGCCCGGACATTCGCCAGTTCCTGGAATTTTTTGCCTCCGATTGCCCCACAGATACTCGGAAAGACATTCTCCAGGCCCAGATCCAGCGCGACATCACGGACAGCGATTAAAACCTTCGCCTCGCCTCGTTCGCGCGCCGGTTCGATGTAGTAATTTTGTGTGTATTTCCTGATCCTGTCCGCGCCTCGGCACAAATGGCGGTATAGTTCCGGCTGAATGATGGGGCGATCTTTTTTATCAACGATGAGAAAGCCCGCATTGTGCAGCCGCGCCGCAGCATCGGATTTCCGCTCCCATCCATCGTTCAGGTTGGTCTTATCCAATATAAAACCCATAATCGGCTTTGTCGGGTAAATCCTGTTAACCCGTGCACGCGTAGAGCGAACCCAGTAATCCTTCGGCGCGTCAAAATGAGAGAAAAATTCGTTGTGCTCACCTTCATTATGCCAATGGTCGAAGGCATCCATCGCTTTTTCGATTGCTACTCTCGACAGTAGATCTTCAGGCTGGAGCGCCGGGCGAGGCTGGGTTGGTTTCCAATGTCTTCCGTTGCTGTTGCCATCTATCACTACGCCGGCTGCCGCACTCTTGCTTGTGAAGACATGATCTGCCACGAAACAAAAAAGTGCGGGGTTCTTGTCTGGAACAAGGACACCCTCTTGGATCAGCTTGTCGCGCAATGCTCGATCGCGCTTCTTGTTGGGAGATCCTATTTTCATTGCGGTTGATCCCTTACTTACAAGGAATCCATCCCTATGTTCACAGCCGAAGGCGACCGCCTGTTCCTTTTCGATTTTGAACCAGTCAACAATTTTGCCCTCTGAACCCGCACCATCCGTCATTCGCATTCTTCCAACCATTTCAGCCCACACACCATATTCACCAGCTTCATCTGCTCCACCGTATTGCATTTTGCCTCGCGCAAGCGCGGCGCGCCAAACACCAGCGCCAGTCCTTTTGCCCGTGATACCGCCACGTTGATCCGGTTGAGCGAGAACAGGAATTCCATGCCGCGTGCGGTTTCTTCTGCCGAGCTGGCCGTCATCGAGACAAGGCAGATTGGCGCTTCCTGCCCCTGGAATTTGTCCACGGTGCCGACGCGGATGCCCTCGGGCAAAGCCTCGTCCAGAGCATTAACTTGTGCGTTATAAGGGGCGACGACAATGATGTCCTGCGGGCGCACAGGGCGGGTGGAGCCCTCCTTGTCGGTCCAGTTACCGCGCAGCAGGTCGGTGATTGCCGCCCTGATGGCGTCCACTTCCTCGGGCGCGGTCTGGGCGTTGCCTTCGTGGGGAACCGGCACCCAAAACGCGCCCGCTTCGGGGAAGGATGTGCCGGTCACGCTTTGACGGGCCGTATCGGGGTGGCTTTCAAGTCGTCCCTCATAAACCTGATCCGAAATAAACCCGCACACATCCGGATGCATCCGGCGGGTGACGGGCAGGAAGATGCCGCGTTCCGGCGGGATGGTGGCGTGGTCGCCCAGCACCCATTCAAGGCAGGACAGGTTGGTGGGATGCGGGTGCGATCCCTGAATGACTTGCGGTAATTGCTGTGGATCGCCGACCAGAACGATATTGCGCACGGCGCGGCCCATGGCCAGCATATTGGCCAGCCCCACTTGCCCCGCTTCGTCGATAAACAACCAGTCAAAGGCCTGAATGTTCTGTTCCCGAGCAAAGAAAAACGCGGTGCCACCCACCACATGAGCCTCGGCCAGAGCCGGATCGTCGTTCGAGGTCGGGCGGGAAATCTCTTCGAGCCCCTCGGGGTAGCCGTCATTGCCCTGCGACACCTTATGCGCCATTTCCAGCGTGATTGGCATATCCTCGTCCTCAACTGCTGCAAGGCAGCCCATCAGCACATTGCGGATCGCTTCGTGACTGTTCGAGGCCACGCCAACCCGCGCGCCGTTGCCCACCAAAGACAGGATCGCGCGGGCGGACACATAGGTTTTGCCGGTGCCGGGCGGGCCTTGAATGGGAAGCACGGTTTCGTCCATGCGAGCCACGGCATCGATGGATCCGGCAACAAATTCCGAACCGTTCAGGATATCATCCCCCGCAGGGGGCGTCAGCCGCGGAGGTGTGCGCGACAGAAGGTCATCCAGCGCGCGGTAGGTTTTGGCCCCGCACTGGTCTGTAATCACATCGCGCAGGGCTTGGGCAATGATCGCGGTTGAGATCGGCTTGTCGGGATGCAGGGACAGGCGATCGGTCAAAAGATCGGCCTTTGCCGAGCCAATTTTCAAGGTAACGCGGCGCGCAGCACGGTCCAGTTCGGTAATGTTGATCGTAGCCATGCCCTCCGTCGTGGGGATAGTGGCCTTGCGTCCAGCCCGCAGTTTGGTTTCCTGTGCGGGAAACTGATAGGTGCGCTGAAACGAGCGGTCGACTGGCTCGGCCGGCCCTGTAGCCACAAGCCCTGCAAGCGCATCCAGATCATCGATCAGCTCGTCTTCATCTTTGCCCAGACTATCAAAAATCGCCCACCAGGCCGGTTTCACCTCGCGGATGTGGAACATCCCCAGATCAAACAACATCGCCTGCCGCTCTTCGGGCAGGTCCGACGCCGCCAGCATGGCCCGCAGGGCGTCGGCTTCGGTATCCTCCTCCACCTCTTTGTCGCCGAAATCCTCGGTCATCTCCGGCCACGGCCCGTCGGGGCGGATACTCACCAGCCAATCGCGCAGATCTTCGGTCGAAACACAATCAATGCGGTTGTAATCCTCGATTTCATCCAGAATTTGCTGCTCGCCGGTCTCCAGCCATTTCTCATAGGCCACGACCGAGCCGCCCGCCGTTTTGACCTCGCCGTCGCGCACAAGGCCGTAAAACGCCTCCATGGATTTGATCGAATAATTCGGCTCGGAACCAATCAACCCGCCCCGCACCACGGCAAACAGATCGACAAACCGCCGTTCGCGCAGCAGGCGATCAAGAAAGGCCTCGCCCACCCCGTATTTGGCGGTCAGACGGCGCAGGGCGGTGATTTCATAGGGGGCGTAATGGTAAATGCGGGCCTGCGGGAATTGCGCAAGGCGCGCACGAAAGAAATCAAACAGATCAATAACCGCCTGTTTTTCCGCCGCGTGATCATGCGCCCAGAAGGCGACAAAGCCGGTATCCTTGGCCCAGACCCCGTGCAGATATTCCAGTCCATCCTCGAAATGTGGGTCGCCCTCGATGTCGTAAAACAAATCCCCCGCCTGTGGTTTTGGCAGCAGGTCGAAACCCTTGCCAACCTCTGGCGGGCGCAATTCGAAATCGGGCGCACCGGTCTTGCGGGCCTGTTGCAGGCGCGCCTGCGTAACCAGCCGTGCGCATGTCGGCTCGCTCAGCCCACGCACCGGATGGCCCAGCGTGGAGAGCGCTTCCAGCGTATCCACCCCCGCCGCTTCCAGCTTTTTCACCTGCGTGCGGCTGATATTGGCCACGTTGAACAGGCTGTCTTCCTTAACCCAAATCTCCGCACAATGATCGGCCCAGCGGCACATCCCGCAATCGGCGCAAGGCACGGGACGGGTTTCCCCAGGGTTTGCCACAAAATCCTCAAGCCTCTGGCGCGCCGCCCGCGCATAGGCGCTGTAATCCTTCAGGCGCAGCGTGGCGCGATCACCTGTGCCCAGCTCAACATGGGCGAATTCCGGCATTACCCCCTGAATTTCCGCCAGGAGGTCAGAATAGAGCACCAGTTGCAATACATGTTTGGGATGGGGCGTGCGTTTCAGCTTGGTATCAGTCACCTCATAGCTGAAATCCCCCAACTTTGACGGGCGCTCCACCCGTTCCAGAAAATCAGACCAGCCCCCCCAGTTGCCCGACAGAAACGCGCCCTGAAAAACCACATCCGGCCCCTGCGCCAGAACCTCGCGAGTTTTGGCAGCATTGGCCGCAAGGTTTCCGCTGTCGATTTCAACGACCCGCCGCCCCTGCTCTTTCAGTTTTCCCAGATGCCCCGCCTCGTGCTCGTCACCCTGTTTTTGCAACAGCGCCGCATCCTCGCTGTCTTCCCGTGGCTCGGGGCCTTCTCCGCGCATCCGCGCCATATCCAGAACACTCGCGTGCTTGCACCCCATGAATTTCATAAGGTCGGAGGCCGAAAACAGGGTGTGACCGTTGGTTTCCCTCATACCGAGACCTCAAATTGTCGGCCACATGTATTCAAGAAAGTTCTTGGTGTCTTTGTAAATACCACTATCATTTAAGATATTAATCCCTGTGAACATAAAATGAGATGCAGCCGAAACATTCAGGCTAATGTATATCTTATAGGGTTGGACTGACCGCGTTTCTTTGCATCCTTAATTGACTTGTTGATATACAACTTTCTCACACTGTCCTCTGCAACAATGGCTGTGAAACATCGGCGGATTTGAGTTTTGCCATCCTTTTTCTTTTGATGGACCTCCGACCATGCCTGAATCTTGAAAACTTCAACAACCAATCCGCGATATTCAGATAACGCATATTGAATCGTCTTAGTTCTCGACTCAGCAATAACCCAATTCCCGCGAGTAGCTTCATAAATACCTTTTGCTCCACTTCCACGCTTGTATGTTTTATTGATATTAATGATTACAACCGGGTGTTTTAGTTCCGACAATGGCTGCGCATTATATTTGTTACGAATCTCATTGGCCGTCATCAGACCGTTTTCCAATGACCTATGCCCAGACTGGATGTTTGTCAGTTTTTTGTCTCTAAATCGCTCCAAATCAATCAATGCGGCTTCGACTTCGAAAGCTTCCTTCTCGGTAAGGCCATGCCGAATAATTATATGCTCAACTCCAGTATCACTTTGTTTTAACTCATTTATCGTTCCGTATTTCGCGCTATCAACACTTTCATCCAAGCGGCAGTTTACATGGTCAAATACACGGTTCCCCTGCCCTTTGCCGATATAAAATGGCAATCTCTTCTCATCCAGAAGGGCATAAACATAGTGTCCTATTTGTTGAATGGTCTTATGATCGAATGTAATTTCTTCTTTCGTGTGCATTGTATCCTCACATTAATTCGAATCATCTCGACAGAACTCACCGTGAACAATAACCTATAAGGGTGTCAATTCCTGTCGTGGTTGAAAATGTCTTTTGCAAAAGCCCGGGATCTGCTTCGTCTCGCACTAATGGCGTCCTCGCGCCACGGTGGTATCAGCCTTGCCGAAATTTGCACCGAATTTAACGTTTCGCACCGCACCGCCCAACGCATGACCGAAGCGTTGGAATCCACATTTGCCAATGTGGAAATCACCGACGGCACCGACCGACGGCGGCGCTGGCGGTTGCTTGATCCGGCGGTTGCCCGTCTGGAACCACGTCAGGAAACCACTATTGAAGCGTTGGAAATCGCCGTCATCTCGGCCCGTGACGACAACCGCCTGCGCCATGCCCGTGCGCTGGAAGACCTGCGTGACCGGCTGATGGCCCGCCTGCCGGCACGCGACGCGCTCAGGGCCGAAGCGGATGCCGAGGCGGTTCTGGCCTCGCTGGGTCATGTCGCCCGTCCGGGCCCCCGCGCCGCACAGCGCCCCGAGGTCATGGATGCGGTAATCGAGGCCTTGCGCGGGCCGTTCCGGCTGGAAATTTCCTATGGAGAGGAGGATAGCAAGCAAAGGGTTGTGGAACCGCACGGCGTTCTGCTGGGTCAGCGCAGCTATCTGGTAGCGCGCCAGCCTGCCCGCGGGCCGGAATTGCTGAACTTTCGCATGGACCGGATCCAGACGGCGAAATGCCTGGACGAAAGTTTTGCCTTTGAAAGCGGGTTTTCCATCGACAGCTATGCCGCAAAAGCCTTCGGGGCCTATCAGGACCCGTCACAATATGGCGAGGTTATCTGGCGCTTCAGCCCCGCCGCCGCCGACCGTGCCGCCGAGTTCCAATTCCACCCGAACCAGAACGCCGAACGTCAGCCTGACGGCAGTCTGATCGTCCGCTTCCATGCGGCCGGTTGGCTGGAAATGGCCTGGTTCCTCTATCAATGGGGCGACGCGGTCGAGGTGCTGGAACCAGCGGGGTTGCGTGACCTGACCGAGAATTACCGACGATCCAATTTTGACTCTTTGCCATGAATACCCCTAACCCGCAGTAACAACGAGAATTGCCCATGCCAGAAACCATCCCCTACGCCACCCTGAAAGAAAAACAACGCGCCATTCGTGCGAACTTCCCCGAAACCATGGGCCTGCGTGTCCACCGTTCGATAAGCTGGATCGGACGGGCCGAGCAGGCCGGTGATGACCATGACGCCGCTTTCCTGTTCCTGTGGATCGCCTTTAACGCCGCCTATGCTGATGAGGGATCATTGCAAGGCATCGCCACCGGCGAGCGCGGGGCCTTTGAAGATTTCTTTGCCAAGCTGGTGGCGCTTGACACTGACCGGCAGATTTACAACGCCATATGGCAGCAGTTTTCCGGCCCGATCCGCAACCTCATGCAAAACCGGTATGTGTTCAATCCATTCTGGCAATTCCATAACGGGGTTGATGGCTATGAGGACTGGGAAGAGCGTTTCAACGCTTCCGCCCGCAGTTTCGCGCAGGCCGTTCAATCCACAGATACGGCCCGCGTGCTGAGCTTTGTTTTTGACCGGCTCTACATTTTGCGCAATCAGTTGATCCATGGCGGGGCAACATGGAATAGCGCCATCAACCGCGCACAGGTCAGCGACAGCGCGGCAATCCTCGGATTTCTGATGCCGGTGTTCATTGACATCATGATGGACAATCCAGACGAGAATTGGGGGCAGCCGTTCTATCCGGTTGTTTTGTGATAGTTTCCACCGCTCAATAACGTCAGAACTTATCACTCCTTGGTTCAGTGCAGCTCAATATAGTTAGCCCATTAAGTGTCAAAATAGAGGGCAATCGAACTATCCATGGATTGAAGTTTGGGGCGTATTTTAGAATTTTTTCATGAAAAAGTTTATTTTGTTATCAGTATCTTATAATTTTCCTATGTGTTTGATAAGTAGATCGTCGGAAATCTTGCTATAATTAAAATTAACAAAGTTTACAGAAGGATTTCGACGGATATGCCCAGAACTATTCCACCTACATCAAAGCAAAGAATACTGTTGGTCTCCATTTTCCTGGATGCGGACTTATCTTCCATTTTGGAGGTGGCCAATGGAGTCTAATAACAGCCTTTTGTTAACCGTTGATGAATTTGCAGCCAAGCTTAATCCAAAAATAAAACCTCGGGCAATCCGTGTTCTAATACATGAAGGTCATCTAAATCCTGTGGTTATTGGAGGCCGCCATTATTTACCCTCATCAGACCTAAAAAAGATAATTACGACATGCCGCGCAAACGCAAACCAGCAAGACTTCACCAGAGAAAAGACGACGGGGCATACATCATCCTTGATGGCGGAAAGCAAATCCGGACAGGATACGGTGAAGGATTTCATGAAGACGCAGAAAACGCATTAAGTGAATACATTGCCAACAAGAAAACCAAGGCAAAGAAAAACAGCGATCCTAGTGATATTACAATCGGGGAAGTGCTCGTTCATTATGCAGAGGAAAAAGTAAAAACCGTAAAAGACAAGGATCGCCTTCTCAATTCCATTAAAGCATTGACGCCGTTTTGGGCCGATCTAAATGCGGATGAGATTAATGTGGAAAAGTGTTTAGAATATTCTCGCTTTAGAAATAAAGCTGCATGGACTGTGCGCCGTGAATTGGGCACGTTAAATGCAGCTTTAAAGTTTGCGGCGAAAACCCGTAAAATTACATACGCCCCAATTGTTACCTTACCAGAAAAGGGTGCGGCAAAAGACCGGTTTTTAACCAAGGATGAGTTGGCCAAACTCTTGAAGGAGGCCGCACCGCATATCGAGCGGTTTATCAAGATCGCCATCCACACAGGCCGTCGAAAAACAGCGATTACACGTCTGAAATGGCACCCTTCATTATATAATGGCTGGGTGGATTTGGAAAATGGCGTCATTCACTTTCTAGGCAAAGCAGAATCGGAAACAAAGAAGCGCAAAGGTGCCGTCAAGATCCCAGAGAAACTGCTGAAGGAAATGCAGACTTGGGATCAAGATGGAGGTTACGTTATTTCTCATAAAGGAAAGCCGATCTTACGCATCGACAAGGCATTCAAAGCGGCTGTTAAACGGGCAGGGTTAATAGATGTCACGCCACACACATTGAAGCACACAGCCGTTACTTGGGCCTTTCAGCATGGTATGACATTGGAAGATGCAACTGCATATTTCGCAACCTCTCGTGAAACACTAGAAAATGTTTATCGTTCATATAGTCCGGACGTATTGAAGAGGGCGGCTAACATAATGAATTTGGAGCTGTAATGCCTTCACGCCCTGAAAATAGGAACGTATCAAGCACATTAAGCAATTGAAACGTTGCGAATATCATTGCGGTCAGTTTTCGAAAAAACAAAAAGGCCCCCGCAGGGGCCTTTGTTCATTGGTCGGAGTGAGAGGATTCGAACCTCCGACCCCTGCCTCCCGAAGGCAGTGCTCTACCAGGCTGAGCTACACTCCGACTATTTGGCGGACTACAAAATCTGGCGGCGGTTGGCAAGGCCATAACCGCCACCTTTGCCGTATCAATCAGCTGTTCTTGCGGCCAAACAGGTTCTTTAGCCAATAAAGTGGGATCAGCAGCAGGAAGAAAAACTTTTTCAGAAATATCAGCGCAACGGCAATCAGGCCTGTTTTCGCCAGAACCTTGCCAGCAATCAGCCCGCCAATTCCGACTGCGGCCACCTTGTCCATTGATGGTTTGAAGTCCGAATATTTGTTTCCATCCGTAAAATTGGTCATTTTCAGAACCGCCGGAACTGCCTCGTTCACTTGATCCAGCATGTCCATATCCGCAATAAAGTTAACGATCAGCACACCTTTGCGCCCCAGAATACGAATGTTGTAATTCAACGTCGTAGTCTCATCACCATCAAAGCGTATCTCTTTTGCCCAATACAGTTTGCGCCCTTCGGCATCATAATGCGGCGGTGCGGCCCAGCCCAGAAGCTCAAGCGTGGGATAGTTGTTTTCACGCCGCCATTCGTTTTCGTCCTTCATGTCCTGCTTCATTGTTTTCAGCAGTTCATCATAATCATAGCTGCCCGCATCTTCGTCTGAAACATAGCCGATATCGTCAAACGAAACCTCGATCCCCCAGGTGTCATCCAAGGGGGTTTTATCAGCAGGAAAGACCATGCCCAGAGTACTGTCATCAGGGGGGTTTCCCCACAATTCCGACAGGACATATTTGGCATCCTTGGCATCGAGGAAATAGTAGTTATCCGTCAAGTCAAGCGTTGCCAGATTACTACCAACAGTCACCTTGCCCTGTTTGAAGTCCAGCGATTCAAGCGCTTTTATGTCTTCGTCATTATAGGTTTTGGAAATGTCGGGGAACATTTCTGTCAGGGTCTTTGCGGCTAGCGGGGATGCCAATAGCACGGTGGCGGCGATTGTCAGGAATACACGGTTCATCAGTAGGACCTCGAAAATATAAAAAGGGGCAGAAACTGCCCCTTTTTATCAATATCAACCGGTATTTCAACCAATAGTTACAGGGATTCATCCAGCGCTTTGATCACCGCATTGCCCATTTCGCTGGTGCTGGCGGGTTTTGCTGCACCGGCCTGCATCAGGTCAGCGGTGCGCACACCATCGGCCAGAACCTTTTCTACAGCGGCTTCCAAACGGTCGGCCTCGGCGCCCTGGTCATAGGAATAGCGCAGCGCCATGGCAAAGCTCAGGATCGTTGCACAGGGGTTTGCCTTGCCCTGACCGGCAATATCGGGGGCCGAGCCATGCACGGGTTCGTACATCGCCTTGGGTTTGCCATTCTCCATCGGCACACCCAGTGACGCGGATGGCAGCATCCCCAGTGAACCCGTCAGCATGGCGGCGCAATCGGACAGGATATCGCCGAACAGGTTGTCGGTGACGATGGTGTCAAACTGTTTCGGGTTGCGCACCAGCTGCATGGCGCAATTGTCGGCATACATATGCGACAGCTCGACATCGGGATAATCCTCGGCCCCGATCTTGGTCACGACTTCGCGCCACAGGATGCCGCTTTCCATCACGTTGGCCTTTTCGACCGAACACAGGCGGTTGTCGCGTTTGCGGGCCAATTCAAAGGCCGAGCGCGCCACGCGGTCGATTTCGCTTTCGGTATAGCGCTGGGTGTTGATGCCCACGCGTTCGCCGTTTTCCTTGAAAATGCCGCGGGGTTCGCCAAAATAGCTGCCCGAGGTCAGTTCGCGCACGATCATAATGTCCAGACCGGCGACCAGTTCCTTTTTCAGGCTGGAAAAATCGGCCAGCGCGTCAAAGCACTGGGCGGGGCGCAGGTTGGCGAACAGGTCCATTTCCTTGCGCAGGCGCAGCAGGCCCCGTTCGGGTTTGATTGAGAAATCCAGATCGTCATAGGCCGGACCACCCACCGCGCCCAGCAGAACCGCGTCTACCTCTTGCGCCTTGGCCATGGTGTCGTCATGCAGCGGTGTGCCGTGTTTGTCATAGGCCGCACCACCGACAAGGTCTTCGGTCACGTCGATTTTCAGGTCGCGCTTGGCATCGAACCAGTCGATGATTTTGCGCACTTCGACCATGACTTCGGGGCCGATACCGTCACCGGCGAGGATAAGAAGCGAAGGGTTGCTCATGTTGCTGTTGTCCTTGATCTGAATGGGTTGCCAACCGCGTAAACCTTTGGGCGCGCCGGGTCAAGAAACGAAGGGTAACAACCCATCGGCCAGCATATCCCAAACGCGCCGTATTCGCGGGGTCTGGCGCATGGCCTGATGGGTCACCAGCCAGACGGGCAGCGGCGGGATCGGCAGATCGGGCAGCACCTGCTCCACCAGCGGATCATCCATCGCCACATAGGTTTGCGAAAACCCAAGGCCACAACCGGCACGCAACAGCTCCCAGTAAACCACGTTGTTATCGCAGCGGATACGGAACCAATCGCGTTTGGCCTCAAGCCCCATCTGCCGCATCCCGCGCAAGATCTGTTCGTCCGCGTCATAGCCGATCAGGTCATGACCATTCAGCATATCGTCGATGGTATCCGGCCGCCCCCTGCGGTTCAGGTAATCGACCGACCCTAACACCCCCAACGGTAAATCCCCCAGATGTTTTGCAACCACATCCAGTTGCGTCGGGCGATACATGCGGATGGCGATGTCCGCCTCGCGGAACAACAGGTTTTCACTGGCGTCATTGGGGGCCAGTTCAATCGCGATATCCGGTTCCTGTTGCATGATATGGGCAATGATCGGCGGCAGGATGTGGTGCGAAACGAAGACGCTGGCGGTGATACGCACTGTGCCCTTGATCTGCTGTTCCTGCCCCGCCGCCGCCAGTGCCATTTGCCCCGCCGCATCGCGCATGGTCCGGGCGGCGGGCAACAGGGCCTGTCCTATGTCGGTCAGTTGCAGCCCACGCGGCTTGCGGGTGAACAGGGTCACCCCCAGCTGCTGTTCCACCTGCCGTATCTGACGCCCCAGCGTCGGCTGGCTGGCCCCCAGACGCCGCGCCGCGGCGGAAAGCGAGCCTTCCTCGGCCACGGCAAGGAAGGATTGCAATAGCGACCAGTCAAGATTGGCGAGTGATTTATCCATTCATTATTGAATACACGATCTGCATTTTTTCGCAATTTATAGTTTTTTGTGAATGGATAGATTGGGGCCAACACAACACAGGAGTTTATAAAATGTCCAATACCGTATTGATCCTTGGCGGGCGAGGCCGGTTTGGCCGCAATGCCACCGAGGCCTTCAAGGCCCGTGGTTGGGAAGTGCGCCAGTTTGATCGCAAATCCGAAAACCTGTGGGACGCCGCATGGGGTGCGGATGTGATCGTGAACGGCTGGAACCCGCTTTATCCCGACTGGGCCACGCAGGTGCCAAAGCTGACCAAGCAGGTGATCGAAGTGGCCCTGTCAACCAAGGCCACCGTGATCATCCCCGGCAATGTCTATAACTACGGCAAGGATGCCCCATCGGTTTACGGGGTGGACACACCACACGGGGCCAAAAACCCGCTGGGCCGTGTGCGCATTGAAATGGAAGCGGCCTATCGTGCCTCGGGCGTGCGGACCATCGTGCTGCGGGCGGGGGATTTTATCGACACGCAGGCCTCGGGCAACTGGTTTGACATGATGATTACGCCCAAAATCAGCAAAGGAAAATTCACCTATCCCGGCAACCCCGATGTGACCCACGCCTGGGCGTGGTTGCCCGATCTGGCCCGGGCGGCGGTTGATCTGGCAGAGATGCGGGATGATCTGCCGAGTTTCGCAGATATTCCTTTTCCCGGCTATACTCTGACAGGGCGTGAACTATGTGCAGCGGTGTCAAAGGCCTATGGGAAACCCCTGCGGCTGAAGAAAATGAACTGGCTGCCGATCCACATCGCCCGCCCGTTCTGGCCAATGGCCAAATATGTGCTGGAAATGCGTTACCAATGGAACAAGCCCCACCGAATTGACGGCGCTACATTTAACGCCCTGTTACCGGATTTTGAAACGACACCGCTGGAACAGGCAATGCCGCTAGCGATCAAACACCAGATCAACCCAGACTAGCTGGTGGCGCGAAGCCGCGCCGCTGTCCCCCTCGACAGGCCAGTAAACCCCCGCGCCCGCAACCTGCAAATCCTTTGAGGGCAGCACATAGTCCACCCGCAGGTTGCCCGGCGCGGGGGTGTCTTTCCAATCAACCGTATCCAGCGCCGGATCGGTCTGATGGCTTGCGTTTGCCCCGCCCTGTTCCCGCGCGGCCACCACAGCCCCTTTGCTTTTGGGCAACGGGTCTTGCACCAATGGATGCGCCAGCAAGCCACGAATAGCGTCTTTCAGACCCTCACCATCCTGCGGATCTTGATTGGCATCCCCCAGAATAACGAAAGGACCACGCACGGGGGGCGTGCCCAACCCACCATCCAGATACACACTCCAGAACCGCACCTCGTCATGGTTGCGCTTGCCGTTGCGGTCTTCGGGGCCGTCAAACACCGGTGGGCCGGCGTGGAAGGCCAGCAGGTTGATCACCCCGTCCGGCAATTCCACAGGCACCACCCAATGGCCAACGGACGACAATCTTTGCGCAGCAACAGCCTGTGGCGATGGAAACGGTTTCCCATCAACCTTTGGCAACAGTGCATCAGGAAAAGCCGCCCACTTCAGCGCCGAAAAATCCTGAGCCTGTTTAGCGTCCAGAGGATAACGAGACAGGATGGCCATGCCCCCCTGACCGGCAAACCGCCCATATCCCTGCGCATCGCGCGGGCCACCAACGCGCCCGTCCCCGTCCATGTCCAGACCCGTTTGCAGCCCGGTATTCGGGCGCAGGGCAAAGCGGTAGGGGTAATCCTTCAGCAGGTCGGCAAAGTCCGCCAGCGCAACGCCACCAGCGTCATAGTCAAACCCGTTCAGCAACAGCACATCGGGGGAAACCTGTTTGATCACATCTGCAACAGCCAGAACCTGTGCATCCTTGCCCGACAGAATATCGCGCAGCAACAGGCCGGGGCCACGTCGTTGTAATTCGGTGTTATAGGTTGCAATACGGTAGGTATCAGCCAGAACCGGCGATACCGAAGCAGCAAATATCAGGCCGGCGTATAGCCATACTTTTCGACATAGGCGTTGTTGCGCTTGCGCTTTTCCTTGATCATCGCTGCAATCCGCCGCATGGCGATCCCGCGCATAAACAGACTGGTTGGAAGAAATGCCCATGCCGTCATTGTCCACACCATTGTCTGCGGAGAATCAAGCACAATCGGGTCAAACACCTTGGACGCCGCCAAAACCATAACTGGCAGCAAGAAGGGCAAAACCAGCCCCAGAATGATATTCACGCGCCCGTCACGCACCAATCGTGCCACAACATCACTGCCCGCCGATGGGTCAAATGTTGGCAGGTTCACCCAAACATTGAACGTCTTGCCACGGGACGGCCAGCCCTGAATCCGGATCAGCATCAGGAATACAACCAGCGTCATCAATGAAATCAGATAGCTAAGGCCAGCGATCGAATGAATCAGGGTCAATTGGCCAAGTCCCGCATCCGCAGGCAACATCAAGGCAACCAGATTAACCGGGCTGTATTCAAAATTAATTGCCTCTCCGATAATGTTTCCTGTTGCTTTGGCAAACAGGCTAAGTGTTGTTGGTTCTGTTTCCCCGCGAACAATGATCGTCAGCAGCGAAACAGTTAGTAACAACGAAACATAACGCACACGATTAAATGGCGGCGCATCGCGAAACTCGACAAGGCTGGGATAGGCAGATGAATATTCAAAGAATATCAGAACAGCCCCGGCAAGACTGACCAGTGCCACAACTTGGGCCGTATCCGCATCCACCCCTGGCAAAAATACTGACGGCATCGAGATAACAACAAGCACCAGAATGGCACGCACAAAGGCGCTTGTTAGTTGGGAAAGAACTGTCTTCACACCGTCTACGCCTCGAGAAACAGCCCCTTGCTGTTTCTCTGTCCTTCGTATTGTCCGCATGCTTTCGCGGTCTGCATTTATATCAGCCACTTCCTGCCTTCTTTCACTTCCCAGCACAAGTTACTGTTAAATTTATACGAATTTTTAAGGCAATTTCGTGGAAAAACTGGTGCGACTTTGCATCAAATCTGGCAACAATAAGGATCCGGCATATGGCCGGACCCTATATTGTGTGTTTCACGCGGTATGATCCGCTAGAAATCCATTAAACCCAAGGTCGGGCCGAAGCGGACATGGTTTCATAGCTTGCAATCGAATCGGCTTTTTTCAAAGTCAGGCCGATATCATCCAGCCCTTCCAGCAGACATTGCTTTTTGAAGGCATCCACATCGAATTTCACCACTTCCCCATCCGAAGTCGTGATTTCCTGCGCTTCCAGATCCACCGTCATGCGGGCATTCGCTCCCTTCTCGGCGTCCTTCATCAACAGATCAACCTGTTCCTGTGGCAGGACAATCGGCAAGATTCCGTTCTTGAAACAGTTGTTGAAAAAGATATCGGCAAAGCTGGTCGAGATCACGCATTTGACCCCGAAATCCTTAATCGCCCATGGCGCATGTTCGCGCGAAGACCCACAGCCAAAGTTATCGCCAGCGACGATAATCTCGGCATTACGATAGGCAGGCTGGTTCAGCACGAAATCGGGCTTTTCGCTGCCATCATCGTTATAGCGCATCTCGTCAAACAGATGCACGCCAAGGCCCGACCGTTTGATGGTTTTCAAAAACAGCTTAGGGATGATCATATCAGTGTCGATGTTGATCAGGGGCATAGGTGCTGCGACACCGGTGATTTTTTCGAATTTTTCCATTGTCGCTCTCCTTACAACATTTCCCGAACATCGGTCAGGTGACCAGTGATCGCTGCGGCGGCTGCCATGACGGGGCTGACCAGATGGGTGCGGCCCCCTTTGCCCTGACGCCCTTCGAAATTGCGGTTGCTGGTTGACGCACTTCTGTCACCCGGTGCCAGTTGGTCGTCATTCATCGCCAGACACATGGAACAGCCCGCCAGACGCCATTCAAAGCCGGCCTCGGTGAAAATCTCGCCCAGCCCTTCTTCTTCGGCCTGCGCCCGCACAAGGCCAGAACCCGGCACGATCAGGGCGCGCACACCATCTGCCACCTTTTTGCCTTTGACGATTTCGGCAACGGCGCGCAAATCCTCGATCCGGCCATTGGTGCAGGAGCCGATAAAGACGGTGTTGATCGGAATGTCGGTCAGTTTGGTGCCTGCTGTCAGGCCCATATATTCCAGCGACCGCGCGGCGGCGTCCACTTTGCCACCCTCGAAATCCTCAGGGGCGGGGACGGATGCGGTGATCGGCAGAACATCCTCGGGCGAGGTGCCCCATGTGACCACCGGTGCAATGTCTTCGCCTTTCAACACCAGCACCTTGTCAAAATGCGCATCATCGTCGGTGAACAATGTTTTCCACCATTCCAGCGCCATTTCCCACTCGGCCCCTTTGGGTGCGTGCGGGCGGCCTTTGACATATTCAAAAGTGGTTTCATCGGGCGCAATCAGACCGGCGCGGGCGCCACCCTCGATCGCCATGTTACATACGGTCATGCGGCCTTCCATCGACATGTCGCGGATCACCTGACCGCAATATTCGATCACATAGCCGGTGCCACCCGCCGTGCCGGTCGCGCCAATCACCGCAAGGGTCACGTCCTTGGCAGTTACACCGGGGCGCAGCTTGCCGGTGATTTCCACCTTCATGTTTTTCGATTTCTGCTGGATCAGCGTTTGCGTGGCCAGCACATGTTCCACTTCGGATGTGCCGATCCCGTGCGCCAATGCGCCGAACGCGCCGTGGGTAGCGGTGTGGCTGTCGCCGCAAACCACGGTCATGCCGGGCAATGTCCAGCCCTGCTCGGGGCCAACGATATGCACGATACCCTGACGGACATCATCCACCGGATAGTAATGCACACCAAAATCGCGGGCGTTCTTGTCCAGCGCTTCCAGCTGGATGCGCGATTCCTCGTTGCTGATAATGCCGCCTGCGCGGTCCAGCGTGGTCGGCACGTTGTGGTCCGGCACAGCGATGGTTTTGTCGGGTGCATGCACCTTGCGACCGGCATCGCGCAGGCCTTCAAAGGCCTGCGGGCTGGTGACTTCGTGCACCAGATGGCGGTCGATATACAGCAGGGATGTGCCGTCGTCGTCTTCGGTGATGACATGGGCATCCCAGATTTTATCATAGAGTGTTTTCGGGGCGGTCATGGTTTTTCCTTTCCCGCAGGATGTTACAGATGGGGGTGACAAACAGCGCCAAAGGGCGCCGGACCATTATAGGTCGGCGTGGATCGCAAGCGTTTGACCGTGGAACCGCCAAGGCAGGCGGGCGTGGTCGTCCATATCAAAAATCCGAGTCATACCAGCGGGGATACATCGCACGCAGGGTATGGGCAAGGGCGATGGTTCTATCTACTAAGTTGAACGAACTGTTGAGCATGAGTGAATTATTGCCGATAACCACAAAAAGTATACTAATATCGCACATATCCAAGCCTTCGTTTCCAGCGCCAGGTTGACATGGAAAATAATTTTGATTTTATCAGAGTTCTTTAATGAGTTTGAGGAAATGAACACATGTTAATTTTAATTAAAACAGCTACAAAAGTAACTCTTGCTGCCGTTGTCGCGCTAAGTCTGGCCGGATGTAAGGACGATAAAGCGGCCTCCTGCACCAAAGAACAGGTGATGGAAAAAGCCAAAGCAGTGACTGCAAAAATACAGGAAAATCCTGCAAGCGCCCAAAGCGTCATGGGTGAAGTGCAAGAGATGGCAACAAAAATGCAAGGCTTGTCTTCTGGAGGTGAACCTTCGGACGAAATGCTGGCAGAGCTTTGCAAATCCTACGATAGCATGCTTGAAAAGCTCAATTAATATAAAGCGCGTTATTATCAGGCTGATAATAACGCGCAAGATTTTACGGTTAGAGCATCAACCGTTGCCCTAACCCGCCGGTATATGCAAACCTGCGTTTATGGAGCCGGAAACACAAAGCGCAGGCGCGCAGATACAGACATTATTCGACAAACTGATTGCCTTTGGTAACAGCCTGATGATGCCCTCGCGCCTGACGCAAATGGGAATCATGATAGGCCTGTTGATCATAGCCTATCTGTTCAAACTGTATTTCGGCCCCAAAATCCATGAATGGATGCGCGGGTTGACGGGGCGGCCAAAATGGCAGTTGCGTATATTGGTAATGCTGCACCGTCGTTTGCGGCTGATTGTGTTCGTGCTGCTGATCTGGGCTGTAATCGCCTTTATGCGACAAGGACTGGGGCTGTTCCCGTCGCGCACCTATTTGCTGGCCATTGTCGGCACCATATCGCTGACGTGGCTGTTGATCGTCTTTGCCGCCCGCTTTATCCGCAACAATTTCTTGCGCCGCATGGTGACATGGGGGGCGTGGATATACGCAACGCTCTATTTCCTGAACCTGACCACGTCCGCCGAACAATTGCTGGATCAGGTCGCGGTTGATCTGGGCGGGCTTCACCTGTCATTGTTGGTGGTCATCAAGGGATTGGTCGTCACGGCGCTGCTGTTCACCCTTGCCCGCCTGATATCATCCGGCACCACCAAGCGCATTCGCGGGAACAAGGAAATATCGCCATCCATGCAGGTGCTGATGGTGAAATTCATGCAGGTGACCCTGTATGGTGCGGCCTTCTTTATCGGACTAAAAGCCGTCGGGTTCGACCTGACAGGACTTGCTGTGCTTTCGGGCGCTATCGGCATCGGCCTTGGGTTCGGTCTGCAAAAGGTAGTGTCGAACCTTGTGTCCGGCATTATCATTCTGCTGGATAAATCCATCAAACCCGGCGATGTGATTTCGCTGGGCGATACGTTCGGCTGGATCAACACGCTGGGTGCTCGCTATGCCTCGGTCGTTACCCGAAACGGCAAGGAATTTCTGATCCCGAACGAGGATTTGATCACCAATCAGGTGGTCAACTGGTCCCATACCAATGATTTCGTGCGGCTGGATATCCATTTCGGCACCGCCTACCACGATGACCCACACAAGGTGCGCAAACTGGCCTGCGACGCCGCCGCCTCGGTTGATCGCGTGCTGGCGATGCGCCCGCCGGTTTGCCATATCATCGGCTTTGGCGACAGTTCGGTCGATTACATCCTGCGCTTCTGGATCACCGATCCGACCGGCGGCCTTACCAACATCCGCGGCAATGTGTTTCTGGCGCTTTGGGATACCTTCAAGGAAAACGATATCTCGATCCCCTTCCCGCAGCGCGAGGTAAAACTGCTTGAGGAGCCTGCGAAATGATCCTGAATAATGATGCAACAGGCATCCTTGCGGCGCTGGCCAATAGGGACATATCCGCCGCCGACCTGATGGCCCAAACCCTTGCCCGTATCGATACTGTCAACCCCGCAGTAAACGCCATCGTCGCCCTACGCCCCGCCGAGGTTTTGCTGGCCGAAGCCAAAGCCGCTGACAGTTCCACCCCCAAAGGCCCGCTGCACGGCTTGCCGATTGCCATCAAGGATCTTGCCGAAACCAAGGGTGTGCGCAGCACCTTCGGCTCGCCCATATTCGCCGATAACATCCCGACCGCCGACAGCCTGATGGTGGCCCGCATCCGTGCGGCCGGCGCGATTATCATCGGTAAAACCAACACGCCGGAATTCGGCCTTGGCTCGCACAGCTTCAACCCCGTCTATGGCACCACCCTCAATCCTTATGACACCAGTCGTTCCGCAGGCGGTTCCAGCGGTGGCGCGGCGGTGGCGCTGGCCACACGGATGCTGGCGCTGGCCGATGGCTCGGATATGATGGGATCGCTGCGCAATCCGGCGGCGTGGAACAATGTCTACGGGTTCAGGCCCTCATACGGGATGGTGCCTGCCGACCCCATTGGCGACACCTTTTTGCACCAGCTGTCCACCAACGGCCCGATGGCCCGCAGCATCCGCGACCTGTCGTTGTTGTTGCAAGTCATCGGCACACCGGACGCGCGCCTGCCGTACAGCATGGCCGCCTTCCAACCCCTGCCCGACACATCCACCATGTCCGGCACCACCATCGGCTGGGTGGGCGACTGGGGCGGCTATTACCCGATGGACCCGGAAATCCTGATGCTTTACGAAACCGCGCTGGAACAGATGCGCGAACTGGGCGCCACCGTGGTGCCCTTCACCCCGCCCATCGCGCCGGAACAGTTGTGGCACGCATGGACCACCCTGCGCAGTTGGGCCATTGCCGCCAAACAGGCCCCGCTTTACCAGAACCCGAAAACCCGCGATCTGTTGAAACCCGAAATGCTGTGGGAGATCGAGCGCGGCCTGTCCCTGTCCCCGCTGGACATCCACAATGCCAGCGTGATCCGCAGCAAATGGTTCGCCGCATTCGCCAGCCAGACCGATATCGATGTGATGGCCCTGCCCTCGGCCCAGATATTCCCGTTCAACGCCGACTGGCACTGGCCCAAAACCGTGATGGCCCGCGACATGGACACCTATCACCGCTGGATGGAGGTGGTTGTGCCTGCCTCGCTGACCGGACTGCCCACGCTGAATGTGCCGGTGGGGTTCGGCGAACAGGGGCTGCCGGCAGGACTGCAACTGATCGGCCAGCGCGGGGCAGATGCCCGCATTCTGCAACTTGGCCAGATATGGCACACCGCCACCGACTGGCCCAATCAGCACCCGCCGCATTTCCCCCCTTGAACCCGCACAAACACAGGCCCATAAGCGCACATTGAGATTTACCGAATCCGGTGCTACCAATGTGGCACAACCCGCGCTTTTCTTAAGGAGGACAGGTTTGTCCAGCACAGCTAAAAAGGTTTCAGGCAAGGCCCTGCTTGAAAGCATCTTATCCTCGCTTGACGATAACAAAGCCGAAGATGTGATTTCGATTGACCTGAAGGGCAAATCCCAAATCGCCGATTTCATGATCGTTTGCTCCGGCCGCTCCTCGCGGCAGGTCAGCGCGATTGCGGAAAAGCTGTCGGATGACCTGAAGCAGAAATTCGAGATCTTCCCCAAGATCGAGGGCAAGGATCAGGGCGATTGGGTGCTGATTGATGCGGGCGATGTGATTGTGCATGTGTTCCGCCCCGAGGTGCGCGAATTCTACCAGCTTGAAAAGCTGTGGCAGGGGGCCGGCCCCGGAGACGCCTGATGCGTGTCCACATCTGCGCGGTGGGGCGGATGCGCGCCGGACCCGAGCACGAATTGCTGGATGATTATCTGAAACGGTTTGACCGCACGGGGCGGGCGTTGGGCCTTGGCCCCGTAACGATGCACGAGGTCGAGGATAAAAAGGGCGGCGGGCAGGAGGCCGAAGCGGCTCTGCTGGAACGCGCCATCCCCAAGGGGGCACTGATCTGCGCCATGGACGAGAGGGGCCGCGTTATGCCCTCGCCTGAATTTGCGGGCAAGCTGGGTGGCTGGCGTGATCAGGGCGTATCCGATCTGGCCTTTGTGATTGGTGGCGCGGACGGAATTGCCAAAACCTTGCGAAACCGCACGGATTTCAAACTGTCCTTTGGCGCAATGGTCTGGCCCCACATGCTGGCGCGGGTGATGCTAAGCGAACAGTTGTATCGGGCGGCGACGATATTGGCAGGGGCGCCGTATCATCGAGGGTAGGCATTAGGGTTGGTTTGCGTTGAAGTTCGAACATTACACAATAATACAAATAGCGGGTTAAGTAATGATAAATCTCAATAAATCAATTTCTACAATTGAGAAACTTCTAAAAGAAAACTCAGATGCAAGTCTGACATATGCAGCACTTGAATGTCGCTTAGCTATAGAACGTATTTGTTATGAACGCTTACGATTGGCGCATGACTATATTTCGCATGACGATTTAAAGAAGTGGCAACCGCGTGATATTGTTCAAACCCTGATTAAGGAAGTTGACACTAAAATAGCATCTACATTTACGTTATCAATTTCGAAAGAACCGCTTCCAGAAGGCTCGACCGAGCCAACATTAGAGGAATATAAAGCGCAAGAATATGTTCCGATAGGGACACAAGTTGGTTTTAATCCAAATAAGTTAGGGAAGTTATGGAACGGGTTAGCAAATCTTGCGCTTCATTCACCCATTCCTACCAACAAAAGCACTGCTATTCCTCACTATGGTAATCCAGATAAGATTCGAAAAAAAGTTAAAGATACTCTTGAGGAAATAAAGAAAATTAACGAAGGGACGTTGATGTCTTCAGGGATGGGGAAAGAGGTATCTTTTGACTGCATATGTGGAAGCAAAAATAAGCGCCGGCTGGGGCTGCTTAGAAATGGTCAAGTTGTTAGCTGCATTAATTACCAATGCAATGAAAGTTTTGAATATGTAGAAAGTGGAATGTTGTTTGCCCGCAGATCCTTCGAGATTACCTGTCTAAAATGCGGTAAATTGGCAGACATCCCAAAGAAAATTGTGGAGAAGTTACGCACCGACCAACAAATTCATTTTGAATGCGAAGGTTGTGGAGAAAAGATATACATCAAATTCGCTCCAATGCAGGCTCAGGAACCCAAGTAACAGGGGAATGGGTTCTAGTTGCTAACCAACCCTGTTGCCCTCCCCCCTTTCCGGTCGTAAAACACTCCTGACCTTCCAAAAGGGACCACACCCATGACCACACCCAAACCCGTTGTTCTATGCATCCTTGATGGCTGGGGTATCCGCGAGGCGGACGATGCCAACGCCCCCGCCCTTGCCGATACGCCGAATTTTGACCGTATCCTGCGCGACTGTCCGTCATCGCAACTGATCACCCACGGCCCCGATGTGGGCCTGCCCAGCGGGCAGATGGGGAACTCCGAGGTGGGACATACCAATATCGGGGCTGGCCGTGTGGTACCGATGGATCTGGGAATGATTGATCTGGCGATCGAGGATGGCAGCTTTTTCAAAAACCCTGCCCTGCTGGATTTCATTGACAAGCTGAAGGCATCGGGCGGCACTGCGCATCTGTCCACTCTGGTATCGGATGGCGGGGTGCATGGCCATATCAACCACATCATCGCCGCCGCGCAAGTGATCACGGATGCGGGTGTGCCCGTGTTGGTGCATGCCCTGACCGACGGGCGCGATGTGCCGCCAAAATCGGCGGGTGATTTCATCAATGATCTGGAACACCGCCTGCCCGAAGGGGCAAAAGTGGCCACCGTGATTGGCCGATATTACGCGATGGATCGCGACAACCGCTGGGAGCGGGTGCAACTGGCCTATGAAGCAATGGTTCACGGCAAGGGGCTGAAGGCCGATACCGCAGCGGATGCCGTTGCCCAGTCTTACGCCCGCGATGAGACCGACGAATTTATCAAACCAACGGTGATTGCCGACTATAAGGGCATGCAGGATGGTGACGGGCTGTTCTTCCTCAGCTTTCGCGCTGATCGTGCCCGCGAAATTCTGGCGGCCATCGGTCAGCCGGATTTCGATGCGTTTGACCCCGCGCCGCGCCCCAAACTGGTGGCGATGCTGGGAATGGTTGAATATTCCGACAAGCATAACGCCTATATGACCACCGTTTTCCCCAAACGCGATCTGGTGAACACGCTGGGGGCATGGGTGGCCAAACAGGGCCTGCGCCAGTTCCGGCTGGCGGAAACCGAAAAATACCCGCATGTCACCTTTTTCCTGAATGGCGGCAAGGAAACCCCCGAGGTAGGCGAGGACCGTTATATGGCCCAAAGCCCAAAGGTCGCCACCTATGATCTGCAACCGGAAATGTCGGCCGCCGAAGTGACAGACCATTTCGTGCAGGCGATCAAGGATGGATATGACCTGATCGTCGTCAATTACGCCAACCCCGATATGGTGGGTCATTCCGGCAGCATCCCTGCCGCAATCAAGGCCTGCGAGGCGGTGGATCAGGGGCTGGGGCGTGTGTTGACAGCGTTGAAAAAAGCGGGCGGCGCAATGATCGTCACGGCTGATCACGGCAATTGCGAAACCATGATCGATCCCGAAACCGGCGGACCACACACAGCCCACACCACAAACCCCGTGCCGGTGATTATGGTGGGCGGGCCAAAGGGCGCAACGTTGCATCAGGGCCGTCTGTCGGACCTTGCGCCGACATTGTTAGAGCTGATGAACCTGCCCAAGCCACTGGAAATGACTGGCCACAGCCTGATCGACAAACCGGCCTGATGCGTCGGCTGCTCCTGATCATAGCGTTGCTTTTGTCGGCCCCCGTCTCATGGGCCGAACCGGATGCCGCATTTCTGGCTAAACGGGCTGCATCACAGTTGAACGCGGCGTCATTGGCCTTGCGGCAGGCGGACAAGGCCAGCGACCGGATTGCAGCGTTAACACAAACCGTGCAGGCCTATGAATCCGGTTTGGTGGCAATGCGCAAAGGAATGCGCCACGCCGCCATCCGCGAACAGTCGCTGCAACTGGAATTTGATGCCAAACGTAAAGACATCGCGCAATTGCTGGGTGTTCTGATGAGCATGGAGTCCACACCTTCTCCGCTATTAATGCTGCATCCCGCCGGCCCTATCGGTACTGCGCGTTCCGGTATGATCCTGTCCGAGGTCACCCCCGCCCTACAGGCACAGGCCGAAAAATTGCGCGGTCAGCTGGAAGAAGTGGCGCTGCTGCACAGCCTTCAGCAAAGTTCGTCCGAAGTGTTGGCGAACGGGTTGAAAGAAGTTCAAACCGCCCGCACCCGCCTGTCACAGGCCATCTCCGACCGCACCGATCTGCCGCGCAAATTTACCGAAGACCCCGTGAAAACCGCAATCCTGCTGGACAGCAGCGAAACACTGCAAGGGTTTGCCAGCGGGCTGTCGCATCTTGCCGATGATGGCGAGCGGGAAATCGACCTGCCCGTATTTGCCGACGCCAAAGGCACCCTGCCGCTGCCCGTCAACGGCACCATCCTGCGCCACTATAATGAAGCCGACGCCGCCGAAATCCGCCGCCCCGGCCTGCTGATCGCCACCCACCCGCTGTCCATCGTCACCACACCATGGGCCGCCACAATCCGCTATAGAGGGCCGCTTCTGGACTACGGAAACGTGATGATTCTGGAACCATCAAACGGTTACCTTCTGGTGCTGGCTGGTCTAAACCAAGTCTATGGCGAGATCGGTGAAGTCCTACAAGCGGGCGCGCCGGTGGGACTGATGGGCGGAAATGCACCGAATAGTAGCGATTTTTTGTCACTTTCCGGTGATAGCGCTGGTTCAACCCGCACAGAAACGCTCTATATAGAACTAAGACATGGGAAAGAGACTTTGGACCCCGAACCATGGTTCATACAAAAACCGGACTAAGCAAGGATTAGGAAACTATGAAGAAATTTGTCATGGCCGCTCTGGGCGGCACTTTGGCCGGAGTGATTGCCACAACACAAATAGCGGGTCCGCTGATCGCCCAGGAAACGGCGGGCAAGACAACTGTTTACGAACAGCTTGACCTGTTCGGTGACGTGTTTGAACGTATCCGCGCACAATATGTCACCGAGGTGGATGAAAAAGACCTGATTGAGGCCGCGATCAAAGGGATGATGGCATCACTTGACCCGCATTCCAGTTATCTGCCACCAAAAGACTTTAGCGATATGCAAGTGCAAACCCACGGCGAATTTGGCGGGCTGGGCATCGAAGTTACGCAGGAAGACGGCTTTGTCAAAGTTGTCTCCCCGATGGATGGCACACCGGCAGCAGAAGCAGGAGTCGAAGCCGGGGACTTCATCACCCATGTGAATGGCGAAAGCCTGTTGGGTCTGGACCTGAATGAAGCTGTTGATATGATGCGCGGACCGATTGGCTCGGAAATTGTTATCACCGTGGTGCGCAAAGGCAAAGACGAGCCATTTGACATTTCCATCATCCGCGACACGATCAAACTGACTGCCGTGCGTGGCCGGACCGAAGGCCAAACTGTTGTGCTTCGGGTCACCACATTTAACGACCAAACCTATGCCAACCTGAAAAGCAATCTGGACAAATCGGTCGAGGAAATCGGCGGTATGGACAAGGTAAACGGCTTTGTTATCGACCTGCGCAACAATCCGGGCGGATTGCTGACACAGGCAATCAAGGTGGCAGATGCGTTTTTGGACAGCGGTGAAATCGTTTCCACCCGTGGCCGAAATCCCCAAGATGGTGACCGCTTCAACGCCACCCCTGGCGATCTGGCTAACGGCAAACCTGTTGTCGTATTGATCAACGGTGGTTCGGCATCTGCATCGGAAATCGTTGCCGGTGCACTCAAAGATCACCGCCGCGCGGTTGTGGTCGGCACCAAAAGTTTCGGCAAGGGTTCGGTTCAGACCATCATGCCGGTTAAAGGTGGCGGCGCGATGCGATTGACTACAGCGCGGTATTACACCCCGTCCGGCCGTTCGATCCAGGGTCTGGGTGTTTCCCCCGATATCATCGTGGAACAGCCGCAGCAAAACCCTGACAAGGATGCCGTAGACGCCAAGCGCCCTGCGTTCCGTTCCGAGGCCGACCTGCGCGACGCTCTTAGCAACGACAGCTATACTGAAGAAGAACGCCGCCAGATCGAGGAAGAGCGCGCCAAGGCCGAAGAGGCCGCCAAACTGCGCGAGGATGACGCGCAACTGGCATATGCGGTTGATTTGCTAAAGGGTCTATCGGCTCTTGCACCCAAAGACCAATAAAAGGACTGGGCCGGCCATCTGCGCCGGCCCTTTTTTGGACAATGGCACCGAAAGATATTGAAAACCTCCCCTATCGCTCAAACGCCGGCATTGTGCTGGTCAATGGCGACGGCCTTGTCTTTGCGGGTCAACGGATCGACGCGCTGAATGATGCGTGGCAAATGCCACAGGGCGGGATCGATGATGGCGAAACCCCGCGCGATGCGGCCCTGCGCGAGCTGACCGAGGAGACCGGCGTCACCCCCGATCTGGTGACGATCGAGGCCGAAACAGACGGCTGGGTCAAATACGATCTGCCGCCGGAGTTGCTGCACAAACTATGGAAAGGGCGCTATCGCGGCCAGCAACAGAGATGGTTTCTGATGCGATTTCACGGCAGGGATGAACAAATCAATATTGCATTGAAACACCCCGAATTCTCCAAATGGACATGGATGAAGCCAGATGAGCTGATGAACCGGATCGTTCCCTTCAAACAGCACGTCTATGCGGCGGTGTTTGATCAGTTCAAAGGGCGGTTGTGAAACGACTGCCGGTCATATCCTGCCTTTTGGCCCTGACGACAGGGCCTGCCTTTGCCCTGTCCTGTCTACCCTCAACTATCGAGCGCAGCTATCAATTCCATGCCAAAGCCAAAGAACAATACATCCTTGTTTTCGGCAAGCTGACCAACAAGCGCAATGTAGTGCATGGCCCAGACATTCAGGGAAACACCGACGCGCACAGCGAAAACTTTACAGCAACTTTTGTCGGAGAACAGGCCACCCGCAGCGGCTTTGACCGGCCGCTGAAGACCACAGTTGCGGTTAGCACTACCTGTGCCGGTGCATGGTGCGGTTCTGTTAATATTGATCTGCCAATGATCACCTTTCTAATGGTCACGCCCTACGGTCACCGCTTGACCGAAGGCCCCTGTGGCGGGAATGTGTTTTACAACCCCGACAAAGGACAAACCAAGCGTGCGCTGCAATGCCTGCTTGGCGGGGTTTGCGAAGCTATCCGCAAATAAAAGCGGTGTTCCCCGCCCTCTTGCTGGTTCTGTGCACAGTGGGTTATAACCCCACGCTCCAAACCCTTATCGCCGTTTCAGCAGCTTCAGCAATTCCTGCGAAGGATACCCGTCAGGCGTTACCCCGACCGATTGCTGAAACGCTCTGATAGCATTGATCGTGTTCGGGCCGATGATCCCGTCCACCTTCTCCAGAGGAAACCCCTTACGGATCAGCCGGCGCTGCATTTCCTTCTTTTGCCTAAACGACAGCGGCGCATAGCCACGGGGCCAACTGGCCTTGATCGGTGGTCCACCCGCCAGACGGTCGGACAAATGCCCGACCCCGATCACATAGGCATCGGCTGTGTTGTATTTCTCGATCACCGCGAAGTTGTTGAAAATCATAAACGCCGCCCCCGCCGATCCGGCGGGCAACAGGATCGAGGCACGGCCATAATTCGGCACCGGCTTGCCGCTGGCGGCACGAACTCCCAAGGCGCCCCATTCCGACGGTGTTTTCAATATCTTGCGGTTCGCCAGCCCAAAGTTGAACCCTTTGGGCAAAGCCACCTCTACCCCCCAGGGTTGCCCTTTTTGCCAGCCGAATTTCGCCAGATAGGCTGCGGTCGAGGCCAGCGCATCTGTCGGATCATTCGACCAGATATCGCGTTTGCCATCGCCGTTGAAATCCTGCGCATAGGCCAGATAGCTGGTGGGAATGAACTGCGTATGCCCCATCGCACCGGCCCATGACCCTTTCATCCCGCGTGGGCGCACATCGCCCGACTGGATAATTTTCAGCGCCGCAATCAACTGCGCTTCAAAGAATTTCCCGCGCCGCCCATCAAAGGCCAGCGTCGCCAGCGCCTGAATAATATCCACATCCCCGCGCTGTTCCCCATAGGCGCTTTCAACCCCCCAGATTGCCGCGACGACCTCTTTTTCAACGCCGTAACGCGCCTCGATCTGGTCCAGAATCCGCTTGTATTTACGCAAAGCGGCCTGCCCGTTCTTGACCCGAACGGGGGAGGCAGCGCTGTCCAGATAATCCCATATCTGTTTGGTAAATTCCGACTGGTGCCGGTCTTTGGCAATAATCGCAGGGTCATATTTCACACCACGAAACGCGCGATCAAACACATTGCCGTTGATGCCCCGCGCCAATGCGCGGCCGCGGAATCCCTTGATCCACTGCTTGAAACGGGCATTGGATGCGGCCACCTGTATTTGTGGCATAGGGGCCTGCTGCGGACGGGCCGCCGGACGTATCTGTGTTAACGGAACGGTTGGTCGCACCACCGGCCTGGTTGCGCCATCTACCGGAGTTCCCGTTGCCAGAACCGGTCCTGCGACTATTCCCGCAAACAGCCCGAGGGCCACAATCAATCTACGCACTTTTACACCTGCTCGTTTTTATACATTTGCGGCAAATGTAACCTGAATATCACCTTACGAAAAGATGTGATTATTCAAATGGGCATATCACAGCCAAACAGGCTCTAATGCGTGGCAAAATGCAGTTTTGCATCACGCAACAGCGGCACACGATGCGGGCGAAAGGATTGGTCTGTGACTTGCAGGCCGGTCATCCGGTCCAGCCGGAAAGCACGGAAATCCTGCCGCAGCAGGCAATAGGCCAACAGGCAGTTTGAGCGATCCATAAAGGTAATCCCCAGCGGCTTCACCCGCCGTCTGGTCTGTGCCCCCTTGGCATCGCAATAGGCAAACATCACCTCGCGCTCGTCCCAACAGGCATTGCGCAAGGCAGGCACGTCCACCGTTGGCGCGGGAATTTCGGCAAAACGTTTGGCCGACAAAACCGCATGTTTCAGCCTGTGCCCCTGACCCTCGGGCAGACGCGCTTGCAACTTGGTCAAGGCGGTGTCTGCGGCCTGTGCCAACTCGGGATCACCAATCTGCGCCACCTCCCGCAGGCCCAGCACCAGCGCTTCGATTTCCTCGTTGGAAAAGGACAACGGCGGCAGGGCGGCATCTTCGGTCAGCACATAACCAAATCCGGCCGTGCCATCAATAATCGCCCCGACACCGCGCAGGGTTTCGATGTCGCGATAGATGGTGCGCTCGGACACACCGGTTTCCTCGGCCAACCGCGCGGCGGTCACGGGGGCGGGCAAATTGCGCAAGGCTTGCAGCAGGCGGAACAGGCGATCGGTGCGGGACATAGGGTATGTTACACCTTACTGACAGGAATTGACAGTGGAGTAATGTAAACAGTGGGAAACACACAGGAGAAACGCAATGCTAACCCTTCTAACCTTCCCTGACCATTTCGGCGAACCGGGCAGTAGCCCCTTTGTGGTCAAATCCATTTGCCTGCTGAATATGTCAGGGCAGCCGTGGCAACGGAAATTGGCCGATGTGCGCAAAATGCCCAAACAGAAACTGCCGGTGCTGAAAGTGGGCGAGCGACTGATCCCGGACAGCGAAAATATCCGTAGCTATCTGGAAGAGCAGGGCGCAGAGTTTGACAAGGGGTTGTCAGACACCGAACTTGCCGCCTCCCGCGCCTTTGTCCGCATGGCCGAGGAACATCTCTATTTCCATCAGGTCGCCGACCGCTGGCTTCGTGATGATGTCTGGGCCGTGACCCGTGATGTGATTTTCGAGGCGATCCCCAAACCTATCCGAGGTTTCATCAGCGGCAAAATCCGCAAGAAATTGCAGGCTGGCCTGTATACTCAGGGCATCGCGCGTTTTACCGAGGCCGAGCGCGCCGAGCGGGTGGCCAAAGACCTGCACGCCATCAAACTGCAACTGGGTGATAAACCCTATCTGTTTGGCGATACCCCCACCGCAGCGGATGCCAGCGTTTGCCCGATGCTGTCGGGCCTTGTCTCGATCCCGCTACCGACCGAAGTCAGCAATCTGGTGAAAAACGACGCCGTGCTGACGGATTACATCGCCCGTATGCGGGCAGCACTTTACCATTTCCCGCAATAGCCGCGCTGCCCCGGACCTGATCCGGGGCCTGCCCGCCTACTTCCGCTTGCGTTTGACCTTGGCGGATTTCTTGCGCGATTTGTTCGCCTTACGCCGCACCGGCCCCTTGCCGCGCCGCCCGCCGCTGCCTTTGGGCAGGGCCTTGCCATCCACTGTCAGCAGTTCCAGCGTCAACCCGCCGGTCACCGGCACCGCTTCGGCCAATCGCACCGTGACCGGCACGCCAATGCCCAGCGTCAGGCCGGTTTCCTCGCCGGTCAGGGTCTGGCTGTCGGGATCAAAGCGGAAATATTCCCGCCCGATGCTGCGGATCGGGATCAACCCATCGGCCCCCGTTTCATCCAACCGCGCAAAGACGCCGAATTTGGCAATACCTGAAATCCGCGCATTAAACTCGGCCCCCACCCGTTCCGACAGGTAGGACGCCAGATAACGATCCATGGTGTCGCGTTCCGCCATCATCGAGCGGCGCTCGGTCTCGGAAATATGCTTGGCGGTTTCTTCCAGCCGTTCGATCTCGGCCTCACTCAGCCCGTCCTTGCCCCATTTGTTCGCGGAAATCAGCGCCCGATGCACGATCAGGTCGGAATAGCGCCGGATCGGCGATGTAAAATGCGCGTAGTTCTTTAACGCCAGCCCGAAATGTCCGAAATTCTCCTGCCCGTAATAGGCCTGCGTCATCGAGCGCAGGGTCGACAGGTTGATCTGTTCGTCAAACTCGGTGCCCTCGGCCTGTTCCAGCAGATTGTTCAGATGCCGCGTTTGCAACACCTGCCCCTTGGCCAGCACCAGCCCTGCCGATTGGGCCACCTCGCGTAAGGACTCCAGCTTCTCGGGGCTGGGTTCCTCGTGCACGCGAAACAATAGCGGAGTACGTTTGGCGACCAGCTCTTCGGCGGCGGCAACATTGGCCAACACCATGAATTCCTCGATCATCTTGTGCGCGTCCAGCCGGTCGCGGAAATCGACGGAAATCACCTTGCCCTCTTCCGACAGAACAATCTTGCGTTCCGGCAGGTCCAGATCCAGTGGCTGGCGATGCTTGCGGGCGGTTTTCAGGGCATCATAGGCGGCATAAAGCGGCTCTAACACTGGTGTTAGCAGCGGTTTTGTCTTGTCGTTGGGTTGCCCGTCAATGGCGGCCTGCACTTCTTCGTAATTCAGGGACGCAGCGGATTTCATCATCGCACGGGTAAACCGGTGGCTGATCTTTTGCCCATGCGCATCCAGCACCATCCGCACCGCGATACAGGCGCGCGGAACACCTTCGTGCAGGGAACACAGATCACCCGACAGACGGTCCGGCAGCATCGGCACCACGCGGTCGGGGAAATAGGTAGAGTTGCCGCGCTTCCACGCCTCGCGGTCCAATGCCGAGCCGGGCGTGACGTAATGCGCCACATCGGCAATCGCCACCCAAACCACATGGCCGCCCTTGTTCTTGGGGTCGTCATCGGGGTGGGCATAGCAGGCATCGTCATGATCGCGTGCATCGGCCGGATCAATGGTGATCAGCGGCATATCCCGCAGGTCTTCGCGTTTGCCCAGCGGGGCGGGTTTAGCCGCATCAGCTTGGGCAATCACATCATCGGGAAACGCATCGGGGATGCCATGCTGATGGATCGCAATCAGCGAAATCGCCTTGGGCTGTGACGGATCACCCAGCCGCGCTATGACCCGCGCATTGGGCAGGCCCATGCGGTTTTTCGGGCCTGCGCGCTCGGCTTCGACCAACTCGCCGTCCTTGGCGCCGTTCACATCGCGCTCGGGCACCTGCCATTCCTTGTCGCTGCCTTTGTCGATCGGAATAATCCGCCCGCCTTCGGCATACTTGCGGAAAATCCCCAGCAAACGGATTGGATTAGAGCCTATTTTGCGGATCAACCGCCCTTCATAGCGGTGATCTTCGGCTTTGACCTCGGTCAGGCGGGCAAGGATGCGGTCGTTCGCACCCAGCGCGGGATCGGATGATTTCAGCATCAGCAGGATGCGCGGTTCCTTGGCCTCGCCATGCCATTCGACGGGTCGGGCAAACAGATCGCCGTGGCTGTCGGGTTCCATCACCTGCAACACCGAAACAGGCGGCAGGCTGTCCGGGTCGCGATAGGTCTTGTGGCGCTTTTGCAGGTGGCCCTCGGACTCCAGCTCTTTCAGGATGCGTTTCAGGTCAATCCGCGCGGCGCCCTTGATGCCAAAGGCACGGGCGATGTCGCGTTTGCTGGTTAGGGTCGGGTTATCGGAAATCCATGTCAGGATTTCCTCTTTGGTGGGAATACGTTTCATACCGCTTGCCTAGCACGCCCGCGCGGCGGCGTCATGGGGCAATCTTGGACAGGTCAGCCGCAGTATCAACATCTTGCAAAGTGGCTACATATGCGGGAGCGTAATCGGGCATTGTCGCCAGCGTATCAGTCAGCGCATGTTCGGTAGACCAGCGCACACCCTTGAACATTTCGCGCGGCGGCGGGGTGGTGCGTTTCAGGCCAACCAGCCAGTAACCGCCATCGGTTGCGGGGCCAAATACGGCTCTATTCCTGCCCAATTTAGCAAAAGCATCGGCAATGTGGTGCCGCCGCACACCCGGAATATCGCCGCCAATAATCACCACCGACCCCTTTTGCGGCAGGGCCAAAAGGTGCGCCATGCGTTGCCCCAAATCACCGCGCCCCTGCGGGATGCGTTGCAGATGTTCGGGCCAAATGCGGCTGCGCATCCCTTCTGCATCCGGTGAAACCGCCAGTAGAAGATCCCAGCGCGGATCAGTCACATTGCGCAACAACCGTTGCACCGAATGGCGAAACCACCATGCGGCGGGCACCATACCGATGTCGCGTCCCAGCCGCGTTTTCACCCGTCCGGCGCGGGGTTCCTTGACCATCACGATCAGGGTTTGCCGCCTCACAACGCGCGCTCCATATCGAAATGCGGGATTCCGGCGTCCATGTATTCGTCGCCAAAGGCGGCAAATCCCAACCGTTCATAGAACCCCAGCGCATGGGTTTGCGCACCCAATCGGGCGATGGCCACATCCGGCAAGTCCCGCATCTGGTCTAGCGCGGCATTGATCAGGTCCGCGCCCAGCCCCATGCCGCGATATTCCTTCAGGACACAAACGCGGCCGATTTTGCCAACCTCGCCCTGCACCACGATCCGCGCGGTGCCGACCGGTGTGTCGCCCTCGAATGCCAGCAGATGAATGGCGATTTCGTCATAGGTGTCGATCTCTTCGTCTTCGGGGACGTTTTGTTCGTCTATGAACACTTTGCGCCGCAGCAACAGGCAGGTTTCCAGATCACAGGTTTTGGCAATCCAGCGGGTCATGCGAAATAGTCGCGCAGAATCCGGCTGTAGATGGATTTCAGCTGTTCGATCTGCACCATCTCGACCCGTTCATCCACCTGATGCATGGTTTTGCCGACCAGTCCGAATTCAACCACCGGACAGTGGTTTTTGACGAACCGTGCATCCGACGTACCGCCCGAAGTGGACAATTCCGGCGTGACGCCAGTTTCGGCCTGCACCGCTGCCGCCACCAGATCGGACAATTCGCCGGGCGGGGTGATGAAGCTTTCGCCGGACACTTTGGTTTCCATCGCAATTTCCACCCCGAATTCCGCCGCCGCCTTGTCGGCTTCTGCCCGCAGCCATTCGGTCAGGCTGTCCGAACTATGTGAATCATTAAACCGGATATTCACCGTCGCGCGGGTTTCCGCAGGGATCACGTTATTCGCCGGATTGCCGGTGTCGATTGTGGTCACAGCCAGCGTCGAGGCATCAAAATGATCCGTCCCCTGATCCAGTTCATGCCCCGCCAGCCGGTCGATCAGCCGTGCCATTGCAGGCAGCGGGTTGTTGGCGCGGTGGGGATAGGCGGAATGGCCCTGCTTGCCCCGCACCGTAAAATAGGCAGTCATTGAACCACGCCGCCCGATCTTCATCATCTCGCCCATTTCATTGGGGCAGGTGGGTTCGCCCACCAGACAGGCATCCATCCGCTCGCCATTTTGTTGCATCCAATCCAGCAGCGCCACGGTGCCGTCTATCGCGTCGCCTTCTTCATCACCGGTAATCGCCATCACAATCGAGCCATCCGGCGGCGTGTCCCGCACAAAATCAATCGCAGCGGCGGCAAAAGCGGCCACGCCGGATTTCATATCGGTCGCCCCGCGCCCCCACAGCCAGCCATCCACGATGTCGCCACTGAACGGGCCACGGGTCCAGGCGGATTCGTCCCCGACAGGCACCACATCGGTATGGCCGTTAAAGCCAAAGGTTTTGCCGTTGCCCTGCTTGCCCCAACGGGCGAACAGATTGGACACATCACCCCGATCCACACGGGTGCAAGTAAAACCAGCATCCGACAACAGTTTCTCCATCAAAACCAGTGCGCCACCCTCGTTCGGGGTGACAGAGGGGCAGCGCAGTAAATCGGCGGTTAACTGGACGGGATCAATCGGGTTGTTCATCTTGTCTCTCCTTGGCTTGCCTCCAGCGATATAGGGATACCGGATTGGCCGCAATCCTTGGCCTGTTTTTGGTCGGTCAGGCGCATCATTCTGTCACGCCATGGAATGGAAAATTTGGATTGCGATTCGTTACCTCGTAGTGCATTAGAGGCACGAACCTGGGGAACTATCATGCGAATTATGTTGATTCTGGCTTTTATAGCCAGCGTTGTGTCCACAATTGCATCCGCTCAAGAACTGCGCGTCGCGACTGTGACCCGCCCGCCATTTTCAATGGAAATGAACGGTGAAAGCGTTGGCTTCAGTATTGATCTGTGGAAAGCGTTGATGATCGATATGCGGCGGAACTCGAAAATTATTCGCGCCGACACATTCCCAGAGATGCTGGATATGGTCGAAAAAGGGCAGGCTGACGCAGCGATTGCCAATATCTCGATCACGGCAAAACGCGAAAGCCGGTTTGATTTCACCCACCCGATTTTCGAGGGCGGGTTGCAAATCATGGTGCACTCCGATGCCAACAACACGCCCTCAATCTGGTCTGCATTATGGTCCAAAGATCTTTTGTTGGCGATTGCGCTTTCCTTTGCAGCCCTGTTGGGTGGCGGGATGCTGATGTGGCGGTTTGAACATGGCAAAGAAGAATACTTCAACATGCCCGCCCGCAAGGCAATGTTCCCGGCTTTCTGGTGGGCTTTGAATCTGATAGTCAACGGCGGGTTTGAAGAACGCGTTCCAAAGTCAGCGTTCGGGCGCCTGTTCGGGGTGTTTTTGGTGGTTTCATCACTGTTTGTTGTTTCGATCGTCGTCGCCAAAATCACCGCAACCCTGACAATTGCAGGCATTCAGAATTCGGTTAATTCCGTCAATGACCTGCATGGAAAATCCGTGGGCACAACATCTGGATCAACCGCCAGTGCCTATCTGGATACACGCGATGTACGCCACAGAACATATGATGATCTGAATACATTGCTCGCAGCGTTTGAAAGCAAGAAACTGGACGCCGTGGTTTTCGACGCCCCGGTTCTTGCCTATTATGCGAATAACAAAGGGCGGGACACAGCAGAAGTCGTCGGGCCGGTATTCCTGCGGGAAAACTATGGCATCATCTTGCCACCGGAATCACCTTTGGCCGAGCCAATCAACCAAAGCCTGCTGCGACTGCGCGAAGATGGCACTTATAACGAAATATATCGCAAATGGTTTGGCTCATCCCCCTGATGGATCCTTAGCCACCGGCCACCATTGAATGACACCGAAAACCAGTTCGACCACCAGAAATGCGGTGATCAGGCTACTTGCCCCTGACATCAGGGCATTCACCTGCCACGCCGCAAACAGCAACCTTGCAACGCCATCCAACCGGCCCAAAAATACCGATGTTTGACGCAGGCGGACGATTGACCATATCACCACAACCGTGCCGAAAAAGTTTGCGAACAGGGTTTCATATATGCCCGCCACCGGCATTTGACCGGACAACCCCAACCCATCGTGCAATTGCGACAGGCTTCCGATAAGCAGCGCGAAACTCCATGGTGTCGCAAAGGCCACGGAAATGACAATATCGTACCATGCGCTGATACGGACGATCTTTAGATAATTCTTGTAACACAACATATTCCTGCTCCGTTTGATATTACAGTTCGGGCAGGCTACACCTTGGACTATAGTCAAGGGTCAAGAGGTTTTTATGCGCATTGGTAAACTGGCGGAAATGACAGGTGTTAGCCGCGATGCGTTGCGCATGTACGAGGCCCGCGGCCTGCTGCGCAGTGATCGCAGCGCCAACGGATACCGGGATTTTGCCGAAGGCAGTGAGCAGTTGGTGGGATATATCAAAACCGCGCAGGCCCTTGGGTTCACGCTTGCCGAAATTGGCAAGGATTTGCCCGCACTCACGGCTGGTGGTTTGCCCGCAAGCGAAGTCGAAATCATTCTGCGCCGCAAGCTGGACGAGATTGATGCGCGGTTGACGGGTCTGACCGACTTGCGCGCACAATTGGCAGCACGCCTTGAACTGGTTTGCCCCTTGGCCAAGGTTTAGGATTGGCGCTCTTGCACCATGGGCAATAATAGCCCTGGGATGTTTCACCGAGGGTGGTTGGCAATATTAGCCGTTAAGAAATCTGCTATTCCGGCAATTTGACCTGTATGGCCTCTGGAATTAGAGTTGCGGGATCAAATCACCATTCCCGGGAAGTACTATCAGATGAACCCTGCCCAGATACTGCTGGCGATTACAATTGCCTTTACTTCTCAGGCTCCATCCACTGGGGTCAGCCAACAGGCCGCCACCAGTTTACAGCTTGAAACCATTCACGGCGACATGAAACGTGTTCAGGTCGAGATTCAGGGGATTCCGGCATGGATGCTGCTGGATACAGGTGGCGGTTGGAGCGTAATCGGGCCTGAACTGGTTTCAAAAACGGGATGTCACCCCTATGGCCGCGTCACCGGCTTTCGCATGAGTGGAGAGCAAATTGCATCACCTCAATGCGGGAATATGCCTTTCACACTGGGAAATATACCGACCAAGGGGTTTGTTGCTTTTTTCGATATCGCCGCATTACTGCCAAAAGACTGGCCTGAAATCGACGGCGTACTTGCGTTACCTTCGCTTAAGGGAATTGACCGGCTGACACTGGATTGGTCGGCAAACAGGGTCATTCTGGAAACCGCGGCATCGCTAACCAAAAGGACCAGCGGATTACAACCCGGTCATATTTCCCTGCAGCGGGAAGGGGCGGGGCGGGGGCTGACTATCTTCGTCGAAGTTGCCGCCAACCCCGAACCCATGTGGTTTTTGCTGGATAGCGGCAATATCGCAGGAACCATTCTGGCCCCGCATGCACTCGATCAACTCGGGTATTCTGCGCTCTTGACTGAAAAAGTGCAGGACGGATCACCCAAGACAGCCGTTGATCTGACAGTCGCTGGACAGATGATACCTTCACTTCCTGTCACAATTGACGACATCATCTATGACGGCAATCTGGGCACCGATTTCCTGAACCGCTATGTGGTGTCACTGGACCTGCGGGCCGAAAAAATCTGGCTTCGGCCAAAATAGCCGCTGGATCATTTGCCAAGAGTTGCGGCAATCACCGCAGGCAAATCTTCTGGCGCATTGCACACTACATCCGCCGTGCCCCATTCCTCGGCCGATCCATAGCCCCATGTCACCGCAACGGCCTTCATCCCCACCGCGCGGGCGGCGTCGTAATCGTGGTGGCGGTCGCCCACCATCACCGATTGCGCGGGATCAATCCCGGTCAGCTCCAGCGCATGGGCCAGCAGATCACCCTTGTTGTTACGGGTGCCGTCCAACTCGGGGCCGAACTCGTGTTCCAGAAACGGGGCCAGCCCGAAATGTGCCGTGATCTTGCGGGCATAGGCATGTGGTTTGGCTGTCGCCAGACACATCCGGTAATCCGCGCCCTGCAATTGTTCCAACGCAGGAATAATGCCTGAATAGAGACTGTTTTCCAACAACCCAACCGAGGTATAGCGTTCCCGATACAGATCAATCGCCACCTGCGGATCGGGCACCTGCATACGGGTGAAACTATCGATCAAGGATGGCCCGATCACCCAGTCCAGTTCATCCATATGCGGCACGGGCAGGTCCAGTTTTTCCAGTGCGTAGATAAATGATTTGGTCACGCCGATCTTGGGGTCGGTCAGGGTGCCGTCAAGGTCCAGAAATACAGTGCTCAATTCTCGCGCCCTTTTCCTGCCGGATGTTGATCCTCGAAAAACGGAGTCATCTGCGCCACCACCACCGAATTTTCATCCAGCGCCCGCTGCATCAGCTCCTTTTCATCGTCGCTGATGTCGTGGCCCTGTTCCAGACGCTCCTGCAAGGTGCCATAGCCGGTCACATCCAGCGGTGCCATATCGGCCTGTTTCAGAATCGCCACGGTCTCGCGCACCGCCTCGGCCTCGTCCACCCCGCTGGCATAAACCATCAGCGCAGCACCAGTCGCGCCTTTGGGCAAACCGTCACCATCCTTGCGACCTACTTCGACCAAAAGGGTAAAGACCTGCTGGCGGGATTTCTTTTTCATTTAAGCACACTTAAACCTATGCATTATTTGCACCTTAATATTTGTCAAAATAGGGAATAGCCACAGCATATTTCTCTATTTTACTATCCGGCCAGTCAAAGTATGGATCCCAACTTCCGTGCGCTTGGGTCTCATAAATGTATCGAATACCTCGCAATATGGGTTCTCTGACTGAATCAGAAAGCATTAAGTAGTCAGGTGCATTTCTAGACCACCGAAAACACATTTGGCCCCATTTCACATTGTGAATAATGTCATCAATAATTAATAGGGCCGTGCATTTTTCAAATGCGCCTGTTCCAGGAGTATGACCTATCAATTGGATGACTTCGGCAGGGTACCAGCGGTCATCCTCAGGGAATTTGCATAGCGGATCAGCCAGAACCTGTTTCAACGCCACAAGGTGTTCTTTTTCGTCCAGCCCAAAGTCCGCAAGTGAAATAGCTGTCATTTCCACCTTCGACATTTTGCGCACAATTTCTCGAAGTGGCCCCAGAATCTTTTCCGGAGAAGATATTTCAAATTCATTTTCTAGCGGCGGGTTTTCCAAAATGCGAATATATTGTTGATGGAGTCTTAAATAAGCACGAAGAAAAACTACACGACGGGGTGCCGGCAGAGTTCGAATAAATACATTTAAATCCGACCAACCCTGATCCATACTTCCAAAACCGGATTGTCCATTGAACACATCGGCCAAAAGAAACGCAATCGCAAATGTGGATGCTTGGGTGTCTTCGTCAACTTGGTAGGCGGCAATCAGTAGCGCTCGTTGAGCCTCTTCGTACCTATTATCACTAGGCAAGCCCAAGCATGGGTTGTCTAGTGACGAAATCAAAATGGCTTCAACGGCCGAAATATCATCTTGCTCGGCAAGCTTGGCAATGCGCGGTAGGGCAGATTTACAGCTTAATGCGACGGCTCTTAAATCATGTAGCAACTGAAGTTTCGGCCACCGGTTGAATCGTCGCATTTTGCATCAATCCCGCAGTAACTCGTTAATGCCAGTCTTGGAGCGTGTCCGCTCGTCCACACGTTTCACAATCACCGCGCAATAGAGGCTGATGTTGTTCTTGGTCGGCATGTTGCCCGCCACCACAACTGAATAGGGCGGCACTTCGCCATACATTACTTCGCCGGTTTCGCGATCGACGATCTTGGTCGACTGGCCGATGTAAACACCCATCCCCAGAACCGAGCCTTCGCGGACGATACAGCCCTCGACCACTTCGGAGCGCGCACCGATGAAACAGTTGTCCTCGATGATGGTCGGACCGGCCTGCATGGGTTCCAGAACCCCGCCAATCCCCACACCGCCGGACAGATGCACGTTCTTGCCGATCTGCGCGCAGGACCCGACCGAGGCCCATGTGTCCACCATCGTGCCCTCGTCCACATAGGCGCCAAGGTTCACAAAGGATGGCATCAGGACCACACCGGGGGCGATGAAGGCCGATTTTCGGGCAATCGCGCCGGGCACCGCGCGGAACCCCGCCGCCGCCCACTGGTTCGCGCCCCAGCCCTTGAACTTGCTGTCTACCTTGTCCCACCAGCCGGACCCTTGCGGGCCGCCTTCCATCGGTTCCATATCCTTGATGCGAAACCCCAGCAGCACCGCCTTTTTGGCCCACTGGTTTACATGCCAACTGCCATCGGCCTGCTTTTCGGCCACCCGCAATTTGCCGCTGTCCAATGCGTTTAGCGTGTCCTCAATCGCCTCGCGAACCTCGCCTGTGGTGGCGGGGGTGATGGTGTCGCGGGCGTCCCACGCGGCCTCGATGATGGTTTCCAGCTGATCATTTGACATGCGGCTTCTCCAATAATTCGCGGTTTAGGGATTGCTCTACACCAGTGACCGTCTGTCGGGAATAGGAAAACGCGCATCCCTGTTGCGGCTGATTAGCCCTTTTCCCCATCCGCCAACAGGCGTAAACCGCACTCATGCCTTTCCAGTTGAACAGCCTTTCCGATTTAGCCACCCTGCCGTTTGATACAGTTATCGACGTGCGTTCACCTGCGGAATATGCCGAAGACCACATCCCCGGCGCGATAAACCTGCCGGTTCTGGATAACGACGAACGCGCGCGGGTGGGCACGATTTATGTTCAGGACAATCCGTTCGAGGCCCGCAAGATCGGCGCGGCACTGGTTGCCCGCAACGCGGCAAAGCATATCGAAGATCATTTGATGGATCACCCCAAGGGCTGGAAACCGCTGGTCTACTGCTGGCGCGGCGGGCAACGGTCGGGATCGTTCACCACCATTCTGAAGCAGGTCGGCTGGCAGGCCAAAGTGGTTGAGGGCGGCTATCGCAGTTACCGGCGGCTGGTAAAACAGGCGGTTTATGACACCCCCTTTACCGCCCCCGTCACCCTGCTGGACGGCAACACCGGCAGCGCCAAGACCGAGATTTTGGCGCTGTTACAAACACGTGGTGTTCAGGTGATTGATCTGGAAGGATTGGCCAACCATCGCGGTTCACTGTTTGGCGCGATGGCGGGTGGGCAACCGTCGCAAAAGGCGTTCGAAGGGGCCTTGGCACAGGTAATCCTTGGGATTGATCCATCACGGCCCGTGGTGATCGAGGCCGAGAGCTCCAAGGTGGGCGAGCGGATCGTGCCGCCGGTGCTGTGGGCGGCGATGAAGAACGCGCCACGGCTTGAGGTTCAGGCACCGCTGGAGGCGCGGGCAAAGTATCTGGTGACAGCTTACCGCGATATGATCGAGGATACCGCGCGACTGACCGAAACGCTGGACAGGTTGCGCCCCTATCATCCGGCCGAGCGGATTGAGGACTGGCATGCGCTGGCCGCATCCGGTGATATGGAGCAACTGGCAAGCGAATTGATGGCGCTGCATTATGATGCCCGCTATGGCAAGGCCCGCACCCGCACGGACGACATCACACAGTTACCTGTCACGGGGTTGGGGCCGGATGATCTGGAAGATGTGGCAGACCGGATTGCGGGATTGCTGGGCTAAGCCAGCGTTATCCCGCTGCCGTCCGTTACTTCGCCAATGATCACGGCGGGTTCGCCTGCGTCCAATAGTTTTGCAAGGATCGTTTGCGCCTGTGCCGCCGGAACCGCCGCCAACAGACCACCCGCCGTTTGCGGATCGAACAGCAGGATTTCCTGCGCTGATTTCATCTCTGCCTGCATCTGCACCGCCGCACGGTTCGCCGCCCAGATTGTTGACCGCACACCCTGATCGGCCAGCGTTGCCGCCCCGTCCAGCAGGGGAACATCGGCCAAATTCAGGGTTGCCCCGACACCTGATCCCTTCAGCATCGTATCCAGATGCCCCGCCAGCCCAAAGCCGGTGATGTCGGTCATCGCGTGGGCCACAGGGGCCAGAATACCGGCGGCTGTATCCAGCGGATGTTCCATCATCCGGTAGGCGGCCTCAACCCAGCCCCCTTCGGCCAACAGGCGCATTTCGGCGGCCAGAATGGTGCCGGTGCCAATCGGTTTGGTCAGGATCAAAACATCGCCCGCCTGCGCGCCACTGTTGGAAATGGTGCGTTTCCCCGCAAGGCCGGTGACGGAAAACCCGATGGTCAGTTCCGCCCCCTGACTACTGTGTCCCCCCACCACTTCGGCACCGGCGGCACCAAAGGTTTCAGTCGCCGCCTGCATGATTTCGCGCAGGGTTTCGGCCTGTAGTTTAGCCCCCATACGGGGCAGGATAATGCTGGCCAGCGCCGCTTGCGGTTTGGCCCCCATCGCCCAGATGTCGCCCATCGCGTGAATGGCAGTGATCCGCGCCATGCGGTAGTGATCGCTGACAAAGGCGCGCAGATGGTCGGTGGTCAGCACCTGCTGGCCATCGCCACAGGCCAGCACCGCAGCGTCATCGCCGGGGCCGGACAGCACATCCTTGCGCATAGTGGCGGGCAGGGTTTGCAGCACGGTTTGCAGATCGGCAGGGGCCACCTTGGCGCCGCAGCCGCCACACAGGGGCACATCGCCCA
>WFNH01000043.1 GCA_015488685.1 Marinosulfonomonas sp.
ATTTAAAGGTGCCGATAAATAAACTATGAACAGGCAACAAGTTCGGGAAAACATCGGACTGCCACTCTACAAAGGGATAGAACAAGCATGGAAATACGGCGTCTTTCGGATGATTTCGCGGTCAGCCCGCAGATCACGGTCGAGGATCTACCTGCCATTTGGGAGGCGGGATACCGCACCCTGATTTGCAACCGGCCGGATGGCGAGGAAGCAGGACAGACCGACGTATCCGAGATCGAGTCCGCCGCCCGCGATATGGGGTTTGAATTTTTCAACATACCTGCCGTGTCGGGCAGGGCTGCAATGCCCCATGCGATCCAGACCCGCAAGGCGCTAGAAAATGCGCCAAAGCCCGTGTTTGCCTATTGTCGCACGGGCACCCGCTGCACGGTGATCTGGTCACTGATGATGCTGGGCGAAATGGAGGATGCCGATATTCTGGCCTCTGCTGCGGCAGCCGGATACGATATGTCCGCCTTGATCCACGTCGATTGACCCGATGAAACGTCTGTCGATCCCAGCGCCCTTGCGCCGCTACCTGCCCATTCTGGACTGGGGCAGCCAATATTCCCGCGACGATCTGACAGGCGATGGTGTGGCGGCGGTCATCGTCACGATCATGCTGATTCCGCAATCACTGGCCTATGCTTTGCTTTCGGGGCTGCCGCCGGAAATGGGGCTGTATGCATCAATCCTGCCGCTGATTGCCTATGCGGTGTTCGGCACCAGCCGGGTGCTGGCTGTGGGACCAGTGGCAATTATTTCACTGATGACGGCTACGGCGTTGGGGCAAATGGCCCTGTCGGGCACAGCAGAATATGTCACAGCCGCGATTGTGCTGACCTTCATGTCGGGGCTGATCCTGTTGCTGATGGGGGTGCTGCGGCTGGGGTTCCTTGCGAATTTCCTTAGCCATCCGGTGATTGCTGGCTTCATGGCCGCCGCGATTATCCTGATTGCCACAAGTCAGATAAAACATCTGCTGGGAATCAAGGCCAGTGGCAGCGATATGATCACTCTTGGCGGTGCATTGATCCGTAATATCCCCCAAGCCAATCCGGTTACCCTTGCGATTTCAGCGGCTTGTGTCGGATTTTTAATCTGGTCACGCAAAGGACTAAAACCCTTGCTGAACCGCACGGGCCTGCCGGTGCGACTGGTTGCAATCCTGTCCAAAACCGGCCCGCTGGTGGTGGTAACCACCACAACCTTTGCCGTTTGGGCGCTGCATCTGGACCAACATGGCGTGTCGATTGTGGGTAAACTCCCCCACGGTATCCCGCCCCTGACGATGCCGGTCTTTGATGCGGAAATCTGGGGGAACCTGTTGGTGTCGGCCATTCTGCTGTCGATCATCGGTTTTGTTGAATCCGTGTCGGTTGGTCAAACGCTGGCCGCGCGTCGCCGCCAACGCATCATACCGGATCAGGAGCTGATCGGTTTGGGGGCCGCCAATATCGCTTCGGCCATATCCGGCGGGTTTCCGGTGACCGGCGGTTTTTCCCGCTCGGTGGTGAATTTCGATTCCGGTGCCCGCACTCCTGCGGCTGGGGGCATGACCGCCATCGGTATCCTGCTGGCCGCCCTGTTCCTGACGCCCGCGCTGTATTATCTGCCAAAGGCGGCGCTGTCCTCGATCATCTTTGTTGCGGTGCTGTCGCTGCTGGACCTGTCGATGCTGCGTAAAACATGGGCCTATTCCAAAACCGATTTTCTGGCCGTCGCCGTCACCTTGCTGGCCACCCTCGGCTTTGGCGTTAAGATCGGCGTCACCGCAGGCGTGCTACTGTCGCTGGCGCTGTTCCTCTACAAAACCTCGCGCCCGCATGTGGCCGAGGTCGGCCGCGTGCCGGGCACCGAGCATTTTCGCAATATCCTGCGTCATACGGTGGAAACCACGCCGCACATCCTGACCATCCGCATCGACGAAAGCCTGTATTTCGCCAACGCGCGGTATCTGGAGGATTACATCCTTGACCGCGTGACCGGCGATAAAGACCTGCGCCATGTGGTGCTGATGTGTCCGGCGGTGAACGAAATCGACACCAGCGCATTGGAATCGATCGAGGCCATCAACCACCGTCTGCACAGCCTTGGTCTCAAACTGCACCTGTCCGAGGTGAAGGGGCCTGTCATGGACCGCCTCAAACGCACCGATCTGCTGGACGAGTTAACCGGACAGGTATTCCTGTCACAGCATCAGGCGCTCGAGGAATTGTCCGGATAGCCCCGCCCGCCCCGTTTCTTTTTCGCCCAAATATCCGCGCCGCAGGCATGGAATCTTTTATCCCCGCCCCGTAAACAGACCGTATGAGCCAAGCAACCAACCTCCGCGCCGCATCCCGCCTGTCCGTCGCCCCGATGATGGACTGGACCGATCGCCATTGCCGCACTCTGCACCGGCTGATGTCGGCCCGTGCGTTGCTCTATACCGAAATGGTCACATCCCCCGCACTGGTGCGCGGCAAGGCGCGGCATTTGTTGCGGTTTGATCCCGCGGAACACCCCGTGGCCGTGCAACTGGGAGGCTCTGATCCAGAGGAACTGGCCGCCGCCACCCGTATTTGCAATGACGAGGGCTATGACGAGGTGAACCTGAACATCGGTTGCCCCTCGGATCGGGTGCAATCGGGCAGCTTTGGCGCGGTTCTGATGAAAAACCCCGCGCTGGTGTCCGAGTGTTGCGCCGAAATGATCGCCGCCTCGGATGTTGAAGTCACCGTCAAATGCCGCATCGGGGTAGATAATCAGGAACCACGCGACATCCTGCCCGCCTTCCTTGAAACCGTCCGCGCCGCTGGCGTCACCCGCTTTACCATCCATGCCCGCAAAGCGTGGTTGCAGGGCCTCAGCCCCAGGGAAAACCGCGATGTGCCGTCGCTGGATTACGATCTGGTGCTGCAAATGAAACGCGATTTCCCCGATCTGCATATTTCGGTCAATGGCGGTATCACCACGCTGGATCAGGCGCGCGGGTTTCTGGACGCAGGGCTGGACGGGGTGATGATCGGCCGCGCGGCATATCATACGCCGGACGCGGTTTTGTTGGGGGCAGATCAGGAAATCTTTGGCGGGGCAGGGCGTAAAACCACCTTTCAGGTGGTTCAGGAAATGCGCCCCTATATCGTCCGCCATCTGGCCGAAGGGGGGCGTCTGAACCAGATTACCCGTCATATGCTGGGCCTGTTCGCGGGCCGCCCCGGCGCACGCGGCTGGCGGCGCACCCTGTCCGAGGGCGCTCATAAGGACGGCGCGGGGCTGGAAGTGCTGGACGCCGCCCTGCAACATGTGCAGGATCGCCCCGAAATAACCGAGAGCGCCTGATATGCCCGAAATGAACACCCTTCTGCCAATGGTCGCCCTTCTGCTGGCGACGGGTGCCTTTGCCGGTGTGGTGGCCGGGTTGCTGGGGGTTGGTGGCGGTATCATCCTTGTGCCGGCCTATTTCTATATCTTTACGGCGCTTGGCTACGGCAGTGACCAGTTGATGCAAATCTGTCTGGCCACGTCTCTGGCCACCATCATCGTCACCTCGCTGCGCTCGGTCACAAGCCACAACAAAAAGGGCGCGGTGGATTGGGACATCCTGCGTGGCTTTGCCCCCGGTATCGTGGTTGGCGCAGCCCTTGGCGTGCTGATCGCTGCCGCGCTGCGTTCGGTTGTGTTGCAAGGCATCTTTGGCGTGCTGGGCATTACTATCGGGCTTTACCTTGCCTTTGGCCGCAACCACTGGCGGCTGGGCGATGCCATGCCAACCGGCATACGGCGGGCCATCTTGTCGCCGATCCTCGGCTTTATGTCGGTGTTGATGGGAATCGGCGGCGGGTCGTTCGGGGTGCCGTTGATGAGCCTCTATAACACCCCCATCCACCGCGCCGTCGCCACAGCGGCCGGTCTGGGCGTGTTGATCGCGGTCCCCTCGGTGATCGGCTTTTTGATGCTGGACATCCCCGCCGGTGTCAAACCGCCCTATACCATCGGCGCGGTCAACCTGCCGGCCTTTGTGCTGACCATATCCATGACCCTGATCACTGCGCCCTACGGCGTTAAGCTGGCGCATATGATGGACCCCAAACCGCTAAAACGTGTCTTTGCGGCCTTCCTGATCCTAGTCGCCCTGAATATGCTGCGCAAAGCGGCGGGGCTTTAAGCTTCTTCTTTTCCCAAATACCTTCGCCGAAGGCTCCTTGCGCCCCGTCAGGGGCGCAAGGGGTGACGCGCGTCAGCGCGGCACAACCTATTCCCCCAACCCTTCCAGATAATCCGACAGCGTCGTGCCCACATCATCGCCAAACTGCGACGGCAACACAGCCACATCCCGCATCCTGTCCACCCGCAGCACCCGAAAATCCGCGCGCATCTCGCACCATGCAATCACCGTCCAGACCCGCCCCCAGTATTCCAGTTGCAACGGGCGCACCACCCGTTCGGTCATTTCGCCTGCCTCGTTGCGATACCCTAGCTGCACCTTGTGCCGCATCCGGATCGCCGCGCGCAGGGTGGGCATGTATTTGAACCCCTTGGCCGCATCCTCCAGCGGGTTGGCGGCAAACCCCCACCCCAGAGCTGGTGCATCCCGATCTTCGGGCAGCACGATATCTACCTTTGCAATCAATGATTTGGCGGCTTCTGCCAGTTCTGAATCGTTCGATTTCGCAACCACATCCATACCCAGATGAAATGCCTCCAGCTCGGTCATGGTCAGGTTCAGCGGCGGCAGGGTGATCGGCGCGGTCATGCTATAACCCAGCCCGCGTTCCCCCTCGACCGGCACGCCTGACGCAATCAGCTTGTCCATATCGCGGTAGATCGTGCGCACCGAAACACCCAGCCGCGCGGCCATGTCCTGCGCACGGTGCAGCCGCCCGTCACGCAGGATCTGGATCATTTCAAAAAGGCGGTCTTTGCGGCTCATAGGGCAAACTCGGTGACGCAGCCGCCAAGGTCAAGCACCCGCAACCGGATTCGCATATGATTCGGCAAATTCCGCCCCGCACAACTGACAAAAACCTGACAGTTGACATTATGGCGGCGCAAAACCCGCAAAAAACCCGCGAAATGCGGCGAATTTGGCCTTTGATCTTCTGATCCAAGGCAATAAACACAGGGGGTGAAATTCCTGTCCGGCCCCTGCCGGATATCCTGACATAGGAGAAGACTATGCTGAATAATATTGGCCTGCCGGGCCTTCTGTTGATCGCCGTTGTGGTGCTGGTTCTGTTCGGGCGCGGCAAAATCTCGTCCTTGATGGGCGAAGTTGGCAAGGGCATCTCGTCGTTCAAAAAAGGCGTGAGCGAAGGCAAACAAGAGCTGGAAGATTCCGCTGTTGCCGCCAAAGACGTGACCCCGGAAGACGAGAAAGATAAAGACGAGGCGTAATCGCCCCTTTCCTGTTTCTGTTGAAAAGGCGGATCGCATATGTTTGACATCGGCTGGACCGAACTATTGGTCATTGGCATCGTGATGCTGGTCGTGGTAGGGCCAAAAGACCTGCCCGGAATGTTTCGCACTCTGGGCCGTTTTACCGGCAAGGCCAAAGCGATGGCGCGCGATTTTCAATCGGCGATGAACGAGGCGGCGGATTCCGCTGGTGTCAAGGACGTGGCGGATGATCTGAAAAAGGCAACCTCGAAAAAGGCGCTGGGACTGAATGCACTGGACGAGGTGGCGACCAAGTTCGAAAACTGGGATCCGATGACGCCCGAGGCAAAGGCCAAAGCCGCCGAAACCAAAGCTGCCGAAAAGGCGCAAAAGGCCGCTTTGGTCAAAGAGCGCACGGAAGCAGCCAAGAAAATGCACGCCGCGACGACGAAGGCGAAAGACGGGAAAACAGCTGCAAAACCCGCTACCAAGCCAAAGACCAAAGCGCCAGCCAAGCCAAGGGCAAAAGCCGCCGCTAAACCCAAAGCCAAGGCAGCGGCAAAGCCCAAAACGGCCAAGCCTAAAGCGGCAGCCAAGCCCAAGCCCAAAGCCGCCGCAAAACCGAAACCCAAATCAGGTGACAAAGCATGACCGACGAGGTTGAAAACTCCACAGCCCCGCTGATCGAGCATCTGGCAGAATTGCGCAACCGCATTATCTATTCGGTGATCGCATTTATCATCGGTATGGTGATCTGCTTTTCCTTTGGCAGCCCGATCCTTGATTTCCTGTTGGATCCGATCGAAAAAACCATGCGGGCCTTGGGCGATCCCAATCCGGTGATGCAGTTCACAGCCCCGCAGGAATATTTCTTTACCCTGATCCGAATTTCGATGGTGTTCGGGCTGGGCCTGTCCTTTCCTGTGATTGCTTACCAGATGTGGCGTTTCGTGGCGCCGGGCCTGTATAAAAACGAGAAAAGCGCGTTTTTACCGTTTATTGTCGCATCACCTGCGCTGTTCATTCTGGGGGCTGCGTTTTCGCATTATATTGTCATTCCGATGGCGATGAAGTTTTTCCTTGGCTTTGCCGATGCGTCATCGGTCTTTACCGCCTTCCAGCCAGAGGATGGTGTGGTTCCGACCGATACAGGTGTGCAGATCGTTTTTCAGGGGAAAGTTAACGAAACCCTTGATATTACATTGAAAATGATGGTGGCCTTCGGGTTGTGTTTCCAGTTGCCGGTGCTGTTGACCTTGATGGGCAAGGCCGGTCTGGTCAGTGCCAAGGGTCTGCGCGGCGTGCGTAAATACGCGATTGTCGGCATTCTTACACTAGCAGCAATCGTGACCCCGCCGGATGTCATCACCCAGCTGGTTTTGTTTACGGTGGTGTTCGGGTTGTACGAAGTTTCAATCCATCTGGTTGCCTATGTCGAACGCAAGCGCGAGGCTAAACTGCGGGCCGAAGGGCTGTGGTTTGATGATGATGACGAAGATGACGAGGAAGAAACCGAAGAAGAAGACCCGCTGATGGACGAGTTCGATGAGGACGAAGCCGAGGAAGAGGGCTATTTCAAAGAAGACGACAAATGAGCAGCAAGGCGCTGAAACGGATTGCTGCGGCATTGGAGCGGATAAGCCCCAAGCCCGCCAAAGCCCCTGATTTCAGCGCCGCTGACGCCTTTGTCTGGCAGGTGGACCCCGACCATCTGAAACCTGTTGATAAGGTGAACCGCATTGCTCTGGACCTGCTGGTCGGTGTGGATCGTGCGCGCGACACGCTGCTGGAAAACACGCTGCAATTTGCCCGTGGCCTGCCTGCCAATAACGCCCTGTTATGGGGGGCGCGCGGGATGGGGAAATCGTCACTGGTCAAGGCGATTCATGCAGCGGTTCTGGAACAGGGGCTGGGCTTGAAGATCGTCGAGGTCCAGCGCGAGGATTTGCCCAGCATCGGCCGGCTGTTGGCGCTGCTGCGGGGCACGGAGGAACGGTTTCTGCTGTTTTGCGATGATCTGTCGTTTTCTCATGATGACGAGCACTATAAATCGCTAAAGGCGGTGCTGGATGGCGGGGTGATCGGGCGGCCTGAAAATGTGGTGTTCTATGCCACCTCGAACCGGCGACACCTGATGCCGCGCGACATGATCGAAAACGAGCGCAGCTCGGCCATCAACCCGTCCGAGGCGGTCGAGGAAAAGGTGTCCCTGTCGGACCGCTTTGGTCTGTGGCTGGGGTTCCATGCCTGCACGCAAGACGAATATCTGGCGATGATTCAGGGGTATTGTGCGGCCTATGGCGTGACGATTGATGCCGAAACCCTGCGCGCCGAAGCGATCGAATGGGCGGCAACACGCGGCAGCCGATCCGGCCGTGTGGCGTGGCAGTATTTCACCGATCTGGCGGGACGAACGGGCGTTTCCCTATAAGCGAAACGCCCGCCTTTTGTTATTTCAGATAGGGCATCGGATCGACGCTGTCGAAATCCTTGCGTACTTCGAAATGCACGAATGCCGGATTGGCGGCGCGCACCTTGGCGATGGCTTGCCCCCGACGCACGCGGTCGCCTTTTTTCACCGTGATCTTGTCTATGTTGGCATAGATCGTCAGCAGGTTGCCTTTGTGCCGGATCACAAGGATCGGCACCTGATCTGTATCGCGCGTTATCGCGGCCACAGTGCCTGCATCGGCGGCAATCACCGGTGCGCCTGCTTTGGCGGCGATGTCAATTCCGTCGCTCTTGGTCGAATAGGCGCGAATGATGTTGCCCTGTACCGGATACAGCAGCCGCGCATTGCTGGCGGCTGCGGGTTTGCCGCCGCCCAGGTTCGGCGAGGCAGGCGTTGCCGGTTTGGCCGCTGCCGGTTTTTCGGCGGGCAGGGGTTTGGTCGAACTTGGTGGCACCGGAACCGGCGTGCCCTGACCCGGTGCGGTCACGTCTTCGTTGGAGGGGGGAGGACTTTTTGCGACAGGTATCAGAAGATATTGCCCTTCACGCACCGCCAGATTGCTGCCAAGACCATTCCATTCCGCGAGTGATCGTACCGAAACATTATAAAGCCGCGAGATCGAGTAAGCGGTTTCGCCGCGTTCGACCTTATGGCGGATCGGTTCAACACCGGAAGGGGCATTGGTGTTCCCATTGACCGGTTTTCCACCCGCCCGTTCAATCGCGCCGCCGGCAAGAGTGGTGATGTCAACGGGTTCAGGTTGCAGTGGGCCGGTGGTAACGGCGCCGGTTGCCGGCGATGGTTCGGTCACGCGGCGGGGTAGGGCGATTATTTCATCAGGACGAAGTTGCGTATCCGCAGACATGCCATTGTAACGGGCCAGTTCAGCCGGTTCCAGGCCAAGGCGGTTGGCGACGCGGGTCAAGGTATCGCCCCGCCGCGCCACGGCGACCTGATAATTGGGATAGGAAATCACGCCGCGATCATCCGCCGGAGGGCGGGGCGCTGTGGCTTGGCGTGCCGCGCTGGAGGTATCGGGCGCATTGCCAAAATTGTTGCGTAGATCAAAGTCGAAATTGCTACAGCCCGAAAGGGTGCCTGCCATTGTTAAGGCCACACCTGTCAATAAGGCCCGCATCATAGGGGTTTGGCGTTTTGCCATTTGCTCGTTCCTCAAATACCGCGGCCCGTTTGTCGGGCCTGTTATTGCTCTGTTTTATTCCTTGCCCAGACCTTCCAGCAGGGGCACGAAACGCACGGGTCTTAGTTCTTCATAGTCATAGCCTGTTTCATGGCGCACCACCTTTATCAGGCTTTGCACTGCTTGTTCCTGACCCACGGGTAAAACCATGATACCGCCAATTTTCATTTGCGCCAAGAGGGGACCGGGGGGATCCTCGGCGGCTGCGGTAACGATGATACGGTCAAAAGGGGCCTGATCAGGCAAACCATGGCTGCCATCGGTGGTGATGGCGGTGATATTGGTCAGATCCAGTCCGCGGAAAACCGCCTCGGCGTCGCGCACCAGACGGCTGTAACGATCCACTGTATAAACCCTGCGGGCCAGTTGGCTAAGGATCGCGGCCTGATAGCCCGAGCCGGTGCCAACCTCCAGCACCTTGTCACGCGGTTGTACCTTCAGGGCCTGTGTCATGATGCCGACGACTGATGGCTGGCTGATGGTCTGGCCACAAGTGATCGGCAGGGGCATGTCCTCGTAGGTGCGGGCCTCGAACAGGCCTTTGATGAACGCGCCACGGTCGATTTTTTCCATCGCCGACAGCACGCGTGCATCTGTTACCCCCTTGGAACGCAAGGCAAAAAGGAATTGCATTTTGCGTTCGGCATCCTTCATTTTCTTAGGGCGCCTTGCAGGGTTGCTACATCGTCATGGGATGTCAGATCGGCCCGCATCGGGGTGATCGAGATATAGCCGTCCAGACAGGCGGCGACATCGCTACCTGCTTCGGTCGGGGTTTGCTGGCTGCCGCCGCGCACCCACAGGAATTTGCGCCCCGAGGGGCCGAAATGCGGCTCGACACTGAAATTCACATCGCGCCGATAGCCCTGAACGGTGGCTTTCATGCCCTTGACATCGGCGGCGGCGATGGGCGGGAAGTTAACGCTGTGAAACAGGCGGTAATCACCGTTCTGTTCCGGTGTGTTGTCCAGAATGGCGCGCACGGTGGCGGCACCGTGAACAGCAGCTGCATTGAATGGATCGTCCAGATCGGCGGTTTGTGGCCCAAGGTATTGCGACAATGCAATCGCGGGCAGGCCCTGAAGCGCGGCTTCCAGTGCGCCGCCGATGGTGCCGGAATAAAGCGTGTTTTCGGCAGCGTTGTTGCCACGGTTCACGCCGGATAGCACCAGATCTGGCGGGTTGTCTTTCATCACGTCATGCAGACCGGCCAGCACGCAATCGGCAGGCGAGCCTTCGGCGGCAAAGCGGCGTTCGGCCAGTTGTGCGATCATCATTGGCCGGGTGTAGGAAATGCAGTGCGACACGCCCGATTGCTCGAAGGCGGGGGCTACGGTCCAGACTTCGCCATCCGGTCCGGCGATTTCGCTGGCAATAGCCATCATGGTCAGCAAGCCGGGGGCGTTGATGCCGTCGTCATTTGTAATCAGAATACGCATGGTTGGTTTGCCTTTGTTACCCTGTAGATTCAATAGGGCAAGGCGCAGGCGCGGTAAAGCGGCTGCTGTGTTTGTCCCTGCGCTGTGGCAGAAAAGATTCTATGCCTGCGGCGCGGAGTTTGAACCGTCTTGAAAACGCTCTGGGGGAGCGTTTTAGGTGAAAACGGGCGAAGCCCATGGCCATTTGGAAGAAACCTATAGTTCGGCCAGTATCCGCGCGGCTTCGTCATGGGGATCAGCCAGAGGGCTGCGATCCTCGCCGGGGTAAAAGCGCGCGCGCAGGGCGGTGGGCATGGGTTTTGGTGTTGCGATATGCACGCGGGGGCCGTTTTTGGTGGTTTCGGCCTGCCAACTGCGGGCCAGCGCGATTTGTGCGGCTTTGGTCGCGCCATAAGCGCCAAAGAACTTCGCACCGCTGGTGGACGGGTCATCAAAGAACAGCGCCGTGCCATCACGGCCCAGCAGGGGCGCGACATAGGTGATCATGATGCCGGTGGCACGCACATTCAGCGCGATGGCCTTGTCCCAGTCCTTGGCGTCGATATGATCGGCGGGGGACAGTTGGGTGTCGTGGAACGCGGTATGGATCCACAGTTTCACCCCGCCCCAGCGATCATGGATCGAGCGGCACAGGTGCTGCATGGCGGCGTCCTGTGTGATGTCCATCGGGGCCAGAGTTGCGGCCCCGCCCTTGGCCTTGATCCGGTCATCCAGATCCTCCAGCCCGCCAACCGTGCGGGCCACGGCGACGATGTGGTATTCGGGGGCCAAGGCCTCGGCCAGGGCAAAGCCAAGGCCGCGCGAGGCGCCGGTGATCAGGGCGACGGATTCGTTGGGGTTTGTCATGTGTTGGTCTTTACCGTTTGTTGCGGTGATATGTTAGCGCCATTTCGATGCTATGCGCCAGAGCGTCATTTGGTAGCGGTTGATCAAGGCGGAAAAGCACCGCACGGGTGCCCTGATAGGTGAACGTATCGGGGTAAATATCTCGCATGGTGTCGACCAGCGTGGTTTTGCAGTTGAAGAACAGCACGCCATGATCCGGATTTGCGGGCTTCCAGCCCATACGGATGGTCGAGCCTGATTTGGTTTCTTCGGTCAGGTAGGCCGGTTCGCCCCATTTCAGGGTTTCGGTCAGGGGGCCAACGGCGGGGTTGCCCGCAGCGGTCTGGAAGATCAGGCTGCGGACCTTTAGC
>WFNH01000044.1 GCA_015488685.1 Marinosulfonomonas sp.
CGCCAGCAACGATTGGGAGGCCAACGAGGCGGCGAAAAAGATGCGTACCTCGGTCAAGGCGCATATCAAAGCGATCTCCGAGAAATACATTCTGGAGGGAGAAACCGCAGACGGGGCGCTGATGTTTTTACCATCCGAGGCGGTTTACGCCGAACTCCACGCCAATTTCCCCGAACTGGTGCGCGAGGGGTTCGAGGCGCGGGTCTGGATCGTTTCACCGACCACCTGCATGGCCACGCTGAACACCATGCGCGCCATTCTGAAAGATGCGCGGATGCGGGAACAGGCCGGTGCGATCCGCAAAACCCTGCGCCAGTTGCACCGCGATGTGGAAATGGTGGTGGAACGGGTCGGCAAGCTGGATACACACTTCAATCAGGCCCGCGCTGATCTGGACGGTATCGGGGTGGCGGCAGAACGGGCGGGCAAACGCGCCGCACGGCTGGACAATTTCGATTTCGAGGAACTGGCACCGGAAACGGACGGGGATGTGCCGAATGTGGTGCCGATTGGAAAACCTACTGAATGATGCACAAAGGGCAGTGCTCGACCCTGGGTGGGCGTTACTACAGCAAGAGTATGTGTGATGTCTGTGCGGGAATTAAAACGTTTACATGCGTTGATCCATTGCAAAAGCGCCCTCCCGTGGGGAGGGTCGGGCGCTGCCCGTCGGTGCCGACGGGCGAATGGGTTGGGCGCTTGGTCGCTTTAGGCTTTGACCACGGCGGGTTTTCGGGCAAACTGTCATACGACTCGTCATATAGGAACACCAATGCTTCAAATCAGCACCAATAAAATTGCCCGTGTCATTGTCCGCGCCCGCGAACGCGATGGCAAGGCGGCGTTTGATGCGTCTTTGAAGCAGTATATCGCCGATATGAACCGCGACGAGCAGGCATCACTGGTGGCGGTGATGTGGATCGGGCGCGAAACCTTTGATGCGGCGGAGCTGGAGGAAGCAATCCAGACAGCCAAGGCCGAAGCCAGAAGCCCGACCGAATCCTACCTGCTGGCGATCCCGCTATTGCCCGACTATTTGGAAGACGGGCTAGAGGCGCTGGGCTATTCGGTGGAAGAGGTCGAAGACGGGTTTTTGTAGGGGGCTAGATTTTATCCGCCGGATATCCGTTCTCCAGCCAATAATCCCGCACCCATTTCACCGGTGCCCGCCAGTAATGGGGCAATTCACGCATGCTGCTGTGCCCCTTGTGAACCAGATCAATCGGTCGCGGATCGCCGTGGAAGGCGATGACGGGCACATCGGGCGGGGGTGTTTTGGGGGGCAGGAACAAATCCACAATGATCGGACGGCGAAGGTGCATCTTGAAGCTGAGGATGCTGCCGGTAGGCCACGAATTCCACGAAACCAGCTGATGTTCGGCGAATTCCTGTTCGTTGCCATAAACCGCAAATGCGGCCTGCTTATCCTGCAGGAAGCGTTCGTAGATATGGCCGTATTGCCCCAGCTCGAAACGGAAAATACCGGTGCCCATTGTGCTGCTGACAGTGGGCAAGGCTTCGCCCCTTTTGGCGGCTTTGCGTTTGGCGCGCAGTGCCTTGCGTTTTTCAATGATCCACGGCTTGGGTTTGCAATCCCATGTTGATTTCAGACCGATGGCCAGAAAATCCCCTTCGGCCTCGAAAAACGGTTCCAGGCTGTTCCAGATGACCGTGTCCAGATCAATGAACAGACAGGTGCCTTTCAGACCATACAGATCGGGTTTGAACACGGCCAGTTTGGGCCATGCCCCGTGGTTATAGCGTTCTTGTGGCAGGTTCAGATCAGGGATGGGATAGCTTTCAATTCCGTCATTCAGCCCTTCGGACTCATTCGTCAGACAGACGAAACGAAAGGGCTTGTCCAGATGCTTTTTCACGGCGGAATACAGCACATTGACATAAGCGGCCGGATAGGTCGGCCCCCATTTCATGCACATCACAACCCGTTGGTTTTCCATTCCTGCTCCATGCTGCTGGCAATTTTTGACTGGCACTCTACCTGCCGGTGTTGGAGTAGGGTGTCAACCCAGTTGGGTGCTGGTCCTAAGTGGTATGCTCCACCACCAGCAAATGCTGCGCCAGCCGGTCCGCTTCGGACAGCCAACTCTGCACCAGTTTGGGATCACTCGGTGCCGCTGATACGCCGGCGGGGATCTGGCGGTCCAGCACGGCCTCGACCGCCAGTGAAACCGGCACCGACACCAGCCGCGCCATTGCGGTGCCCCGCGCATCGCCGTAGGCGTCCATCACATATGTTTTATGGTAAACGGGGGTGCCGTTTGCTTCGGCCTTTAGGCCAACGCACATGATCACGCGATCGGGGTCATCCTCGCCATAGGCGTTGTCGGCCCAGAATTGATCGGACATTTCTTTCAGGCGGGCGTCCGAGGCTGTTTCGATTTCGGTGAATACATCCGACCACGCATCGGCCCAGCCGTTCAGGCGCAGGGTGCCGCGCACGAATTCCTTGACCTGCCACTCGGGGTCAAAGTGGTATTGCGCCATGAAGGGGATGGAATCGCGGTTCGGGTATACCTCGAAGGTTTCCGGTTGAGGCAGGGGGGCGGCGTAACTGGTGATTGCGTCCCACGGGCGGGCGACATCCAGCGGGGCGTAGTCGCGGATGGATTTGGAGGGCGAGCGCAGGGCCTTGAGTACCCCCAGCGGCGACCAGCTGAATTTATAGCGGAACGGGTTGGGGTGTTTGGGCACCCCGCCGCAATAGGAAATGAACGAGATGTGGTTGTGAACGTCATAGGCCGGTGAGGCGAGGTAATCGGCCACCAGCCAGTGTGCCATCAGATGATCAATACCTGGGTCCAGACCGACTTCGTTCACCAGTGCAACTCCGGCCTCTCGCGCGGCGGTATCCAGCGCATGCATTTCCGGCGCGATATAGCTGGAGGAAACGAAATTCGCACCTTTTTCAATGCACAGTTCGGCCAGCGGAACGTGCCAGTCACCGGGCAGCATGGACACCACCACATCGCCGGATTGCACTTCGGCGCTCAGCGCCTCGATGGTGAAGGCATTGATGCGGCGGGTCAGGTCACCCACGGCATCTTCGGCCTTTTCAACCGTGCGGTTCCAGACGGTAACTTCATGGCCTGCCTTTATAAGGCGTCGCAGGCCGGGAATGGCGGATAGGCCGGTGCCGCACCAGTGGATTGTCATTGTCGTGATCCCTTACAATTTGGCGATATGGGTGTCGAATGTGGCCTTGGCACGGCCCCAGACTCCGGTGTCTAGAGTGCCAAGGGTCAGCAGGCTTGGCAAGAGTTGCGCGGCGTAATCTTCGGACGATTCCACCGGTAGCATCGAGGGCAGGTTGTCGATGGCGGTTACATCCAGCGGCGGGTTGTCGGCCACGCGCAGGGCGGGTTCATCCCATGTGGTGGTGTGATCGTATACTTTGATCGGGGAAAAATCGCTGTCGGGATCACAGGCCACATCGCCAATCACGGTCAGTTTTCGTGGATCGGTTTTGGCGGATGCGGGCACAAAGACCGGCGTGCCGGGGCTGGCAAAGATGCTGTTGACGAACACGTCATGTTGCAGGATTTCGGGGAAGGGGCCGCCATGGGCGGTTTCGGCCATGTCCCATTTGGTGGTGGCAACATCCATCGCGGCACACAGGTCGGATGCGCCCGAGCCAACGCGGCCCAGGGCACCGATGACGATAGCGGTGGGACGCGGGGCGCCTGTGGCGTCAAGGGTGGTTTTCAGATCGTCCAGCAGAGCATCTTTGTCTTTGTAAACGCCAACGGGTCCGCAAATTTCGCCGTGCTGTTGCGCGGCCCAGCATTTCAGCGAAACGGCGGCACCGGCGAAACCGGCCCAATAGCCAAAGGCGGCGATGCGGCGGCCATCCTCATCCACCAGATATTCCAGATCATACATGGTGCCGCCACAGGCCTTGAACCGCTGTAGCAGGATCTGCCCCGCTGGCTGGCCCTTGTAGGCATGGCCGAACAGGATGTGGCGGTGCGGCAGGGAGGTGCCGTCTTCGGGCAGTTCCTTGAGGCCGAAAATGATCGCATCCGGCGGGGCATCGGGCCATGTGTTTTCCGCGGCAATTTCGCAACCGGCGGCAATGTAGCCGTCAATCGGAATGGCGCGCACATGGCTTTCTTCCACAGTGACGCGGATGCCCGCGTCGATCAGGGCCTTGGCCCCTTCGGGGGTTAGGCCGACGCGTTCTTCATTCGGCCGTTGCTCGGCCCGGACCCAAAGGTGTGTCATGGGGATTCTCCTGCATATCTGTCAGGAAAAATCAGTAGAGGAAGCGGGGCGGGGTGCCAATGGGATTGTTTAACGGAGTTGCTGACGCAACGCTCTATATCTCGCTGACGCTCGGGGATGGGGGCTGTCGGCCCCCCTTGCCTGACGGCAATTCCCCCCGAAGGTATTTGGGGAAAGAAGAAGGTCAATCCCAGATCACGTCGCCCAGAAAGATGTAGCCGGCCCCGTAGATGGTTTTGATCAGGCGGGGGTTTTTGGGGTCTTCGCGCAGTTTGGTGCGCAGGCGCGAGATGCGCACGTCCATTGCGCGATCAAAACTTTCGCCCGCAGTGCCGCCAAGGGTTTCCTGCATCTGGGCACGCGAGATCAGCCGCTTGGGACTGTCCAGAAACAGACGCAACACCTCGCCTTCGGCGTGGCTGAAGGGGGTCTCAAAGCCCTCGCTGTCAACCAGAACATAGCTGTCGAACAGGGCCGTCCAACCCTCGAAACGGGCGCGGTTGGCGGATTTGGTGCCGGTTTTTCCGCTGCGCAGGCGGGCGCGGACACGGGCGACGACCTCGGCCGGATCAAAGGGTTTGATGATGTAATCGTCGGCCCCCAGTTCCAGCCCCGTCACGCGGTCCTGCACCTGTGCGCGGCCCGATATGATGATGATCGAGGCACCGGATTCCAGTGCCAGACGGTGGACTAGCGCAAGGCCATCTTTGTCCGGCAGGCCCAGATCGACAAGGCAGACATCGGGGGACGAGGATTTCAGCGAGGCTTCGAATTCCGTGGCGCGGGCGAATGTGGCAGTTTTGAAACCGGCCTCTTGCAGGGCATCGGCCAGCATGTGGCGGATTTCGGGTTCGTCATCCAGGATCGTGACAAGCGGTTTGGTCATGCGGGCGGGTCCATGTTCATGAAGGCGGCCAGATCTTCGGCTGTGAAAGGTTTCGGGATCAGCGGATAGCGTTTGGCGGCATCCATGCGCAAGGGGTGATCGGCGGGCAGGGATGTCATCAGGCAGGTGCTGGCCTTCAGGGCGTTCTGTTTCAGGGTGTCGAGCATTTCAACCCCTGTCATATCACCGATCAGCGAGATATCGGACAGCACAAAATTGACGCCTTCGAGCATGGCCAGTGCCATGCCTTCCTCGGCGCTGGTCGCTTCGATCACGCGGTGGCCCATGTCGGTCAGCATTTCGCGCACGGTAGCGCGGATGTCATCGGAATCCTCGACCAGAAGAACCAGTTTGGGGGTGGTTTCCTGTGCAGCGGGGCGCAGGGGCAGGCGCAGGGTGATCTTGGCACCATCGGGAGTATTGGCAAGGGAGACATGCCCGCCGGCCAGTTTGGTCAGGTCGTATACCATCGACAGGCCAAGGCCGGACCCTTCGCCGCCTTTGGTGGTAAAGAACGGGTCCAGCGCATGTTCCAGCGCGTCATCACTGAACCCGCCGCCGGTGTCGGTGACGGTGATTTCCAGCCATGTGTCGCGCACGGGTTTGGTTGTGAGCGTGATCTGGCCAGTTTCGTTGCCGATGGCATCCTTGGCGTTCAGGATCAGGTTCAGCAGGGAATCCTGCAGTGATCCGGCATCCAGAAGCACAGGGGTGTCAGCGCCGGTGCAGTGGGTTTGTAGTGTTACGCCTTCGGGCAGGGTGGGGGTGGCGAGGGTTTTCAGATCGTTCATAAAGCTACACAAATCCACCGCCTTGGGCCGCATTTCACGCGGGCCGGACATTTCTGCGATACGGTTCAGCAGGGTGCCGCCTCGGCGTGCGGCGGATTGGGTGGCGGTGATCAGTTCCTGTGCTTCGGTGTCATCCACCATCCGGGCCAGACGGCTTTGCATGCCCAGAATGATGGTCAGCAGATTGGCGAAATCATGGGCCATGCCGCTGGTCAGTTGCGCGGCCAATTCACGTTTGTGGGTCTGGGCCAGTGCGGCGCGGGCCTGTGCCTCCTCCGTCACGTCCATCGACAGGATGTAAACGCCGCGCTTGTCGTCATCGTATTGATCGGGGGTAAAGGCCACGCGGATGCGGCGGCTGGATTCATCGTCTGTGAATTCGAAAACGCTGGCTTCGCCCAAACGGGCCTTGTCGCAATAGGGGCGGATTTTTCCATAGGCGAAATCGCCCAAGGCCTGAGACAGGTGCAAGCCCAGAATATTGGAGGGGCGTGAAGGGATGATCGAGGACAGGCGGCGGTTGGAATAGGTGTAATAGCCGTCGGCATCGACGTGGGCGATGTGGGCGGGCATCATTTCGGTGGTCATCCGCGTGCGGGCTTCCATTTCGGTCAACTGGCGCTTGGCCTCTTCCAGCGCGGCATTGGTGGCGGCCAGTTCGCGGTTGGTTTGCGACAGGCGTTCGGTGTGGGCTAGCAGTTGGTCCGACAGTTCGGCAGAGCGGGCGCGCAGCAGTTTTTCCTGATCCTTGATCGCGGTGATGTCGGTGTAAACGGTGACCCAGCCACCTTGGGGCAGGGGGTTGCCCTCGATTGAAATGGTGCGGCCGTTGGCGCGGGTGCGCTCCATGTAGTGGGCCTCGAATGCGCGGGCCTGTTCCACCCGCGAGGTGACGAATTCGTCAATATCCCCGACTTTGCCGTATTCGCCACGTTCCGCCAGAAACCGGATGGTATCGGAGAAATGCGCGCCGGGGGCGCAGAGATTTTCGGGTAGGTCGAACATTTCCTTGAAAGGGCGGTTCACCCGCACGCAGCGCAGATCACTGTCATAGATCGACAGCGCTTGCTGGATCAGGTTCAGACCGGCGCGGGTCAGGTTTTCGGTGGTGGCCTTGGATGACGCCATAGCTCATGGTCCTTTCGCCCGTATCGCTAGCACTGGACCGCCCGTCGGGAAAGGGGTGTTACAATTCGTTAGGTTTGCGCAAGAGTCAGGAAAAATTTGACCTGTAGGAAAAAACAGTCACGCTGGGGGAAATAGAGAATCGCCCGCAAACGGGTGGGCTGCCGCAAAACCGGCAGATGGGGAGGATACAATTTGGCACAATCAGACGCGGTTCTGGATTCGATTCCGGCCCTGCTTGCGCGTAATGCGGCCACGTTTGGCGACAAAGCTGCGTATCGTGAAAAAGAATACGGTATCTGGCAGCGCTGGAACTGGAGCGATGTGGCTGGCGAGGTCGAAGCGCTGGCGCTGGGGTTGTTGAACCTTGGAATTCACGAGGGCGATTTTGTCGCCATCATTGGCCGCAATCGTCCGTATTTCTATTGGACAATGGTTGCTGTGCAATCGGTCGGGGCGATCCCTGTGCCGCTGTATCAGGATGCCAACGCCGAAGAGATGGCCTATGTGCTGGGCCATTGCGGCGCACGGTTTATCGTGGTCGAGGATCAGGAACAGGTTGATAAAGTGATCGAGGTGCAGGACCAGTTGCACCAGTTCGAACATATGATCTATGTCGATCCGCGCGGATTGCGCAAATACGACCATCGCCGTCTGCACCAATTTTCCCATATTCAGGAACAGGGCCGCGCGGCCCGCGAAGAATTCCTGCCCGAACTTCAGGCCCGCACCGAGCGGCTGAACATGGATAGCACCTGTGTGATGCTGTATACTTCCGGCACCACAGGCAAGCCAAAGGGCGTTGTGTTGTCGAACCGCAACGTGATTGTGACTTCGAAAAATTCCTGTGAATTTGACCATTTGCAGCCGGGCGAAGAGGTTCTGGCCTATTTACCGATGGCGTGGGTTGGTGATTTCATTTTCTCGATCGGACAGGCCTATTGGACGGGGTTCTGTGTGAACTGCCCGGAATCCGCCGATACGATGATGACGGATTTGCGCGAAATTGGTCCGACCTACTATTTTGCCCCGCCACGTTTCTTCGAGGGCCAGTTGACCAGCGTTATGATCCGGATGGAAGACGCAGGCCGGTTCAAGAAGTGGCTGTTCAGGAAATACATGGACGTGGCCCGCAAGGTGGGGCCGGCCATTCTGGATGGCAAAGAGGTCAGCTTTGGCGACCGGCTCAGTTATATGTTGGGCAATCTGTTCGTTTATGGCCCGCTGAAAAACACGCTGGGTCTTAGCCGCGTGCGGGTTGGATATACGGCGGGCGAAGCAATCGGGCCAGAGCTGTTTGAATTCTACCGCTCGATCGGGATCAATCTGAAGCAGTTGTATGGCCAGACCGAAGCAACCGTTTTCATCACCCAGCAGCCGGACGGCGAAGTGCGTGCAGACACGGTGGGCGTGCCATCCCCCGATGTGGAAATCAAAATCGAGGACAACGGCGAGATTTACTATCGCTCACCCGGCGTGTTCGAGGAATACTATCAAAACCCCGAAAGCACCGCTGACACCAAAGATGCCGAAGGCTGGGTCGCCACCGGCGATGCCGGTTTCATCGAGAAAAGCAGCGGGCATTTGCGGATCATCGACCGCGCCAAGGATGTTGGCAAAATGGCTGACGGCAGCATGTTCGCGCCGAAATTCGTTGAAAACAAGCTGAAGTTCTATCCCGATATTCTGGAATCCGTGGTGTTTGGTGCGGATCGCGAATACTGCGTGGCCTTTATCAACATCGACCTGACAGCGGTGGGTAACTGGGCGGAACGTAATAACGTGGCCTATGCGTCCTATCAGGAACTGGCGGGCCACCCCGAAGTCTACAACACCATTCAGGCGCATATCGAAGAAGTGAACAAATCGGTCGCGCAGGATGAAATGCTGTCGGGCTGTCAGGTGCATCGCTTCCTGATCCTGCACAAGGAACTGGATGCCGATGACGGCGAAATGACCCGCACCCGCAAGGTGCGCCGCAAGATCGTGGGCGAGAAATTCAACGATCTGCTGGACGCGCTTTATGGTGGCAAATCCGAAATCTACACCGAAACCGAAGTGACCTACGAGGACGGGCGCAAAGGCTCGATCAGCGCCACGCTGGAAATCCGCGATGTGTCGGTGGTGCCTGTGAATACGAAGGTGGCGGCAGAATGAACACAATGACCGAAAACTCCACGGTGGGCTATGTCACCGATGACGGTCGCCAGATCGGCGGCACGATCATGGAGATGAAAAACATCACCCTTCGGTTTGGTGGCGTGGTGGCGATTGAGAACATCAGCTTTGATATTCACGAGGGCGAAATCCGTGCCATCATCGGCCCGAACGGGGCCGGTAAATCGTCGATGCTAAACGTGATCAGCGGCTTTTATCACCCGCAAGAAGGCGAAGTCTGGTTCAACGGTCAAAAACGTCCTTCAATGAAGCCTTTCGAGGTGGCGGCGCTGGGCATCGCGCGGACCTTCCAGAATATCGCGCTGTTCAAGGGTATGAGCACGTTGGACAACATCATGACCGGTCGTTTGACTAAAATGAAGGCCGGGATGCTGTCACAGGCGATCTGGTGGGGCAAGGCCGCCAGAGAAGAAGAAGAGCACCGCCAAAAGGTCGAGGAGATCATCGATTTCCTTGAAATTCAGGCGATCCGCAAAACCCCTGTGGGCCGCTTGCCCTATGGATTGCAAAAGCGGGTCGAACTGGGCCGCGCGCTGGCCGCCGAACCCAAACTGCTGCTGTTGGACGAGCCGATGGCCGGTATGAACGTCGAGGAAAAAGAGGACATGTCCCGCTTTATTCTAGATGTGAACGATGAATTCGGCACCACGATTGCACTAATCGAACATGATATGGGCGTGGTGATGGATATTTCCGATCGCGTGGTTGTGATGGATTATGGCAAAAAGATCGGCGATGGCACACCCGCCGAGGTGCTGGCCAACAAAGAAGTAATCGATGCCTATCTGGGGGTGAGCCATGACTAGCGTGAAATGCTGCCCCGCACTTGATGCGGGGTCTGTTAGCAACATTCAAAGAGGTCCCGCAACATGTGCAGGACTGCGCGGGGATCAAATATAATGTCTGCTGAATTTTATTATGGTGTCGAGGTTTTCCTGAACGGGTTGATGGCCGGGGTGATGTATTCGCTGGTGGCGCTGGGCTTTGTTTTGATTTTCAAGGCGTCGGGCATTTTCAACTATGCTCAGGGCGTGATGGCCCTGTTTGCCGCGCTGACTTTGGTGGGATTCCAGAATGGTCAAATCCCCTTTGCCTCGTTAATCAACGCGATTTTCGGCACCAATCTTCACTCTTTCGGTTGGCATTTACCTGCCCTGTTGGCGATCCTGCTGGCTGTGTTGGTGATGATCCTGTTCGCAATACTGGTCGAGCGGCTGGTGCTGAAACATCTGGTCAATCAGGAGCCGATTATCCTGTTCATGGCGACGATTGGTTTGGCCTATTTCATGGAAGGGTTTGGTGATCTGATGTGGGGGTCCGAGATCAAGAAACTGGATATCGGTATCCCGCAAGGTGGCAATGGCTGGGTTGAATCTCACACGGCGTTTCTGGGCGGGGATGATTTTTACGGCTTTTATCTGGACTCACTTGATATTGTTGCCGCGATTGTAGCGGTTGCGTTGGTCGCGTCCCTTGTGCTGTTCTCGCAATACACCAAAACAGGCCGCGCGCTGCGGGCGGTGGCGGATGACCATCAGGCCGCGCTGTCTGTCGGGATTAGCCTGCGCACTATCTGGGTGATTGTCTGGTCGATTGCCGGTTTTGTGGCGCTGGTGGCAGGTATCATGTGGGGGGCCAAATCGGGCGTGCAGTTTTCGCTGTCGCTAATCGCGCTTAAGGCCCTGCCGGTGCTGATGCTGGGCGGCTTTACCTCGATCCCCGGGGCGATTGTCGGCGGGTTGATTATCGGGGTGGGCGAAAAGATGTTCGAATTCCTGATTGGTGCACCCTATCTGGGTGGCGCTACAGAAAACTGGTTCGCCTATGTGCTGGCGCTACTATTCCTCGTCTTTCGGCCGCAGGGGTTGTTTGGCGAAAAGATTATCGAGAGGGTTTAGGATATGCTGTACCGCGAAGCCGGCGATTTCAAGACGTCCTACGCCAAGGACAACCAGACCTTCCCGATCAAGTTTGATCGTGTGGCCTATTACATTCTGTTGGTGGTGGCCTTTGGCGTGGTGCCGTTCATTATCAATGATTATTGGGCCAACGCGGTGATCGTGCCGTTTTTGATCTATGCGATTGCCACCATCGGGTTGAATATCCTGATCGGGTATTGCGGGCAGCTAAGCCTTGGGACCGGCGGTTTCATGGCGGTCGGGGCGTTTGCATCCTACAAATTGATGACGGCATTCCCCGAGGTTTCGATCATCATCCACATTTTACTGGCCGGTGGCATTACCGCACTGGTGGGGATGGCGTTTGGTCTGCCGTCCCTGCGGATCAAAGGGTTTTATCTGGCGGTGGCCACATTGGCCGCGCAGTTCTTTCTGGTCTGGTTGTTCAACCGTGTGCCGTGGTTCTATAATAACTCGGCCTCGGGCCAAATCAGCGCGCCGGAACGCAGCGTGTTCGGCATCAACGTCACCGGCCCCCATGTGGACGCATGGGCGCAATATATGATCTGTCTGGTGTTCGTCTTTGCCAGCGCCTGGCTGGCCCGAAACCTGACACGCGGCACCATGGGCCGCAGCTGGATGGCGATCCGCGATATGGATATTGCGGCAGAAATCATCGGGGTGAACCCGCTAAAGGCCAAGTTGACCGCTTTCGGGGTATCTTCCTTTTTCATCGGCATTGCCGGTGCGCTGCTTTTCACAGTCTATCTGGGCGCAGCCGAAGTGGGCGAAGCCTTTGGTATAAGCAAATCCTTTCTGGTGCTGTTCATGGTGATCATTGGCGGGCTTGGGTCAATCTTTGGCTCATTTGCGGGCGCTGCATTTATGGTTTTGCTGCCGGTATTGCTAAAGAACATTCTGGTGGGTGCATTGAACTGGCCCACTGATCTGGCCGCGCATTTCCAATTGCTGATTGTCGGGGCGCTGATCATAGCGTTCCTGATACTTGAACCGCACGGGCTGGCCCAACTGTGGCGCGTGGCGAAAGAAAAACTAAGGCTTTGGCCGTTCCCTCACTAGGGAATGACCGGACATAAAAGATCGGGAAAACCCCGACGCGGGATAAATCGAGAATACTAAATTTCAACGGAGGAGAACTACTAATGAAATTGAAACTTGCAACACTGGCACTGTCGGCCCTTATGGCCGCAGCCCCGGCGATGGCCGACCTGGTCTATCCGTCGCTGTCTTATCGCACCGGCCCTTATGCCGCAGGCGGTATTCCCTTTGCCGATGGTTATGCCGACTACTTTACGCTGTTGAACGAACGTGACGGTGGTATCGGTGGCGTCAAAGCCAAGGTGATCGAATGTGAAACCGGTTATTCCACCGAAAAAGGTGTGGAATGCTATGAATCCACCAAAGGCGAAGGCGCGCTGGTGTATCAGCCACTGTCGACCGGCATCACCTACCAGCTGATTCCCAAAGTGACCGCTGACGGCATTCCGATGCACACAATGGGCTATGGCCGGACATCTGCCGCCAACGGCAAAGTGTTCAGCAACGTGTTCAACTACCCTGCCAACTATTGGAATGGGGCGTCACTGGCCATCAATCACCTGCTGGACCTCAACGGTGGTGACATCAAAGGCAAGAAAGTTGCGCTGCTTTATCACAACTCGGCCTACGGTAAAGAGCCGATCCGCACGCTGCAAGAGCTGGCGAAAAAGCACGGTTTTGAACTGAGCCTGCTGGCTGTTGACCATCCCGGTCAGGAGCAGAAATCACAATGGCTGCAAATCCGTCGCGAAAAACCTGACTATGTTCTGATGTGGGGCTGGGGTGTGATGAACCAGGTTGCCATTCAGGAAGCCGTGAACATCCATTTCCCGATGGAAAACTTCATCGGTATCTGGTGGTCCGGTTCTGAAAATGATGTTTTGCCTGCCGGCGAGGCTGCAAATGGTTACAAAGCGCTGACATTCCACAATGTCGGTCACAACTTCCCGGTATTTGACGATATCCAGAAGTATGTTGTCGATGCGGGCAAAGCAGCCGGTAATGGCGACCAGATCGGTACAGTGCTGTATAACCGCGGTCTTTATGCGGCGATGCTTGCAGCCGAAGCCACACGTAAAGCGCAGGAACTGTCTGGCAAGGCCCAGATCACACCTGCCGATATGCGTGACGGTATGGAAGCGCTGGAAATCACCGAAGAACGTATGACCGAACTGGGTATGCCCAACTTTGGCCCCTCGTTCAAAGTGTCCTGCGCCAACCACGGTGGACCCGGCACAGGTGCGGTTCAGCAGTGGGATGCGACAGCCAAGGAATGGAAGCTGATTTCCGACTTTGGTCCGTCCGACATGGACGTGATCCAGCCGCTGATCGACGAAGATTCCATGGCTTATGCCAAGGAAAACAACATCACTCCGCGTGACTGTAACTAATCCAACTGCCCGGGCTGCCGTTTGGTGGCCCGGGCAACAGTTTGAACATTTGGGATAAATAAAATGCTCGACGCCGGTACCACAGACGAGACCCTGCTGGAGGTCAACAATATCGAGGTGATCTATAACCACGTGATCCTTGTGCTGAAAGGCGTCAGCCTGTCGGTTCCAAAGGGCGGTATCACCGCGCTGATGGGCGGCAACGGGGCGGGAAAAACCACCACCCTGAAAGCGATTTCAAACCTGCTGCGCTCCGAACGCGGCGAGGTGACCAAAGGCACGATCACCTATCGTGGCAATGATACCAGCGAATTGAACCCGTCCGACATGGTGCGGCGCGGCGTCATTCAGGTGATGGAGGGCCGTCACTGTTTTGAACACCTGACCGTCGAGGAAAACCTGCTGACCGGCGCCTATACGCGCAAGGATGGCAAGGGGGCGATCAACGCCGACCTTGAAATGGTCTACAACTATTTCCCGCGCCTAAGGGAGCGGCGCAAATCGCAGGCCGGTTACACATCGGGTGGCGAACAACAGATGGTTGCCATGGGCCGCGCCCTGATGAGCCGCCCTGAAACAGTGCTGCTGGATGAACCCTCGATGGGCTTGGCGCCGCAGCTGGTGGAACAGATTTTCGAGATTGTAAAATCGATCAACGAAAAGGAAGGCGTATCTTTCCTGTTGGCCGAGCAAAACACCAATATGGCCCTGCGCTATTCGCATTACGGCTATATTCTGGAATCTGGCCGCGTGGTGATGGATGGCCCAGCCGCCGACCTGCGTGAAAATCCTGATGTGAAAGAATTCTATCTGGGCGTTTCCGAGGACGGGCGCAAATCATTCCGCGATGTGCGTTCCTATCGTCGTCGCAAAAGGTGGCTAAGCTGATGCGGGGCGAGGATATGCAGTATTTTGACGAGTTGGAAACGCGATCAGCAGATCAACGCGCCGCCGATCTGGCCAAGGCGCTGCCACAGCAGATTGCCTGCGCCAAAAGGGCCCCTGGCATTGCCGCCCTGTTGGGCGATGTTGATCCGGCATCGGTGACTTCGGTTGCCGATCTGGCCACACTTCCTGTCATCCGCAAATCCGAACTGGTTTGCGCACAGGCCGCGAACGCGCCGTTTGGCGGGTTCACCACGGTTTCGGCGGACGGGTTTGAACATATCCACCAGTCCCCCGGCCCGATCTATGAACCCGGCCGCATATCCGGCGACTGGTGGCGCATCGGCCGTTTCCTGCACGCTGCTGGAATCGGCAAGGGCGATATTATCCAGAACTGTTTTGGCTATCATCTGACCCCCGCTGGCATGATTTTTGAATCAGGTGCGCGTGCGGTTGGTGCCGCCGTATTGCCCGCCGGCACCGGGCAAACCGAACTACAGGCCCGCGCGGCGCATGATGTGGGTGTGAGCGCCTATGCCGGCACGCCGGATTACCTGAAAGTGATTCTGGACAAGGCGGAGGGCATGGGCCTGCCGCTGAAAATCTCGCGGGCGGCGGTTGGTGGCGGGGCGCTCTTCCCCTCGCTGCGGCAGGAATATGCCGACCGCGGGATACTGTGTTTGCAGAATTACGCGACGGCCGATCTGGGCAATATCGCCTATGAATCCCAGGCACAGGAAGGCATGATCGTTGACGAAGGTGTGATTGTCGAGATCGTCACACCGGGCACGGGCAACCCTGTCGTACCGGGTGAGGTGGGCGAAGTTGTGGTCACCACCCTGAACCCCGATTACCCGCTGATCCGTTTTGCCACTGGCGATCTGTCTGCCGTGATGGAGGGGATAAGCCCTTGTGGCAGAACGAATATGCGCATCAAGGGTTGGATGGGTCGCGCCGACCAGACAACCAAGATCAAGGGCATGTTCGTGCGCCCTGAACAGGTGGCCGATTTCGTTGCCAAACATGATGAAATCTCCCGCGCCCGTGTTATAGCCACGCGCGAGGGCGAAATGGACGCGATGACCGTCATGGTCGAAACCGACGCCACGGATGCGAACCGTTATCGGATATCAATGGCAGATACGCTAAAACTGAAGGGCAAAATTGTGCTGGTTGCCAAAGGCAGCTTGCCAAACGATGGTTTAGTGATCGAAGATCAACGAAGTTACGATTGATCCCATAGCAAATGAAGGAGCGCGCGCCATGATGTTGAAACTTAAACAGGTGGCGCTTGCGGGTGCTTTGGGCATTTTGGCGATGCCCGTTCTGGCCAAAGATATGGCACTGGTAATCGGCAACCGCAGCTATCAGGATCAGCCGACGATACGAGGGTTTTATTTCACACAAGATGGTGTGCAGGCCCTAAAGGAAGCCGGCTTTCGGGTTTTTGCCGGCGAAGATCTGGACAGCACCGAGCAATTCACGCTGGTTTCAAAATTCTATGATGCCCTTGATCCTGCGGATCGGGTTGTCGTTTTACTGGGTGGGCATTTTGTGTCCAATGATCGTGACAGTTGGCTGTTGGCCAGTGACGCCCGCAATCCGGATATCTTTACCGTCGGGCAAATGGGATTGTCTATCGGCGCTATTCTGGACGCTGCCGGCCAAAAACCGGGTGGTGCGATTGTTATGATTGGCCAAAGCGACAGCGCGAAGGCCCGCGGTGGTTTGAAGGCGGGAATGGATAATCTGGAGATTCCGCAAGGGGTGACCGTCGTCAAAGGGCCGATGACCGGATTGCTACAGCTCTTATCAGGCGATCTGTTGAAGCCGGGAAATTCTGTTGCAGGTGCGTTGGCACATGCGCCGCGTGGTGTAACTGCTGAAGGGTTCGTCGCAAAACGGATTCCCTTTATTTCGTCATCCAACCCTGTACCGGACCAGCCGCAGGATGCGGAATATCTGTATCTGGAAGCGGTGCGCGAAATCGGTACAGTATCGGCGCTGGAAAGCTACTTGAAGCGTTATCCGAACGGTCGCTATGTCGGAGATGTGCGTCGGGAAATACGCGATCTGCAAGCGCAGCCGGAATTGCAAGCCAAGGCCGATGAAGCAAACCTGAAACTGACCCGCGAGCAACGGCGGCAAATCCAGCGGAATCTGTCCATTCTGGGTTTCAATCCGCACGGGATTGACGGGGTATTCGGACGCGGATCGCGAGCGGCGATTGGCGCTTGGCAAAAGTCACGCGGGATTGACGGGTATGGCTATTTGACGGGCAACCAGATTTCCGCCCTGCAAGCCGCAGCAGATGTCCGGTCGCGGGAATTGGAAGAAGAAGCACGCAAACGCCAAGAGGAGCAGGACCGGCTGGATGCAAGTTACTGGCGGCGCACCGGACGGGACGGAACCGAGGATGGTTTACGGGCCTATCTGAAACGCTATCCTGACGGGTTATATTCCGACATCGCGCATCAGCGGCTAGAGCGGTATGACGAAGAGCGACGCGCCGAGGCCGCAGCCGCCGAGCGGGATTATTGGGATGATGTGCGGGCCGAGGGAACAGTCGGAGCCTATAAACGGTATCTGCGGGACTATCCGCGCGGGGTGTTTGCGGCAGACGCCAAGGAAAAACTGGCCGAATTGCAAGGGGATACGCAAAACGCCGAATTGATACGCCGTGCCAAAGCTGACGAGGCACGGGTGGCGGGCAACGGTATTGTGCGGTTGCTGGTCGAACAAAAACTGCAAGAGCTGGGGCTGAAACCGGGGCGGATTGACGGGAAATTCGATGATAAAACCCGCCGTGCGGTACGTAAATTCCAGCGGACAAGGAAAATTCCGGTGACGGGATATGTTACGCAGCAAACCATCGTTCGGTTATTGGCGGCGCGTTAACACGGCCGGATACAAAAAAGGCCGCCAGAGCAAATGCCCGGCGGCCTTTTTTACTAAACCTGATTGGCTTAGCCCTGACGGGCTTTGAACCGTGGGTTTGTTTTGTTGATCACATAAACACGGCCTTTGCGACGCACAATGCGGCAATCGCGATGGCGGCCTTTGAGTGAACGCAAAGAGTTGCGAATTTTCATAACCTCATCCTCGTATCGCGGCGCAGCGGCGCCATTGTTTCAATTCCGGTCCCCGACATATGGGGCATATGGTGGGCACTACTGGGATCGAACCAGTGACCCCTTCGATGTCAACGAAGTGCTCTACCGCTGAGCTAAGCGCCCATATGGCCAACCAATTCCTGACGTCCCAAAAGAATAGGACGCGGCAGAACCGCGTCGGTCTGCTGGTCTATAAAAGGAGTCGAAGGATTGATCAAGGGCTTTTGATAAACACAAGAAATCGTTTATATAGGTTGTGTCAGGAGAGGGAATGCCAAAGGCGACATATCAACTGGAACTGCCGGAAAATCGCACGACAAGTGTGATCTTTGCCTCGCCGCATAGCGGGCGCAGCTATCCTTGGGCGTTCTTGCGAAAATCGGTGCTGGATGAATTGGCGATACGGTCGTCAGAAGATGCTTTTGTCGATTTGCTGTTTGCGGATGTGCCATCTTTCGGGGCACCGTTATTGTCCGCGCATGCACCGCGCGCCTTTGTGGATTTGAACCGAAGCCGGGATGAACTGGACCCGGCATTGATAGAAGGGGTGCCACGGTCGGGGCTAAATCCACGTGTGGCTTCAGGGTTGGGAGTGATCCCGAGGGTGGTTTCCAGCGGTCGGCAAATCTATCGCGGGAAACTGTCAAAGTATGAGGCGGATCTGCGCCTTACGCAATATTGGCAACCTTACCATGATGTACTTGAAGGGCTGGTTGCGGAAAACTGCAGGACGTTTGGTCAGGCGGTGCTGATTGATTGCCACTCGATGCCACACGAGGCCATAGACAGCATCAACCGGCGCTACGGCCCAAAAGCAGAAGTCGTGTTGGGGGACCGGTATGGTGCCGCAGCAAATGATGATATTGTCGACCGGATCGAGGCGGCATTTGTTGCCGCCGGTCTAACTGTTGTGCGCAATATGCCGTTTGCCGGTGCCTATGTCGCCCAACACTATGGCCGTCCGTCCCTGAACCGGCATGCGGTGCAGATCGAGATTGATCGGGCCCTGTATATGAACGAAAAACTGATCCGGCCAAACGCCAATTTCCGAAGCTTTCAAAAACTGATCGCTTCGATCGCCAGCGAAATATCGGAAATTGGGCGGCGTGAACAACCATTGGCAGCGGAATAACCCTTACACAACTGCGGATTCGTTCTTCCATTTTCGCAATCCGCGCACCAGTTTTTCCGATTTGGCCGCGAAATCCCCTTCAAGAAGCGCTGTCGCGCCGGAGGTATCACCCGTTGTAGCCCGCTTCAACACATCTGCTGCGCAAACGTGAAATTCGGCATGCAGTCTTTTGATAACAGTATAGGGCACACCTGTGCGAACTTCCGGGGATATTTCTGATCCGTTCAACCACTTTCCGAACGCACATTTGTCATCGCAGCGAACATCCTCGACACTCTGGGTGCTTTGCCCCTTGTTGATTGCGGTGCGCAGTTTGATTTTCCAACTGCCGTGAGCGCCGATTGCATCATTGATTTGTTTGATCAGATTGTTGTTGGGCATCATATGAATCCTGTTCTCTATGGGTTTACACACACCGGAAAAATCCGGGCCATTCATCGGAATCATAAGGTTGGGTGGCTTAACAGGGGGTGAAAATTCAAGCGGCGAATAAAAGTTGAATTATTTCGGGCGCAAGGCGCGGCCTTTCTTGATCGCGTCGCGCCCGAATTTCTGCCGGATACTATCGGTGGCCCGTTCCGCGGCCGCGCGTTTTGCGGCGTCGGGGTCCAACAGGTCAACCGCAAGGTCGGCGGTTTCGGCGGGGGATAGATCGCTGATCCCGACACCAATCAGGCGGTAGGGTCCCTCGTCCCCCACACCAGCCATCAGATCGCGGGCGGTGCGATAGATGCGATCGGCCATCTGGGTGGGATCATACAGGCTGGTGCGGCGGCTAAGTTGCGTGTGGTTGGCGCGTTTCAGTTTCAGGGTGACAATGCGGCCGGCCTGCCCCTTGGCCTTGGCGCGGTCCGCCACCTGTTCGGACAGCCGGAAGATATGGCCGTCCAGCACCTTTGGGTCCGACGTATCGGTGGAAAAGGTGGTTTCCTTGGAGATGCTTTTTACCGGCGCATGGGCAGATACGCGGCGAACATCCTGTCCCCGCGCCAGATGCCACAACCGATCCCCCATCGAACCAAACCGCGCCCCCAACTCTTTGCGATCCCAGCGCAACAGATCATCAAAGGTGCGGATACCGGCGCTTTCCAGTGACGCCTGCATCGCTTTGCCCACGCCCCAGATCATCCGCACGGGTTTGTTTTGCAAAAAGCTTTCGGTCTCGGCCTTGCCAATCACGGAAAAACCGCGCGGTTTGTCCAGATCGGACGCCACTTTGGCCAGAAATTTGTTGTGTGACAGGCCGATAGATCCGGACAGGCCTAATTCATCCTCCATCCGTTTAACCAATCGTGCCAGCATCACGGCAGGGGGTGCGTGGTGCAGTTTGGCGGTGCCTGTCATGTCAAGGAACGCCTCGTCCAGCGACAGAGGTTCGATCGAGGGGGTCAGCTCGTCCATCAGCTTGCGGATATCGCGCGAGGCCTGGGCGTAGACCTCCATCCGGCCGGGCACGACCACGGCATCAGGGCAAAGTTTCAGCGCCTGAAACATCGGCATCGCGGATCGCACCCCTTTGATGCGGGCGATATAACAGGCGGTGGACACCACGCTACGCGGATGGCGAGAACCGATGATCACGGGTTTGTCGCGCAGATCGGGATTGTCACGCTTTTCGACCGAGGCATAGAAGGCATCGCAATCCATATGTGCAATCGACAGGGTGAACAGTTCGGGGTGCTCCAGAACCCGCGGGCTGTGACACTCCGGACAGCGGGGGCCACTGTCAAACTGGGTCAGGCAATCGCGGCACAGGGCGGGCATAGGACGGGTCCGGATAGGGAAAATTACGTTGTCTGAATTCTATATGATTTGCGTATGGCTTGCATATGGCCGTTTTGCAGAACGCCCGAAAAACATGGATTTGGTACGGTTTCCCTTTTCTTTTGGCAGTCTTACCCCATATAGGGGGTAGGGACGAAAAGGATTTACATCATGAATAGAAAGGGCGGATCATTGGATATAGAACAGCTTTTCAACCAATTGCTTGGCGGCAATATTGTGCTGCTGGTACTGGCGGCGCTGATTATCATTGCGTTGTTCAAAGCGGTGCGGATTGTGCCGCAATCGGAAAAATATGTGGTGGAACGGTTTGGCCGTTTGCGCACGGTGCTGGGGCCGGGGATCAATGTGATCGTGCCGTTTCTTGACCGCGTGCGCCACAAGGTTTCGGTGCTGGAACGCCAGTTGCCAATCCATTCGCAGGACGCAATCACCAGTGATAACGTGTTGGTGCAGGTGGAAACCAGTGTGTTTTACCGCATTCTGGAACCAGAAAAAACCGTTTACCGGATCCGTGACGTAGACGGCGCTATTTCCACCACGGTTGCTGGGATTGTGCGTTCGGGCATTGGTGAAATGGAACTGGACGAGGTGCAGTCCAACCGCCAGCAACTGATTGCCAAGATCAAGCATCAGGTGGCGGATGCGGTGGACGACTGGGGTATCGAAGTGACCCGCGCCGAAATTCTGGATGTAAATCTGGATAGCGCCACCCGCGAGGCGATGTTGCAGCAGTTGAACGCCGAACGCGCGCGTCGTGCGCAGGTGACCGAAGCCGAGGGCACCAAACGATCGGTCGAACTGAATGCAGATGCTGAACTGTATGCCGCCGAGCAAAAAGCCAAAGCGCGGCGCATTTCCGCGGATGCCGAGGCTTATGCAACCGAAGTGGTGGCCAAGGCGATTCATGAACACGGTATTGAATCGGCACAGTATCAGGTTGCCCTGAAGCAGGTCGAGGCGATGATGGAGATCGGCAAGGGTGCCGGTAAACAGACCATTATGATGCCAAGCAATATTGTGGATGCCTTTGGGGATGCCTTCAAAATGCTGAAAGGAAGAGCATAATGTGGACAACATGGTGGCTTTGGATGGCCGGAGGGCTGATTCTGGGAATTATGGAAGTGCTGGCACCGACATTTATCCTGTTGGGGTTCGCCATCGGGGCCTTTGTCACGGGCGGGTTCCTCTATTTCGGGGACGGGGCGGCGTTTTTCTCGGCAACCCTGCCTTACACGCTTGTGTTTTTCGCAGTTGTTTCGGTGGTGTCATGGCTGGTGATGCGCATGGTGTTCGGCGTTAACCGCGAAAAAGTAAAAACCTACAGCAAGGATGTCGATATCAACGACTGATTATCCGCGCAGTTTGCTAAACAACCGGCCGAGTCCTTGCAGGGCTCGGCCTTTTGCCAGCCACGAGGCGGCAAAGGCGAAAACGCCAACGGATTCCCACAAAAACAGGTAGTTGTAGCTATCACGGCTGGCCTGTTTATTCGGTTGCAGGAAATAGATCACCAGGGCGATTTTTGCCAAAATGATCACGATCCCGCAGCCTACATAGAAACGGTTGCGGCGGGTCCAGATGATTTTGTGCTTTTCGGTCCTGTCGCAACGGGTGAACAGAACGATGCTGAACACCGCGAGGCTGGCAAAGAATATGCCGGCAAAAACATAGTGGATCAGGGACGGGTGAAAGGTGAAACCTGTGTCATTGCAAACCCCGCAGGCATTTTCCAGCCCCACCGGAAACAGGGCAATGCCGATTGCGCTGACACCGGCTATCCGTGCGGTGATCTTGTCGGACAATCTTTCGTTTGGCCTGTTGCGATAGCCCTTATAGCTGAGCAGAAACACCCCGATGGCACACATAGTGCCCACCAGCACATCCCCCATCTGGGTATAATAAAACCCGCTGATGGATGTCTGCATTTTGACCCCGAACAGTGTTGATCCCAACAAAACCACGGGCAAGGCCAGACCCAACAGGCCAATTGCCTGCCGCACGAACAAAAAGGATTGCACCAGCTGGTTTTCTTTTTCCTGATCTTTGCCCGATTGCATGTGGCTATGCTCCTTTTCTGCGAAAATCGCACAAAGACATACCACATTTGCAGGTTTGTTGCCCAAAACGGGCAAACAGGGGGCTGTTAAGCGATCAGTGGGTTAGATTCCGGCAAGCTGACCCTGAATCATCTGCGCCATACCGCGTGGGTCTTTGGCCTGCCAGATCGGGCGGCCAACAACAATATGATCCGCCCCGTCTGTAATCGCCTGAGCCGGTGTGGCAACACGTTTCTGGTCACCCAAAGCGCTGCCAGTCGGACGCACCCCGGGGGTGACGATCAGCCTGCCGTCGGACTGGGGCAGGGCACGGATCAAGGCGGCCTCTTGCGGCGAGGCAATAACACCGTCGGCGCCAGCGTCCAGCGCCTTGGCCGCGCGTTCCAGCACCAGCGATTGAATATCACCCGATTTGATACAGCAATCATCCAGATCACCCCGATCCAGCGAGGTCAGGATTGTGACCGCAAGTATTTTCATATCCTTGCCCGAAGCCCCCTCTTTGGCGGCTTTCACAACATGGGGGTCGCCATGCACCGTCAGGAAATCCAGATCGAACTGCGCCAATCCGCGCACCGCGTTTTCCACAGTGGCACCGATGTCGAACAGTTTCATGTCCAGAAAAATCCGCTTGCCGCGTTCCTGTTTCAATTCATTGGCCAGCGCCAGCCCGCCACCGGTCAACATGCCCAAACCGATTTTATAAAAGGAAACATTGTCGCCCAGATCATCCGCCAGTTTCAGCCCGGCAAGGGCATCGGGCACATCAAGGGCAACGATCAAGCGGTCTGTGGGGTTTTGCATGGCGCATATCCTGTATATCAACGGGTTTGCGCCTTAGGTGGCCTGCGATTGGGCTACTGTCAAGCAGCGCTTTGCTCGCTGGGGGTCAGCATTTCCAGTGTTTCCTGACCGGAACGGATTTCAGGCATCCGCCGGGCCTGTCGCATCGCATCGTTTTTAAGGCCCAGTTTGATCAGCGCCATACGCTCACTGGAATTTTCCCCGATGGGGATGGCGCAGCTGCAATCGTAATTTACGATATCGCAGCGTGCGCCCAACCCACCGCTGATGAAAAAAGTCACACTACCCAACATCCGGTGCCCTTCGGGGGCGGGGCGAATATCCTGTACACGGGTTTCAACGATGTTCATTTACTCGACTCACTCGTTATTTCGACAACTCGTAACTAGGAAATTTTGGCCTATGGGAAAACATGCCTTTTAGGATATGTCTAAAAAGATATTACCAGTATAGATTGCGGCAAAAATCTGGCACTCAGGGCCTTGAAACCCGCCATTCCAATCGCCACATCGGTTGTGAGGTCCGACCATGACTGTGCCGATTGCGGGCGGTCAAATCCTTCGGACGCTTTAGAAAAGGAGAATACGGATGGACATGGAGAAGTTCACCGAACGGTCGCGCGGTTTTATTCAGGCGGCCCAAACGATTGCAATGCGCGAGGATCATCAGAAACTTGCGCCGGAACATCTGCTGAAAGCATTGATGGACGATGATCAGGGGCTGGCAAGCAACCTGATCCGCGCCGCTGGCGGGTCACCCGAACGGGTGGTCGAGGCGGTGGATGCAGCTTTGGCCAAACTGCCCAAAGTGACAGGTGATGCCGGACAGGTGTATCTGGACAGCCAGACCGCCAAGGTGCTGGACGAAGCCCAGAAAGTTGCCAAGAAAGCAGGCGACAGTTTTGTTCCTGTCGAACGGATTCTGATGGCATTGGCCATGGTAAAATCCAAAGCCAAGGACGCGCTGGAAGCCGGTGCCGTTTCGGCGCAAAAGCTGAATGAGGCAATTAACGATATTCGCAAAGGACGCACAGCAGATACAGCCAGTGCCGAAGAAGGCTATGATGCGCTGAAGAAATACGCGCGCGATCTGACCGAGGCCGCGGCCGAGGGCAAGATCGACCCGATTATCGGGCGGGACGAAGAAATACGCCGCACGATGCAGGTACTTAGCCGCCGCACCAAAAACAATCCGGTGCTGATCGGTGAACCGGGTGTTGGTAAAACGGCGATTGTCGAAGGTTTGGCCTTGCGCATTGTCAATGGTGATGTGCCGGAAAGCCTGCTGGACAAGAAACTGTTATCGCTGGATATGGGTGCGCTGATTGCCGGTGCCAAATACCGTGGCGAATTCGAGGAGCGGTTGAAAGCTGTTTTGAACGAGGTCACTACGGCAGCCGGCGAAATCATTCTGTTCATCGATGAAATGCATACTCTAATCGGGGCGGGTAAAGGCGATGGCGCAATGGATGCGTCGAACCTGCTGAAACCTGCATTGGCGCGGGGTGAACTACACTGCGTTGGGGCCACCACGCTGGACGAATACCGCAAGCACGTCGAAAAAGACGCTGCTTTGGCGCGGCGGTTCCAGCCGGTGCTGGTCGAAGAACCCACGGTCGAGGATACGATTTCGATCCTGCGGGGCATCAAGGAGAAATATGAACTGCACCACGGCGTGCGGATTTCCGATGCTGCCCTTGTGGCCGCGGCAACGCTTAGCCACCGTTACATCACCGACCGGTTCCTGCCGGACAAGGCGATCGACCTGATGGACGAAGCTGCATCGCGCCTGCGCATGGAAGTGGACAGCAAGCCCGAAGAACTGGACGCGCTGGACCGCGAGATCATGCAAAAGCAGATCGAGGCAGAGGCCCTGAAGAAAGAGGACGATGCCGCCAGCAAGGACCGTCTGGAAAAGCTGGAAAAAGAACTGGCTGACCTGATGGAGCGGTCGGACGAGATGACTGCGAAATGGCAGGCAGAGCGTAGCAAGCTGGCTTCGGTTCGCGAGATGAAAGAACAGCTGGAGCAGGCACGCGCTGCATTGGAGATTGCCAAACGCGAAGGTGATCTGGCCCGCGCTGGCGAATTGTCCTATTCCATCATCCCCGAACTGGAATCCAAGCTGAAGGGTGCCGAGACCAAAGGCAGTGACCTGATGGTCGAAGAAGCGGTGCGCCCCGAACAGATCGCGCAAGTGGTCGAGCGCTGGACCGGTATCCCGACCAGCAAGATGCTGGAAGGCGAACGCGACAAGCTGCTGAAGATGGAAGAAGAGATCGGCAAACGGGTGATCGGCCAGAAACAGGCTGTGACGGCTGTTGCCAACTCGGTCCGTCGGGCGCGTGCCGGATTGAACGATCCGAACCGGCCACTTGGCAGCTTCCTGTTCCTTGGGCCAACCGGCGTGGGTAAAACCGAGCTGACCAAGGCGCTGGCCGAATACCTGTTCGACGACGAACACGCGATGGTGCGCATTGATATGTCCGAGTTCATGGAGAAACACTCGGTCGCGCGTCTGATTGGTGCCCCTCCGGGCTATGTCGGCTATGACGAAGGCGGCGTTCTGACCGAAGCGGTGCGGCGTAAGCCCTATCAGGTGATCCTGTTCGACGAGGTTGAAAAGGCACATCCGGATGTCTTTAACGTGCTGTTGCAGGTGCTGGACGACGGGGTGCTGACCGATGGTCAGGGCCGCACGGTGGATTTCAAGCAGACGCTGATCATCCTGACGTCGAACCTCGGGTCGCAGGCGCTAAGCCAACTGCCCGAAGGCTCGGATGCCTCGGAAGCCAAGGAACATGTGATGGAAGCGGTGCGGGCCCATTTCCGCCCCGAATTCCTGAACCGTCTGGACGAAATCGTGATCTTTGATCGCCTGAAACGCGAAGATATGACTGCGATCGTTGATATCCAGATTGGCTTGCTGGCCAAACGTCTGGCTGTTCGCAAGATCACGCTGGAGGTGGACGAAGATGCCAAGAAGTGGCTGGGCGACAAGGGCTATGACCCTGTCTATGGCGCACGGCCTCTGAAACGTGTGATCCAGCGGTATTTGCAGGATCCGCTGGCTGAAAAGCTGTTGGCGGGCGAGATTCTGGATGGCTCGACCGTCAAGGTGACGGCTGACGTGGACGGATTGGTAATCAGCTAATCCGGTCGAATGGAAAGATGGAAACGCCCCGTGGTGACGCGGGGCGTTTTTGTTGGGAGGGTCTCATTATTTAATTTAGGCGCGCCACTAAAAGTTGTGGAGTTGCTGTGTGATTTCACCTATTTATTGGGGCGGTTGTGAACAAAAATGATTGCAGGTGGCTATGACGCGTTGGGAAGAAGAATTTGACAATAACCCCATACATGCGACCCTTGAAGGGATTCGAGAGTTTCTTAATGTAAAGGTGGATAGTCCAGATAGCGATGTGGCAATTGAAAAGCGCAGATTAGAAAAGGCTCTAGATTTGTTGGATTCGGCGCTGGAACAGGTCGATAAAGAGATTGCACCGATCGCATTGCTAAATCAAATTAATGGGCATTTACGGCAACCGCAATTTTGGAATCAACTGCAAGCATACCAGGGTAACCCTGTCGTTAGTCATTTGCAGGCCGCGAATAATCATATCAATAGTCAAATACATGTATTTTACCAGCTTGCTATTTTTTCAAACGGAAAAAAATCAAAAAGAATAACAAAACCCGTTGAGAAAGCATTTGATGAGTTTTGTATGGGTGTTGACGCTAAATCTGGTGAATTCGATGCAAAGCTGAATGGGCAAATATCTAAGCTTCAAGAAATTTCGGATACCCAAGATAGGTTAGTCGCTGAAATGACTCATTTGAAAGACGTGCATGAAGATCGGCTAAACACGTGGCAAGGTGAGTTTACAGAAAACCAAACTTCTAGGGCCGAAGAATTCTCTGCTACGCAAATACAACGTGAGGAACAATTTTCTGAATGGCTCAGCGCATTCACCAAATCTGCTAATGAAAACCTTGAAACTCTCGTAAAAAGTCAAAAAGAGAAATTTGGTAATCTTTTTGAACAATTCAAAGCAAAAATAAATGTGTATCAAAAAGATGCTATCTCGAAACATAATGCTATTCTAGACATACATGGCCTCGTGGCGACTGATGGGGTGGCGGGAGGATACAAAAGAACTGCTGATGATGAGGGCAAGGCAGCAAATAAATGGCGGTGGGCGGCCTTTTTGCTTTTAGGTGCTGCAGCTTTATGGTTAGTCATTAAGCTATGGTTTGGCATAAACGCATTGGACGAAAATGGTATTGATTGGGAGGAAATTGCTACATCAGTATCGTTGACAGGTATTTTATTGGCTGCTGCAGTATATGCATCTAAACAGTCAAATTTTCATAGAAGCAATGAAAAGAAAATGCGTTGGTTTGCGTTAGAGGTGAAGGCTATTGATCCATTTTTGGCATCTTTGGGTGAAGAGGACCAAAAGAAGCTCAAGGCACAAATTTGTGAACGTATTTTTGGCCAGACTGATAGGGGGAGCAATCATGAAACCGAAAGTTTCGATCCAAATGTAATAAAGGTCATTTCTGATTCATTAGTTGATGGTGTGAAGAGCCTTTCAAAGTTGAAATGAATTTCTACCCAACCATAAACACATCATACCGCGTTGATTTCCCTGTGATCTGGTGCGAGGGCTTGGGCAACCCTTCCATCAAATCCGCCTTTTGCGGCCATTTCAGCACCACCCGTTTGCGTGCGCACCCCAGTGCCACCTTCATCAACGCAGGCGCGTCTGAATCCTCCCCCACGATTTGCCGTATCAGCCGCATTTCCTTTTTGACCAATGCCGATTTGCTGCGTGCTGGGTGCATCGGGTCGACCAGCACCACTTCGGGGGCCAAATCGGGCAGCAGGTCTTTGGCATCGCCATGCAGCAGGGTCATACGGGCGATGATGTCCCCAACGTCGCTATCCACTGCCCGCGCCAAGGCATCGGCCAACAGTTCGTGCATCTGTGGCGAGCGTTCAATCAGCGTCACCCGCGCCCCCAGTGACGCCAGCAAAAACGCATCGCGTCCCAATCCGGCGGTGGCGTCCACCACGTCGGGCGTTTTACCCCCCTTCATCCCTATGGCCCGAGGCAATGCCTGACCGCGCCCGCCGCCGTATCGCAGCCGGTGGGCGATGGCGCCGGAGGTAAAATCGATGGTCAGGAGGGGCGGGTTGTCCATATCCTTGTTCTATAAATATCCGCGCCGCAGGCATAAAGCCTTTTATAACCCCAGCGCGTCCCGAACGATACCGTCCAGCAGGGCCTCAACCTCTTTCATCACGCCTTCGGGCATGGACTTGAAACCGACGATTACTTGATCCGACCCGCCTTTTTGCATCACAAAGATACGATAAGGGCAGTGGACGATATTCATAATGTTCGCCTCCATTACCTTGCGTGACAGAGTGGCCGAACAGAAGCTGAAGATGTCGGCATTTTCAAACAACACCACATCCGAGCCGGTCACCGGGCGGGTGCGTTCCAGCATATCGCCTGTGTGGCTGGTCAGATCAATCACCAGACCCGCGTCAAGGATGGCGTTTTCGACTGAAAACACGGTATCGTCAAAATCGTCGGGCGAGGTATAGGTGATCGCCCCGTCCGCCCAGACCGGAGCAGCAATAAGGGTGGCCAATAGCGGGGCAATCAGACGGTGAAACATGGGTATCCTTCCTGTTCATATATACCCCGCGAAAAGGTGACTTGCCTATGGCGGGGTCTTTTGCGCATTTTGGTGGGGACTTTAGCCATCGCGGCGCAGATGTCAAAAATATATAAAAGGATATGAATATGAATTTCATGGGTTGGGCTGGCTATGCGATGCAGTATCTGGCGTTGCTGTTTGTGTTTATTACCGGTCTGCTGGTGCTGCTGGCTTTGGTGTTGTTCGTGATTGACCGCTTGCAAAAAGGCGATGCGGTGCGGCGGAACTATCCGGTGATCGGGCGGTTTCGCGGGGTGTTCAGCCAGCTTGGGGAATTCTTCCGTCAGTATTTCTTTGCCATGGATCGCGAGGAAATGCCGTTCAACCGTGCACAGCGGGAATGGGTCGAAGGCGCGGCAGACGGGCGCGGGAATACGGTGGCCTTTGGCTCGACCCGCAATCTGTCGGTGATTGGCACGCCGATTTTTGTGAACGCTGCCTTTCCGCCGCTCGAGGACCAGTTCGCCAAAACGGACCCGATGCAGATCGGCCCAACCGCGCGTGCGCCTTATACCGCCAAGTCGATCGTCAATATTTCGGGGATGAGTTTCGGCGCTTTGTCGGCCCCTGCCGTCGAGTCCCTTAGCAAGGGGGCCGCCAAGGCGGGCGTCTGGATGAACACCGGGGAAGGGGGCTTGTCGCCCTACCATCTGGCCGGTGGCTGTGATGTGGTGTTCCAGATCGGCACCGCGCGCTACGGGGTGCGGGATCAGGAGGGTAACCTGTGTGATGACAAGCTGCGCGAAGTGGCTGCGCATGATCAGGTGAAGATGTTTGAAATCAAACTGGCGCAAGGGGCCAAGCCCGGCAAGGGCGGGATATTGCCCGCCGAAAAGGTAACCGAGGAAATCGCCGCCATTCGCGGGATTCCGGCAGGGCAGGCAAGCCTGTCGCCAAACCGGCATGACGGGGTTGATGATTTCGGCGACCTGCTGGATATGGTCGCGCATGTGCGCGAGGTGACGGGCAAACCGGTGGGATTCAAAACGGTTGTCGGATCACTCGGACCGTTTCGGGAATTGTTTGCCCTGATCCGGGACCGCGAAAAAGATGCGCCGGATTTCATCACCATTGATGGCGGCGAGGGCGGAACGGGCGCCGCGCCGATGCCCCTGATTGATCTGGTCGGCATGCCGATCCGCGAAGCATTGCCGTTGGTGGTGAACCTGCGCGATGAATACGGGCTAAAGGATCGCATCCGCATTGTCGCCAGCGGCAAGCTGGTCAATCCCGGCGATGTGGCTTGGGCGCTTTGCGCGGGGGCGGATTTCATCACCTCGGCGCGCGGGTTCATGTTCAGTCTGGGCTGCATTCAGGCGCTGAAATGTAACCGCAACACTTGTCCGACCGGCATCACCACACATGATCCCAGCCTGCAAAAGGGGCTGGTGGTCGAAGATAAATACGCAAAGGTCGCCCATTACGCCAAATGCCTGACCAAAGAGGTGGAAACCATCGCCCATTCGGTTGGTGTGTCCGAGCCGCGCAAGATGCGGCGCAGGCATGTTCGGATCGTGCAGGCGGATGGCACCAGCAAACCGATGGACGAAATATTTCCGCGTTACAAAGATCAAACAAAATCGTGAGCCAAGTTGTTTTGGCTTTGGCAGGGCGACAACTTAGGTGATGCTGTAGGAAACACGGATAGAGGCAGAATATGGTATATCGCTTTAAGACTGATCTGAAATACTCGGACATCACACCGCATGAAATATTTGTGAACCGCCGCCAGTTGATTGCGGGGGCGGGGGCTGTTGCCTTCGGGTCTATTGCCGGTCCGGCACTGGCCAAAATCGATGCTGCCAAAAGCCGGTATTCAACTGATATGAAGCCAAGCAGTTTCGAGGATATCACGACCTACAATAACTTCTATGAATTTGGCACGGGCAAGTCTGATCCCTCTTATTATGCCGACGCGTTGACAGTGGACCCTTGGGCGATCAGGTTTGACGGATTGGTGGACCGGCCGGGTAATTATGATCTGGGGGCTATTCTGAAGGTGGTCAACATGGAGGAGCGGATTTACCGGCACCGCTGTGTGGAAACGTGGTCGATGGTGATCCCCTGGATCGGGTTCGAGCTTAAGACGGTTCTGGAACGGGTCGGGGTTCAGTCTGGCGCGAAATATGTGGCTTTTGAAACGCTGGAACGCCCTAGCGAAATGCCGGCCCAGAAACGGAACCTGCTGGACTGGCCTTACCGCGAGGGGTTGCGGCTGGACGAGGCAATGCATCCACTGACTATTTTAGCGACAGGGCTGTACGGGGAAGAGATGCCCAAACAGAACGGCGCACCAATCCGTTTGGTGGTGCCGTGGAAATACGGCTACAAATCTATCAAGTCGATCGTGCGGATCACCCTGACTGATAAACAGCCCAAAACCACCTGGAATGAAATCGGACCGGATGAATACGGCTTCTATAGCAATGTGAACCCCGAGGTCAGCCACCCGCGCTGGTCACAGGCCACGGAACGTCCTGTCGGGGGCGGGTTGTTTGCCCGTCGCAAGCCGACGCTGAAATTCAACGGATATGAAGAAGAAGTCGCCAGCCTTTATGCCGGAATGGATCTGGTAGAGAACCATTAGAATGACCATCACGCAGCGCATAAACACCGGCCTGAAACGGGTTCCGGCATGGCCCCTCTATATAGTGGGGCCGCTGCCGGTGATCTGGCTATATTATCTGGGGCTGACAAATCAGCTGGGCGCGGACCCTGTGAAGGCGATCGAGCAGCAGTTGGGGTTGATCGGGCTACAATTGATTGTGGCCGGACTGACGATCACCCCTCTGCGCCGTTTTGCGGGGCTGAACCTGATAAAATTTCGTCGGGCGATCGGGCTTTTGGCATTCTTCTATGTGACGGTGCATTTGTTGACATGGCTGGTGGTCGATACACAGTTGGATTGGGCCTACATCTGGATGGATATCGTCAAGCGGCCCTATATCACCATTGGCATGACAGGGTTCCTGTTACTGCTGCCCTTGGCGGTGACGTCAAACAACACCTCTATCCGGCGGTTGGGGGCTGCGACCTGGAACAAGTTGCACAGGCTGACCTATGCAGCCGCCCTTGCCGGTGCGGTGCATTATGTCTGGTTGGTAAAAGGGTGGCAGACAGAGCCATTGGTGTATCTGGCGGGGATTATTGCGCTGCTGCTGGTCAGGATTCGAATCCGGCCAAAGCGGATTGTGGGGAATACCCTGAAAAGGGCGGGTTAAACGGGCGTTGATTCTTTGATTCCGGCACCCCGGACGGCCAATGCGCTTGTGTGTTTTCAAAAGTTGCTGAAAGTGTCTTTGATTGTGTTAAATCTTGCCGGTTTTTCCTGGGCATGTTTGGGTGTTTTTCTTGGATAATCGTTGTTTCCTGAGGAAATTGAATTTTTTGAAAAAACTTTTGATTTTTTACAAAAAGGGGTTGCGACTCTTGTCGTGGGGGCCTA
>WFNH01000045.1 GCA_015488685.1 Marinosulfonomonas sp.
CACATTCACTATTTGCAATACGTTCCTTTGCGCCCATATAGGTTAGGCATATCATCAATGTGGAGTAGACCAAATGCAAGGCCAAGTCACCACCCCCTTTCTGCAATCCAGCCGCCGCGTCTTTTTGACCGGAGTCATCACGGCTGTTGCCGCCGGATTTGCATTAAATGCAACACCAGTTCGGGCTGGCGAAGCCACCATGACACCGCCAGAGGCGCATAAGGCAGCGGTCGCGGGTGACATCATCCTGGTCGATGTCCGCACCCCGCAGGAATGGGCCGAGTCAGGCCTTGGAGAAGGGGCAATCGGTCTGGATATGACGGCCAAAGGCTTTGTCGATTCTCTGGTAAAGTTGCGTAATGCATATCCCGACAAACCGATTGGATTGATTTGCCGAACCGGCCACCGGTCAACCTATGTGTTCGATGCGCTAAACAAACAGGGTTTCCCCGGTTTGGTGAATGTTCCAGAAGGTATGTTAGGCGGACCAAATGGCCAAGGATGGATTCCACGCGGATTGCCAACCTATCCCGGAACAAAGGAAGAGATTGAAAAACGCCTGAACGAGGTGATGAATCCCGCCTGATAGCCCCGAAATCTTTGGAAGATTTCGGCCTGTTTTCTTTGCAAGAAAACAGCGTCGGCGGATCAGATCACAACCACCGCCGCACCTTGCGCTCGTATGTCGCCCACTGCACACGATAGGTGCGGCGCAGGTGTTTTTCCTCGCCCTGAATAAACCGCTTCTCGATCACCCAGATGAAAATCGGGATCAAAGGCAGTGACAGCACCGCATCCCAGCGCAGGATCAGCCCTGTCAACACCAGCGCATCGCCAAGATAGATCGGGTTGCGCGTGCGCCGGTATATCCCCGACTGCACAAAGGCGCTGCTTTCACGGCGCGGCACGATCGTGGTTTTACGCCGATAAAACTCGACCACAGCCAATAGCATCAGCAACAGGCCCGCGCCCACCAGAATACCCCCCAGCAGATCGGCCCAGACGGGACCGAAGGTCAGCCCCATTGGATAATAGGTGGATTGCGCCCATGCAATTGCAAGGAACGCGGCGAGCCAGACGGGGGGGATTTCGATTTGTTTCATAGTGGCAGTTTATACCGGTGATTTTCAGACAGGCCAAGACGGGTTTGGCGGATGCGTAACACAATGTCGCGATTTTGGTGGACTGGGCAAAGCCGGTGAACTGTTTTAATCAATCCTTATGGACAAGATTCTGATCAGCGCCTGCCTGACAGGCGATCCGGTGCGCTATGACGGCGCGGCCAAAACATCCGCCAACCCGCATCTGGCACGCTGGCTGGCCGAAGGCCGCCTGATCCCATATTGCCCCGAAGTCGCCGGTGGCCTGCCCACCCCGCGCCTACCTGCCGAGATCGAGGCAGGGGCAAGCTCAAAGCAGGTTCTGGCAGGCAAGGCGCTGATCCTTGACAGCTCGGGCGGGGATGTGACGCGGGCCTTTCTGGACGGCGCGCGGGCCACATTGGCACTGGCCCAACAACACGCCTGTGCCCACGCCGTGTTGACCGATGGCAGCCCCTCCTGCGGCACATCTTACATCTATGCGGGCCGGTTTGACGGCCGTCGCATGGCAGGCATGGGCGTCACGGCTGCGCTGTTGCAAAGTCACGGCATCAGTGTGTGGAGCGAGGCCCAGATTGATGAACTGGCCACTTTGCTTGACCGCAAATAGCCCCTAAAGTCCGGCGGGTATAACAGGAGTTCCTTGATGACCGATTTCGCCGCCACCAAAGCCATGTTCCAGCTGCCCGACGGGGTGATCTATCTGGACGGCAATTCGCTTGGCCCCCTGCCCAAAGCCGCTGTGGCGCGGATGGGGCAGACCCTGCAGGACGAATGGGGCGAAATGCTGATCACCGGCTGGAACCGCGCCGGATGGATGGAGCAACCCATGCGCATTGGCGACCGTATCGCCCGATTGATCGGGGCCGAGGCGGGGCATGTGGTGATGGGCGACACCCTGTCGATCAAGGTCTATCAGGCCCTGGCCGCCGCGCTGGAAATGCGCCCTGACCGGCGGGTGATCCTGTCCGATAACGGCAATTTTCCGACCGATCTCTATATGGCCGAAGGGCTGATTGGCTCGCTTGGCCGCCAGCACCAGTTGATCACGCCCGCGCCCGAAGACGTGGCAGCACATATCAACGAAGATGTGGCCGTGCTGATGCTGACCGAGGTCGATTACCGCACGGGGCGCAAACACGACATGCAGGCGCTGACCAAACAGGCCCATGCGGCAGATGCGCTGGTAATCTGGGATCTGGCCCATTCGGCGGGGGCCTTGCCGGTAGACCTGTCCGGCGCGGGGGCGGATTTTGCCGTGGGCTGCACCTATAAATACCTGAATGGCGGCCCCGGCGCGCCTGCCTTTATCTATGTCGCCCCGCGCCATGCAGAACAGGTGCGCCCTGCGCTGTCTGGTTGGCTGGGCCATGCCGTACCCTTTGCCTTTGATCTGAATTACACCGCCGGTGCGGGGATTGAACGGATGCGTGTCGGCACCCCGCCGGTGCTGCAACTGGCAGCATTGGAGGCCGCGCTGGATGTCTGGGACATGGCGAATATGGCCGATGTGCGCCGCACATCAATTGCACTGTGTGACCGGTTTATTGCCGGGGTCGAAGCCGCCTGCCCTGCCCTGACGCTGGCCAGCCCGCGAGACGGGGCGGTACGCGGTTCGCAGGTGTCGTTCCGGTTTGAACATGGCTATCCGGCGATGCAGGCATTGATTGCGCGTGGCGTGATCGGCGATTTTCGCGCGCCCGACATCATGCGGTTCGGCTTTACCCCGCTTTATATTGACGCGGCGGATGTGGATGTGGCGGTGGCAGTGATTGCCGATGTGATGCAAAATGATTTGTGGGACCGGGAAGAATACCGGCAAAAATCGCGCGTGACGTAAACACGGAATGCGCTGCGCGCGGCAGGTATTTAAGAAAAGAAGAAGGCAAGGAATGGCGCTTTTGTTTGGGCGTGGCGCGTGCTAAACTGTTAAGTTCAGATACCTTTGAAAACAGGGGCGCGCGATGGCATATTCATTGATTGTAAACGGACAGCGGTTTGATGTCGATTTGCCTGGCGAGGTTCCCCTGCTGTGGGTCTTGCGCGATGAACTGGGGCTAAGCGGCACCAAATACGGCTGCGGGGTTTCGGCCTGCGGAGCCTGCACGGTGCATATGGACGGCGAGGCGGTGCGATCCTGTCAGGTGGCGCTGGAGGATGTGGCAGGCGAAGTAACCACGATCGAAGGGGTCGGCACGCCGGATGCGCTGGATGTGTTGCAAAAGGCGTGGGTCGCACATCAGGTGGCGCAATGCGGTTATTGCCAGTCGGGGCAGATCATGCAGGCGGCGGCGCTTTTGGCTGGGAATAATGCGCCCTCAGATGCCGAGATTGACGAAGCGATGAATGGCAACCTGTGCCGCTGTGGCACCTATGGGCGGATACGCGCGGCGATCAAAACCGCGGCTGCCGAGATGCGGGGGGAATAGGCATGGGACGGATCAGAACATACACCCGCCGCGCGTTTATTGTCACTTCGGCCGCTGTGGCCGGTGGCGTGGCCTTTGGCGTTTATATGGCGAAAAAGCCGCTGGAAAACCCGTTGAAACCCGAAGCGGGGGCGGTGACGCTGAACCCCTATCTGATCATTGATCAGGAGGGCGTGACCATCATCGCCCCGCGCGCCGAGATGGGCCAGGGGGTGCAAAGCACGCTGGCCGCTTTGGTGGCCGAGGAACTGGATGTGGCATGGGAGGACGTGCGCGTGCTGCATGGCCCTGCGGCGCAGGCCTATTACAACGGCGCGCTGATCACGGGGCACGCGGAATACGAGGATGGCATGCGCAGCGCGTGGCAGGAATTTGTTCGGGATGCGATGGATGTGGTGCCCAAAACATTATCGCTTCAGGTGACAGGTGGTTCGACCGCTACGATTGATGCCTTTGAAAAGATGCGCCTGGCGGGGGCCACGGCGCGCGAGGCGTTGAAGCTGGCAGCGGCAGAGCGGTTAACCGGCGCATTGCGCACCGAAAACGGGCAGGTGATCGGGGCGGATGGCGGCACCATTGCATATGCTGACCTGGCCGAGGCAGCGGCGAAAATAGCGCCGCCCAAGGATGTGGCCCTGCGACCTGCAAGCGAATGGAAATATCTGGGCCGCGACATGCCGCGTGTCGATATGGTGGCCAAATCCACCGGCACGGCACAATATGGCGCGGATGTGCGGCTGGAGGGGATGAAGTTCGCCACAGTGCGGATCAACCCGCGCCTTGGGGGCGGCATGAAATCCTTTGACGCCGGCACCGCGGAAAAGATGGCCGGAGTCGAGCGGGTGATTGATCTGGGCAACGGCATTGCCGTGGTGGCCAGCAATACCTGGCTGGCATTTCAGGCGGCGGATGCGGTGCAGATCGACTGGGAGGACGCGCCCTACCCCGCCACGACGGACGGTTTGTTTGCGGCGATTGAAGCATCATTGGATGAAGCGCCCAATTCCACCCTGCGTGATGAGGGGGATACTTCGGTCACACCGGAAGGGGCGACAGAAATCAGCGCCGAATACCGCGTGCCCTATCTGGCCCATGCAACGATGGAGCCAATGAACGCTACCGCGCTTTTCACCGGTGACGCGCTGGAAATCTGGTGTGGCAATCAGGCGCCGTTGGTCTTTGCCGACAAGGCCGCCGATGCGGCAGGACTGTCAGCCGATCAGGTCACCGTTCACACGCTGTTCATGGGCGGCGGATTTGGCCGGCGGGCCGAGGCGGATACAGCCATTCTGGCCACAAAAGTGGCCAAGGCAATGCCGGATGTGCCCGTCAAGGTAATGTGGAGCCGGGAAGAGGACATGCGCCATGATTTCTATCGCCCCGCCGCCATCGCGCGGATGAAAGGGGCGGTAAAGGACGGCGAAGCGGTACTGTTTGACGCCCGTATCGCCGCGCCCTCGGTCACGAAACAGTCGATGACACGGATCATGGGCTTTGCCCCGCCGGGGGCGGACCCTGCGCATGTGGAAGGGGCGGCGAACCAGCCCTATGACATTGCCAATTACCGTGTTGCAGGGCATCTGGCGGATGTTGATGTACCTGTGGGGTTCTGGCGCTCGGTCGGCAATTCCTTCAACGGGTTTTTCCATGAAAGCTTCATTGACGAACTGACCCATGCCGCCGGTGCGGACCCGTTGCAATTTCGCTTTGACCATATCGCGCCACTTAGCCCGCCTACGGCTAAACTGCTGGCGGCAGTGCGGGATATGTCGGGATGGACCGGAAAAACGCCGGATGGCATCGGGCGCGGGGTCGCTGTGACATGGTCTTTTGGCACGCCGGTTGCGCAGGTGATCGAGGTGGCGGACAGCGATGATGGCATCCGCATCACCAAGGCCTGGATCGCCTGTGACGTTGGCACAGCACTGGACCCGCGCAATATCCGTGCACAGATGGAAGGCGGGATGATTTACGGGCTGTCGGCTGCGGTGCATGGTAAAATCACCTTTGCAAATGGCGAGGTGGAGCAGGAAAACTTCCCAGACTATGAGGCCCTACGGATGGGAACGGCACCGGTCACCGAAGTGAAGGTATTTGAAAACAATACACATATGGGCGGTGTGGGTGAGCCGGGAACACCGCCGTCCATGCCCGCTCTGGCCAACGCGCTGTTTGATCTGACCGGCAAACGGGCGCGGGAATTACCGCTGTCGAAAACGTTTGATTTCGCCAGTTGAAAAACCGAAACAAATCAGCGGCGGCTACGCCTGATTTCGATACCTTGCGCCGCGATAGCCGCCATGAACTTGTCGGCGTTAAACATATTTTCACCATAGCCAAAGGTGTATTCAGCCCCGTTCATATCTATAATCTGGCGCAAATTCTCGGCGTCAGAATCAGAGGGTTGTTCCTGAATTTCGATATGTGAAATATCCGAAATCTGTAAGCAAAAACCCTTTTCTCTTGATGCCCGTGGAACCTGATAGGTTACGGTTTTGTCCGTAACCTTGATATTCCACACTCCTCCTGACCGCCAAAGCCACAACCCGCGCAAGGCCCCGCCCGCACCGCCAATGATAAAAAGGACACCAATAGTCTTCCCCAACCAATCAGGCAGGTTGTTGTCGAGCGGGTTAAAAAATATGAAAACGCCAAGCAGGACACCAAATAACAATCCGGAAGCCAAACTGAACAGCCCCCATTTACCGCCCGAGGCGCAATATGAAAAATGTGACTTTCCCACAAACTTGCCCGCATTTTGTTTATGCAAGCCGAGTTTACACAGGAAATCTGTGGCCACAATTAACATAACCGTTACAAGATTCAGTTAATCCCATTCGCCTGTTGCAAGGCGCGCACATAGGCAACAATGGATTTCACCTCGGCATCTGTAATTCCCTCAACCGGTGGCATATTTCCGAACCTCCAGTGATGTGACTTTACACCGTTGCGCGCGGCCATCAGGAACGCCATATCCCCGTGATGCCCGGGGCGGTAAATCTGATGCACGAATGGCGGGGCAACACCCACCTGCCCTGCGGCATTTTCACCGTGACACGACGCGCATTTGGCATCAAAGGCCAGTTTCCCGACAGCGGCCTGGCCGGTCAGTTCTGGCACTTTGACCTGAACCATCGCCCGGCCGGCCGGCCCGTCCTCTGTTACAGGGGCCGCAACCTGCTCGGGTGTTTTATAGTTATTGTAGATCAATGCCCCAAATCCGGCCAAAGCCAAAACCGCGATACCTAACCGCACATTGTTATTCATTTCTGCTGCTCCTGTAGCTGTTTCCAGCGCAGTTTGCAGGTTCCAGTCAGGGGAGGGTCAAGCGGTTTTTAGCACCGGGCGCTGCCCGTTTGCCCAGCCGCGCACAGCGTCGCCAAAGTGCGAAAACAGCGGCTTTGAAACCGGATCTTTTTCGGCATTATATTCCGGGTGCCATTGCACCGCCAAGGCAAAGCCCGATGCATCTTTGATATAAATCGCTTCGGGGGTGCCATCATCGGCGATACCGTCAATCACCACACGCGGACCAGGGGTTTTGATGCCCTGGCCGTGCAGCGTATTGGTCATCACCTCGTGCTTGCCGATGGTCCTGTCAAACACGCTGCCTTCGGTGAAATGCACACAATGGCGCAGGGCGAATTTTTCCTCGAGAGTGCCGTCGGGCGGCATCCGGTGGTTCATCCGCCCCTCAAGTTCACGAATTTCGGGATAGAGCGTGCCACCCATCGCCACGTTCACCTCTTGAAACCCGCGACAAACGCCGAAAAACGGCTGGCCACGATCGACACAAGCGCGGATCAGCGGCAGGGTGATTTCATCGCGGCAACGGTCGAATTCACCGTGTTTTTCGGTGGCTTCCTCGCCGTATTCGGACGGGTGCACGTTGGGCCGCCCGCCAGTGAACAGGAAGCCGTCGCAGGTGTCCAGAAGTTCATCAACCGAAACGTAATGCGGATTGGAAGGGATTATTAGCGGCACACAGCCCGCCACATGGCTGATTGCCGCAATGTTCATCTGGCCGCTGGCAAAGGCTGGGTAATCATCCCCCAACATATAGAAATTCGCGATAATGCCGACGACGGGACGTTTCATAGATAACCTGTGCCTTGGTAAGTCAGCTTCGGTATACGACAAAAGTATCCTGCCGGTAAACGCACATTTCGCACACGATAGTAATATTATGTGCAATCACGCACAGTTATTTTGCGACTTAAGCTCCAACCGCCGCGCATGCAGCACCGGTTCGGTATAGCCCGAGGGCTGCACCCGCCCCTTGAACACCAGATCACATGCCGCCTTAAAGGCAATGCTGTCAAAATCGGGGGCCATAGGACGATAGGACGGATCCCCTGCATTTTGACCATCAACGACAACCGCCATCTTGCGCATCGCCTCCATCACCTGAGCCTCGGACACCACCCCGTGATGCAGCCAATTGGCCAGCGCCTGCGAGGATATACGGCAGGTGGCACGGTCTTCCATCAACCCGACATCGTGGATATCGGGCACCTTGGAACAGCCCACCCCCTGATCGATCCAGCGCACCACGTAGCCAAGGATGCCCTGAGCGTTGTTTTCGATTTCAGCGGCAATATCAGCCTCGGACCAGTTGGTGCCATCGGCCAGCGGGATGGTCAGCAGATCATCCAGTGTGGCGCGCGGGCCAGCGGCGGCGATTTCATCCTGACGGGCGAAAACGTCGACCTTGTGATAATGGGTTGCATGCAGGGTGGCCGCCGTGGGGCTGGGCACCCATGCGCAATTGGCGCCGGACAACGGATGGCCAATTTTGGTCGCAAGCATATCCGCCATAAGGTCGGGCATCGCCCACATCCCCTTGCCGATCTGCGCCTTGCCCTGCAAGCCACAGGCCAGCCCGATATCGACATTGCGATCTTCATAGGCCTTGATCCACGGGGTATGCTTCATCTCGCCTTTGCGCACCATTGGGCCGGCCTCCATCGAGGTATGGATTTCATCCCCTGTACGGTCCAGAAAACCGGTGTTGATAAAGGCCACACGGTTTTGCGCGGCGCGGATACATTCCAACAGGTTCGCGCTGGTGCGGCGCTCCTCGTCCATGATGCCCAGCTTGACAGTGTATTGCGGCAGGCCAAGGATTTGCTCGACCCGGGTAAAGATTTCGTCGGCAAAGGCCACCTCGTCGGGTCCGTGCATTTTGGGTTTGACCACATAGATCGACCCGGTGACCGAGTTGCGCAAGCCATCGGTTTTACGCAGATCATGCATGGCAATCAGCGTGGTCAGCATGGCGTCCATAAGCCCCTCGGGGATTTCGTTGCCATCGCGATCCAGAATGGCCGGATTGGTCATCAGATGCCCGACATTGCGCACCAGCATCAGGGCGCGGCCCTTCAGGGTAACCGCGCCGCCGTTGGGGCCGGTGAATTCAAGGTCGGGGTTCAGGGCGCGAGTGATCTCGCGGCCATTTTTCATCAGGGTTTCCGACAGATCGCCCTTCATCAGGCCCAGCCAGTTGGAATAGGCCAGCACCTTGTCTTCGGCATCCACGGCAGCGACAGAATCTTCGCAATCCATGATGGTAGACAGGGCCGATTCCAGCCGGATATCGGCCACATGTGCCTTGTCATTGGCACCGATTTCAACGTCGGTATTGATCTCGATAATGATGTGCAAGCCGTTGTTTTTCAGCAGTATTGCAGCGGGTGAACCTGCGTCGCCCCGATAACCTGCAAATTGCGCGGGGTTCTTCAGGGCAGGCACCAAAGCGCCCGCTTCTACCCGATAACCGCCATGATCGGCATGACTGCCCTTGGCCAATGGCGCGGCCTCGTCCAGAAACGCACGCCCCCATGCTATCACCCGTGCGCCGCGTTCGGGATCATACCCCTTGCCAGTGGGCAAGTCGCCCAGCGCATCCGTGCCATAAAGCGCATCATACAGCGACCCCCAGCGCGCATTCGCGGCGTTTAGCGCAAAGCGGGCGTTCGTGATCGGCACCACCAGTTGCGGCCCAGCGATGCTGGCGATTTCAGGGTCTACATTGGCGGTTTGAATGGCAAAATCCGCGCCCTCCGGCAGCAGATAGCCGATATCGCGCAAAAACGTCTGGTAAGCGATCGCATCATGCGCCTGCCCGCGCCGCGCGATGTGCCAATCGTCAATCTGGCTTTGCATATCCTCGCGCACCGCAAGCAATGCGTGGTTTTTAGGCGCCAGATCATGCACCAGATCAGAGAAACCCGCCCAGAAACGTTCTGCCGAAATACCGGACCCCGGCAATGCCTGTTGATTCACGAACGCCGCAAGCGCCTTGGAAACTTGCAACTTATTGATTTTAATCCGGTTTTCCATCAATTCCCCAGTATCTATCGCACAACGACCCAGCCCGCAGACAACGCTAAGGGGGCTGATAGCGCAAAGCAACGGCTTTGGTAAATAAATATTACCAAAGGTCTTTCAGAAAATTTTTGAAGATACTACCTTAGCAGGCCGGCCTCAAAGGATTTCAGACACAGCGCCGCGGCCCTGTACTGATGATCCTGTTGCGCAAGCTCTGGAAACAAGGCAAGAATTTCATCCCGCGACTGGCAATCCAACCCACGCATCGCGGCCTTTCCGGGCAAAAAGCTTTCGCTGGGCACACCTTGCGAGAAAACAATTTCGTGCCGATCAAACATAAAGTGGTAATAGGTCACGTCCCCACCGATGCGCCGGAATATCCGGTCCCCGTCCAGCAAATGCTTGGCGGCAATCAGCACCTGTTCCTGACCAAACAGCATTTCAGCGCGTGAATCCGATACCAGCATACGGTGCTCGGGTGAGACTTCCAGAACGTCCGTGTTCCCGATCACCCCTTTTGCAAACACAACCGGAGCCATGTTTCCTGTTGCAGAAACCGTCCGGCCCGCAATCCAGCGAATGGGTTGCATCCCGCGACTTTGCGTTTTCACCATGTCGCCGACCTGCAGGTTTTCAACAGCAACCTGCCCTTGATCGGTTTCGATCAGACACCCCTTGGCAAAACAGGCAAAGTAATCGGAATATTGGTTGTTCTGCGTATATGACGTGCGTTCAGTGTTGAAGGTATAGACAGTGCCCGGAACCATCTCGACGGTCGAAGCAATTCCATGTATGGCACCCTGCTCATAGCCATCACCGCCAAAATGCATTGACGTGACTTTATGGCCATTGCTGGTGTTTATCAGATCATATGCGGAATGAATGCTTGTCCCGGCAGTATAACTGGTTCCGTCCAGATTTACGTCGTTGGTCAAAGATTGAGAAGAATCAATTTCATCAAAAACCGCTTCGTTGTCGGTAATTTCAATAATCGTCGGCGTGGCACCGGGTTTCAACTCGAGCGTGAAGGGCGCTGTGCCACTTGCTGCCCCGCCGGATTCATTTGGGGGTGGGGTTACAAAATCCGTGGGACTGTAAACATATAAAAAGTAGCTCATTTCACCTACACTCACTATCTTACGCTTGAACCATTACACTCGGCTTGATCTTTTCTTTAACATTCTGCTGTGCCAAGAACAAGTATAGGCAGCAAGACAACCCTGCCGCGTAACAAACCGAACCAACAATCAACCGCCTGATATTCCAGTGGATTCACAGGCTTTCCATGTATCAAGGAATGACGAATGTCCTCTGACAACACGCAAAAGATTTACCTGAAAGATTATACAGCCCCCGCCTATCTGGTGGACACTGTGCATCTGACTTTCAAATTGTCACCAAAATCCACCCGCGTGATTTCGAAAATCCGCTTTCGACCCAACCCGGACAGCGACAGCCGCGAATTTTTCCTGCATGGCGAACATCTGACCCTGATCCGCGCCGCGATTGACGGGCAGGATTGGAAGCCCCACGTCACCGACAAGGGCCTGACAGCACAGGTGCCCGACGCCCCCTTCACATGGGAAGCCGAGGTCGAGATCAACCCGCAGGACAATACCGCGCTTGAGGGGCTGTATATGTCAAACGGCATGTACTGCACCCAATGCGAGGCCGAGGGCTTTCGCCGTATCACCTATTACCCCGACCGCCCCGACGTGATGGCCACCTTTACCGTGCGGATCGAAGGTGATCTGCCGGTGCTGCTGTCCAACGGCAACCCCACCGCCAGCGGGGACGGCTGGGCCGAATGGCATGACCCGTGGCCCAAGCCATCCTATCTGTTCGCGTTGGTCGCCGGTGATCTGCGCAACCACCCCGACAGCTTCACCACAAAATCGGGCCGCAAGGTGGAATTGAACATCTGGGTGCGCCCCGACGACATCGACAAATGCGCCTTTGGCATGGAAGCGCTGAAAAAGTCGATGAAGTGGGACGAGGATGTTTACGGGCGCGAATATGATCTGGACCTGTTCAACATCGTTGCGGTGGACGATTTCAACATGGGGGCGATGGAAAACAAGGGGCTGAATATTTTCAATTCGTCCTGCGTGCTGGCCAGCCCCGAAACCGCGACGGATGCCAATTTCGAACGGATCGAGGCAATCATTGCGCATGAATATTTCCACAACTGGACCGGCAACCGCATCACCTGCCGCGACTGGTTCCAGCTGTGTCTAAAAGAGGGTCTGACGGTGTATCGGGATTCCCAGTTCACCAGTGACGTGCGCTCCCGCGCGGTGAAACGCATTTCCGATGTGGATGGTTTGCGCGCCGTCCAGTTCCGCGAGGACAACGGCCCGCTGGCCCATCCTGTACGCCCCGAAAGCTTTGTCGAGATCAACAATTTCTACACCGCCACGGTTTACGAAAAAGGTGCTCAGGTGGTGGGGATGCTGAAACGGCTGGTGGGGGACGATGCCTATCGCCGTGCGTTGGACCTTTATTTCGAGCGCCACGACGGGCAGGCCGTGACGATCGAGGACTGGCTGAAGGTGTTCGAGGACACGACTGGCCGCGACCTTGGCCAGTTCATGCGCTGGTATTCGCAGGCCGGCACACCACGCCTGACGGTTACGGATTACTTCAAGGGCGGCACCTATACCCTTCATTTCAAACAACATACTCCACCCACCCCCGGGCAAGGCGAAAAACAGCCACAAGTGATCCCGATTGCGGTTGGCCTGCTTAATCCAAATGGGGACGAAGTGCAGGAAACCGTTGTACTGGAAATGACAAAGCCCGAGCAAAGCTTTGAATTCAAAGGTTTGTCGTCACACCCTGTGCCCTCGATCCTGCGGGAATTTTCCGCCCCTGTGATCCTTGAACAGGAGACAAGCAACGAAACCCACGCCTTTTTGATGGCCCATGATACCGATCCCTTCAACCGCTGGGAATCCGGCAACGCGCTGGCGCGGGATGTGTTGGGCCGGATGATTTCTGATGGGGCCGCGCCCGATCCGCTTTATCTGGAGGCAAAGGCGAAAATCCTGACCGACGAGGCGCTTGATCCGGCCTTTCGGGCGCTGGTCCTGTCCCTGCCCACGCAAGATGAACTGGCGCAGATGCTGTTTGATGCCGGTCAAACACCCGATCCGGACGCCATTTTCAAAGCGACACAAACCCTTGCGCAGGCCACGGCCGAACGGTTGAAACAGGATTTGCCCCGGATATATGCCGCCCATCAGGTGGAAGGCCCCTATTCGCCCGACGCCGAACCCTCTGGCCACAGGGTGCTGGCCAACAGTGTGCTCGGACTGCTGTCGCGGCTAGACGACTGCAAACAGGCGCAGGCGCAATATGATGCGGCTGACAATATGACCCAGCAAATCGGCGCCCTTGGATGTTTGCAATATTTCGGCCATGGCACGGATGCAACACAGGCGTTTTACGATCAGTGGCAACATGACCGGTTGGTGATCGACAAATGGTTTGCCATGCAGGTTTCCAACACCCGCCCCGATCAGACGGTCGCCACGGCACAGGCCCTGACCGAACACGCGGATTTCGACATGAAAAACCCCAACAGGTTTCGTGCTGTGTTTGGTGCGCTGGCATGGCATCACGCCGGGTTTCACCGGGCCGATGGCGCAGGTTATCGCCTGCTGGCCGACTGGCTGATCAAACTGGACCCCGTGAACCCGCAAACCACCGCCCGTATGATCAGCGCCTATTCGACATGGCGGCGGTATGACAAGGGCCGACAGGCGCTGATGCGGGCCGAACTGGAACGGATCAGGGATACGCCTAATCTGTCAGGGGATACCGCCGAGATGGTTGGGCGGATTCTGGAGGGATGAGATGACAAATCGCAAGGTTGTTCTGATTACCGGCGGAAGTGCTGGCATCGGCGCCGCTGTGGCACGGATGGCGGCAAAGCGTGGATATGATGTGGCGCTGACCTATCGCACAGACAAGGCAGGGGCCGAAGCGGTGGCGAAGGATGTGAAATCCGCTGGTGGCAGATGCGAAATCTATGGCTGCGATGTGGCCGATCCTGCTCAGATCGATACTTTGTTTGCCAAATTCGACAAGGATTTCAATAATCTGGATGCGCTTGTGAATAATGCGGGCATTGTCGATGCAAAGGCACGGGTGGATGAAATTGACCACACCCGCCTGCGCCGTATCTTTGACGTCAACGTGATCGGCGCCTTTCTGGTGGCAGGCCAAGCGGTGCGCCGGATGTCCACGAAATACGGTGGCAATGGCGGGGTGATCGTCAACATGTCATCAATCGCCGCCAAACTGGGCGCGGGCAAACAATATGTCGATTACGCCGCCACCAAGGGGGCGATTGACACGATGACGACCGGATTGGCGCAGGAGGTGGCAGATGAGGGCATCCGCGTGGTCGGTATCCGTCCGGGCATCATCGACACCGAAATCCACGCCAAGGGCGGCGAGCCGGAACGCGGCAAACAGTTGGAAGGCTGGATTCCGGTAAAACGCATGGGAACAGCAGGCGAAGTGGCCGAAGCAACGCTGTGGTTAATGTCGGACGCGGCGTCCTATGTCACCGGCAGCACACTGGATGTATCCGGCGGGCGTTAGGTTTCTTTTGGTGTATGGGCATCGCCCCAGTCATAGAGCGCCTCCAGAACGGGTCCAAAGGCCCGGCCCTTTTCAGTCAGGCAATACTCGGCCCGCGGCGGATGGGTTGAATACATCTGCCGTTTGATCATCTGTGCCTGTTCCAGCTTCTTCAGACGCGCCGAGAGCGTATTGGGGCTGACCCCCAGCAACTCCTCAAAATCCCTGAAACGGCGCGGCTCCTGAAAAAACAGCTCGCGCAGGATCAGCAGTGACCACTGATCGCCGATTATTCTGGAAGCCCGCGTTATCGGGCAAATGTTTCGGTCAACCACTTTCATGCCCAAACCTTAGCAAACTAATTTCCAGATGTGAATTGACTCCCTATAATAT
>WFNH01000046.1 GCA_015488685.1 Marinosulfonomonas sp.
GTAGCAACTCCGCTAGGCCGCACCCCAACCACCGCCGCCGGGTGTTAGCATCTCGAACACCCCGCCAGCGGGCAAATCGATCTCGTCATTGCCCTTTAGCTCCAGCCGCGTTCCGTCCGGCATCACGGCAATATTCACACCCACAGCCCCGTCCGCACCGCCGTCCACTCCAAACGGCGCAACCACGCGACGCGAACACAGGGTGGTCACCTTCACCGGCTCCAGGAAACGCATCACCCGCACAGCCCCGTTGCCGCCGGACCAGTGACCAGCCCCGCCCGATCCGGCCCGTATCCCGAACGCCTCGAGCCGCACCGGAAAGCGTTTCTCCAAAATTTCGGGATCGGTCATCAGCGTGTTGGTCATATGGCTTTGCACCGCATCACAGCCATCAAACCCCGGCCCGGCACCCGTACCACCGGCAATGGTTTCGTAATTCTGGAACACCTCGTTGCCCCAGATAAAATTGTTCATCGTCGCTTGCGAACAGGCCATCACATGCAGCGCGCCGTATAGGGCATTGCAAGTCGCCTGCGACACCTCGGTATTGCCCGCAATCACCGCCGCCGGATATTCTGGGTTCAGAAAGATGCCCTTGGGCGCAATGATCTTCAGCGGTTTCAAACACCCCTGATTCAGCGGAATATCCGCCCCCACCATGGTGCGAAAGACATAGAGCACCACCGCCGAGCAGACCGCGAAAGGCGCGTTGTAATTGCCAGCATCCTGCGGCGAAGTGCCGGTGAAATCTATCACCGCCTCGCGTGCACCCTGATCCACCGTCACCCTGACCTTGATCACCGCACCGCTGTCCATCGGATAGGTGAATTCGCCGTCCTTCAGCCGCCCGATCACCTGACGCACAGATTCCTCGGCATTGTCCTGCACATGGCCCATATAGGCCCGCACCACCGGCAGGCTGAATTGCTCGACCACGCCCAGCAACGCTTGGCGTCCGGTTTCATTCGCCGCTACTTGCGCCTTCAGATCGGCCATGTTCTGGGCGATGTTGCGGCAGGGATACCGACCCGAGGCCAGAACCGCCTCGGCCTCGGCCTCCAGCAGCTTGCCGCGTGACATCAAGCGCACGTTGTCGATCAGCACGCCTTCCTCGTCAATATGCGTGCTGTCGGGCGGGGCCGACCCCGGCGTGCGCCCGCCAATATCGGCATGGTGCCCGCGCGATCCCAGCCAGAACACAATCTCCCCATCCACAAACACCGGTGTCACCACCGTGACATCGGGCAGATGTGTGCCGCCGTTATAGGGCGAATTCAGCATAAAGGCGTCGCCCTCGTGAATATCGCCCATGTTTTCCCGCATCACGGTTTTGATGCTGTCGGCCATCGACCCCAGATGCACCGGCACATGCGGCGCGTTGGCCACCAGATCGCCGTGCACATCGAAAATCGCACAGGAAAAATCTAGCCGTTCCTTGATATTCACCGACCACGATGTATTGGCCAGTGTTGCGCCCATCTGATCGGCCACCGACATGAACAGGTTGTTGAATACTTCCAGCAACACGGGGTCTGCATCGGTTCCGGCGGCGGCTGCGCGCTGTTTCTTTTGCCCGCGCTCGATCACCAGATTGCCCAGTGCATCGACTTGCGCCACCCAGCCCGCCTCGATGATGTTGGTGCCGGTGGGTTCCGTGATGATCGCGGGGCCGGTCACCTTGGCCCCCTGCCCCAGACCCTCGCGCCGATACAGCGGTGCCTTGCCCGCCGCGCCATCCGCATAGAACGGCACTTGCGCCACCGGTTCGGCCGCATCGCCCTTGTGCCCCAAGGCCTTGGGCGCTTCGCCCGTATCGCCCACGGCCTCGGCGCTGACCATATCAAACAGGATCGCCCGCTTGGGCGAGATAAACCCGAACCGCTGCTTATGCGCTGCTTCAAACGCCGCCTGCATTTCGCTCGCCGTGCCAAACGGCACCTCAAGCGCCTGATGCGAGCCGTCATAGCGCAGATAAGCCATTGCAATGCACGACACCCTCGCGACCCCTTGTGCCCGCACCTCGGCTTCGGCCTCGGCTTGAATATCCGCCAGCACCTTGCCCGCTTGCGCCACCTGCTCCAGCGGCACATCCACCTGCCGTTCGCGCAGCGCCCTGATTTCGGCCAGCCCCATGCCATAGGCCGACAACACCCCCGCATAAGGGTGCACAAACACGCGGCGCATGCCCAGGGCATCGGCCACAAGGCAGGCATGCTGCCCGCCAGCACCACCAAAACATTGCAGGGTATAGCCGGTCACATCATGCCCGCGCTGCACGCTGATCTTCTTGATCGCGTTGGCCATGTTATCGACCGCGATGCGCAAGAACCCTTCGGCCACAGCTTCGGGCGTTTGCACCGGCAGACCGGTGGCGCTGGCAATTTCCGCAGCCATTTCGGTAAACTTGCGGCGCACCACCTCGACATCCAGCGGCAAGTCGCCATTCGGTCCGAACACATGCGGGAAATGATCCGCGTTCAGCTTGCCCAGCATCACGTTGCAATCGGTCACCGTCAGCGGCCCGCCGCGCCGGTAACAGGCTGGTCCGGGATCGGCGCCAGCACTTTCAGGCCCGACCTGATAACGCCCATCCGCAAACGTCAGGATCGAGCCACCACCAGCGGCCACTGTGTGAATATCCATCATCGGCGCGCGCATCCGCACACCCGCGACCTCGGTTTCAAAACTGCGTTCATAGGCACCCGCATAGTGGCTGACATCGGTCGATGTGCCGCCCATATCAAAGCCGATCAGCCGATCAAAACCCGCTGCCTCGCCCGTTTTGACCATGCCGACAATCCCGCCCGCCGGTCCCGACAGGATCGCATCCTTGCCCTGAAACAGCGCAGCATCGGTCAACCCGCCATTGGACTGCATGAACAACAGCCGCTCGCAACCGCCCTTGCCCACGTCCAGCGCACCGGCCACCAGCGAAACATAGCGGCGCAGAATGGGCGACAGATAGGCATCCACCACCGTGGTATCACCACGCCCGACCAGCTTGGCCAGCCGCGAAACCTGATGGCTGACCGAAACCTGCGTATAGCCGACCTCGCGGGCAATCTCGGCCACGCGGGCCTCGTGCGCGGGGTTCAGATAGCCGTGCAGAAACGCAATCGCCACCGCACGGATGCCGCTGTCATAGCCCGCCTGCAATGCGGCCAGCGCCGCGTCCTCGTTAAGCGGAGTCACCACCCTGCCATCCGCATCCAGCCGCTCGGGCACTTCGGCCACGTCTTCATACAGCAAGTCAGGGCGCTTGATTTCCAGATCGAACAGCTTGGGGCGGGTCTGATACCCGATCAACAGCAGGTCGCGAAAGCCCTGAGTGATCAGCAACAGGGTGCGTTCGCCTTTGCGTTCCAGTAGGGCATTGGTGGCCACCGTGGTGCCCATCTTGACCGCCGAAATCGCGCCTTGGGGCAACGGATCATCCGCCTCCAGCCCCAGCAATTCGCGGATACCCTGCACCGCCGCATCCCTATAGCGTTCGGGGTTTTCCGACAGCAGTTTATGCGTCACCACCCCGCCATCGGGGCGCCGCGCCACCACATCGGTAAAGGTGCCGCCACGGTCGATCCAGAATTCCCACTGTGCTTTGCTCATGCCCCACTCCTTTTGTCAAAGCAAGGCTTTGCGAAACCCGCAAGGGATGTCAACGTAACTACTTGAATTTATCAATCAGTTTTTGCATCGGGTTGCGATCATCCACCGGATCAGCCTTCGGCGTATCTTTGGTGGCTGACGGTTTTTCTGCCTTCTTGGCCTTGACCGGTGGCTTCACCCGCAGGCCAATCGCGTTCAGAAACTTTGCACTGTCCCCTTCGGCCAGATCAACCGCCCCGTCGCCAATGCCGCGCAACAGATCGTCCAGCCATTCGGCATCCGTGCGGGCGAAATCATGCAGAACATAACCCGACACGCGGTCCTTATGGCCGGGATGGCCGATACCGATGCGCACCCGCCCGTAGTCTGGCCCGATGTGTTGATGGATCGAGCGCAACCCGTTGTGGCCCGCGTGCCCCCCACCCTGTTTGACACGGATCTTGCCGGGTGCCAGATCCAGTTCGTCATGGAACACCATCACATCTTCGGGCGTCAGCTTGTAGAACCGCATCGCCTCGCCCACCGACTGGCCCGACAGGTTCATGAAAGTTTCCGGTTTCAACAGGATCACCTTTTCGCGCCCCAGCCGCCCCTCGGTAACGCTGCCCTGAAACTTGCCCCGCCACGGGCCAAAACCGTGGTCCGAGGCAATCTGCTCCAGCGCCATGAAACCGACGTTATGCCGGTTATGCGCATATTTCGCACCGGGGTTTCCAAGGCCGACAAACAAACGCATCGTGATTTCCTTTTCCTTGCAGGTCGCCGGACCCTACCCACAGCCCCTTGAAAACGCAAACGCGAGGCCGAATGGGCCCCGCGTTCAAACTCTAGCAAATAAGGGGAAGGATTACTCCTCGCCACCCTCTTCGGTTGCTTCTTCTTCGCCCTCGGCTGCTTCGCCTTCAGCGGATTCGGCTGCTTCTGCGTCGGCAGCTTCGTCTTCAGCGGTTGCAACTGTCGGCGCTTGCACGTTGGCAATCACGAAATCACGGTCGGTGATTGTCGGTGTCACACCATCAGGCAATTCGATGCTGGAAATGGTGATCGTATCCCCAACGTCCAGACCGGCCAGATCGGCGGTAATGTGATCGGGGATATCGCCTGCCATCACGTTCAGTTCCACTTCGGGACGAACAACCGTCAGAACGCCACCTTTGGCCAGGCCAACGCATTCTTCTTCGTTGATAAACTCGACGTGGATCGCAAGGTCGATGCGACTGTCGCGGTGCAGACGCAGAAAATCGACGTGGATCGGAAGGTCTTTGACAACATCGCGCTGGATGTCGCGGCAAATGACGCGCACGTCGTCATGGCCTTCGACTTTCAGGTTAAACAGGGTCGACAGAAAGCCGCCTGCACGCAACTGTTTGATCAGCACGTTGAAAGGAATGTTGATCGCAACCGGATCTGCGCTCCCGCCATATGCGACACCGGGCACCATGCCCTCACGGCGTGCTTGACGGGCGGCCCCCTTGCCTGTCCCCGCGCGTGCCGTGGCAATAATATCTGGAATCTTGCCAGCCATTGTAATTCTCCTAGGTTAGTGCGGGCTCCTCCAAGGGTGTAGTCCCGCTTGAAGTCGCGCGTATAGACGGGAATCGCGGGGATGTGAAGAGGATTATTTCTGCGATTGCAATCTGCAAAAGTATGTCCCTGTAGAAAAGCCGATCTAGGGCATAGACCCCATATATCTGTATGGAAGGGTTAAGTGCCCCGCCCTTCTAACCTAGTGTCAGCAGCACCATGATCACAAAGACCACCGGGACTGCGGCCACAGCGGGAAAAATAAAACCGGCAAGACCGAACAAAGCGCCAGAAGCGCCCCAGCCGCCAAGGATCGCAACAATCGCGGCATAGGTGATATTTGTTGCCCGTTTTTCAGCGACGTCATTCTTGGTTACAGTTTCAAAGGTATCGTCCGCTGCTGCGGGGTGTTGGCTCATGTCCATCGGGATTCTCCTGTTTGCGCTCTGGCTGCGGTATATGGCGGGGAAAAGGTAAAGATACGATGTGTATTTTCGCGCAGTGCCAAATTGCCGCATCTATTTACGCAGAGTTTGAAGAAAATCCGTCAGATCATTGGTGTGATGGTGGATATGCGGGGCCGGATCAGACGGTTCTGGCGCGACATGGACGCATTGCATCCCCATATCATGCGGTACCGCCAGATTGCGGGTGTCATCCTCGAACATCGCGCCGGTTTTCGGGTCCACCCCGTCCGCCTCAAACACCGCTTCAAACGCCGCGCGGTCCGGTTTTGGGTGAAACCCCGCGTGCTCGACCCCGTAAACCGCATCAAACGCGCCTGCCAATCCGCGCGCCTCAAGCACCCGTTCGCCATATGGTGCCGAGCCATTGGTATATACAATCTTGCGCCCCGGCAGGGCACGGATAGCAGCGGCAAGTGCATCGTCGCGCTCCAGATGATCCAGCGAGATTTCATGCACATGGGTCAGATAGGGCGCCGGATCGACATCATGTTCCCGCATCAGCCCGGCCAGCGTAGTACCGTAGGTGTGCCAGTAATGGCGGCGCAGATGGTCGGCCCTTGTGCGGTCCACATTCAGGGACTGCATCACATATTCGGTCATCTTCACCTCGATCTGGTCAAACAGACGGGCGCTGGGGTGATACAGCGTGTTGTCCAGATCAAAGACCCAGTGGCGGACATGTGAGAAACGTTTGGCAACCATGTGCCATCCATAGGGCGCTGACCGACATGTTTCAACGCATTTGCTTGATTGCAGGGGCGTGGCGGGATTAGGGTGCGTGCAATCAGTTTCGGAGACAAGCAATGAGCGAGATACGGCCCCAGAACAAAGACGCCTACGGGCTGATCCTGGAAGCGATTGATGTGGGGGTCTATAAACCCGGAAGCCGGCTGGTGGAAAGCGAGCTGGCCGAGCGGTTCGGCGTATCGCGCACCCCGATCCGCGAGGCGCTGCAACGGCTGGAAACGCAGGCCTTGCTGATCCGTGACGGGCGCAGCCTGATTGTGGCGTCACTGGATCATAACCAACTGGCCGAACTCTATGCGGTGCGAACCGAACTGGAAGGGTTGGCGGCGCGTCTGGCGGCCCAACATGCAGCACCGGAAGAGGTGCGCGTTTTGCGCAAGATGGTCGAGGATGATCGTAATCTGGTGAATGATCCCGAAGCATTGTCGCGGGCAAACCGGCGGTTTCATAAACAAATCCATCTGGCCTCGCATAACCGATATCTGGTGCTGCAACTGGACCTTGTGCATCGCACGATGGCGCTGCTGGCCACCACGTCGCTGGCGGTCGAGGGGCGCAGCGAAGGATCATTGGCCGAACATGACGCGATCGTTAAAGCGATTGAAAACGGCGATGGCAATGCGGCCTATGCCGCGTTGAAAACCCATATCTCCAAGGCGTTTGAAACCCGTCTTGAGCTGGACGCGGGCAAGCCGGAATTCTCAGACATCCTGTAGCGCGGGCGTTTCCAGCGCCTCGGTGCGTTTGAAAATACCGTGGCTGGTTTTATCCCAGTAAAACGGGCGGGTCAGCAGTTCATAAAACGCCTTATAGGCCGCCAATGTGCCCAGCGGATAATAGAAATGCAGCGTCGGCACCCAGGGGATCAGATAGCGGTGTTTCTTGTCCGACACCGCAAAGGCGCTGACCGATATGGTGATGACCTCGGCCAGCAGAAAACTTGCGCCAAGGACCATCAGCGCGGGCGCGGGCACCACCGCCAGCATCGGGTGTCCCAGCCCCAGCGGGATCATCCAGAATGACCACAACAGCGGGGCCAGCAACGCCTGAAACCATGTGCCAAGGAACAGGATCTGCACGCCCAGAAATTTACGCGCGCCCAGATCACGGTATAATTTCAACGGGTTGCGCATATGCACCGCCCATGTCATCGCAAACCCCTTTAACCAGCGCGACCGCTGTTTGATCCACGGTAGCGCGCGGCAGTTGGCCTCTTCTTCGGTCACCGTATGCACGATTTCGGTGCGGTAGCCATGCCGCGCCAGACGGATGCCCAGATCCGCGTCTTCGGTCACGTTGTGGGCATCCCATCCCCCCAGTTTTTCCAGTGCATCGCGACGGAAGAACAGTGTGGTGCCCCCCAGCGGCACGGCAAAGCCCAACCGCTCCAGCCCCGGCAGGAACATGCGAAACCAGGTGTTGTATTCCACCGTAAAACAGCGCGACAGCCAGTTGGTGCGCGGGTTGTAGAAATCCAGCAGCCCCTGCAAACAGGCTACCTGTGGGCCGCGTTCATGAAACCGGCGCACGATCTGGTGAATCTGGTCGGGGTGCGGGGCGTCTTCGGCGTCATAAACGCCAATGATCGAGCCACGGCAGAAATCCAGTGCGTAATTCATCGCCCGCGGTTTGGTGCGCACGGTGCCGGCGGGCACTTCGGTCACGCGCACCCAATGCGGCAGATGGGTGCGGCGCAGGGTGTCGCGGGTGGTGTCATCGTCCGCCTCGACCACCAGACAGATGTCCAGCAGTTCCTTGGGGTAGTTCAGGCGTTTTAAGCGGGTAATCAGACGGCTTGCAACCTCGCGTTCCTTGAACAGCGGCACCATGATTGACACGGTGGGCAAGCGGAAACTTTCGGTGCGCGATGGCGGGGGCGGGGTTTTGCTGTGATGGCGGCGGATGTAGGGGCGGATCTGGCTGATGGATGTGGCCAGTTTCAGCCCCATATTGAACAGCAAGGTCAGGATCGCCACACCACAAAGGGCCGTGAAACTGGCGGTGGGCGCCAGCAATACACAGGCCAACAGCACAAGGGCAAAAGCAGCGGTATAGCGGGTCATTTTGCCCGCGTCCCATGTGCGGCAGCTTTCGACCTCGGATACCATTGTTTCGGCCTTTTCCACCAGATGCTCGTGGTGCAGATTACCCAGCGCCTTGTCTATGTCCTGTTCCGGCGCGATCGCCATGAGCACCTTGCCCAGTTCTGGCGGGAAATCTTTGCAAAGTTTCTCAAACCGGTCCGGGCGGGCGGTGGCGAATACAGTAGCACCGCCAACATCCTGCCACGGAACGATTTTTTCCTTCAGGCATAGTGCAGGATCAATCACATCCTTTAGACGCGGATTCGGCGGGGTTTGCTGCAAATCCGCCAATCTAACCCCGAATTGCTTCGCCAGCGCCCCATATAGATCAGCCTCGGAAATCATGCCGTGGCTGATCATAATTTGCCCCAGCAGCGCCTCTTCGCGGTTGCGCAGCGCTACGGCTTTTAACAGATCACCCTGCTTTAAGGCGCCGGACTGCACCAGCAACGATCCAATCGGCACCCGTTGCGCTTGTTCCGCCGGTTGGTCCTGCGGGCGGGGCTGCTGGCGCGGAAATGCCAGAATGTTAGCGGGGCGGATTGATTGCATAAATTCAGGTCACACAAAGTTAATTTGTGCCACCATCCGGCAATCTTAGTTAACAGGCGGTTAACTTAACTGTTTTTTCAGGAGTTTGTCGCCATTGCGTCAACAAACCGCTCGAATAAATAGTAACTGTCCATCGGACCGGGGCTGGCTTCGGGGTGGTATTGCACCGAAAACACCGGACGATCCACCATACGGATACCGCAGTTTGAGCCGTCAAACAGGGAAATATGGGTTTCCACCACGCCGTCCGGCAGGGTTTGCGCATCCACCGTAAAGCCGTGGTTCATCGATGTAATCTCGACCTTGCCGGTGTCCTTATCCTTGACCGGATGGTTCGCACCGTGGTGGCCGTGGTTCATCTTGATAGTCTTTGCCCCCAGCGCCAGTGCCAGCATCTGATGCCCCAGACAAATCCCGAAAACCGGAATGTCGGCGGCCAGAATACCCTTGATCATCGGCACGGCATATTCGCCGGTCGCGGCGGGATCACCGGGGCCGTTCGACAGGAACACGCCTTCGGGATTGTGGGCCAGAACCTCTTCGGCGGTGGCAGTGGCGGGCAGAACAACCACATCGCAACCGGCCGACGCGAGCGAGCGCAGGATATTGCGTTTCGCGCCGAAATCCACGGCCACAACCTTGTGCCCCTTGCCGGTCCTTTTGGGGTAGCCATCCGGCCAGGCCCAGCGCATTTCGTCCCATGTATAAGACTGCGCACAGGTTACGGTTTTGGCCAGATCAAGCCCCTCAAGCCCTGCAAATGCCCGCGCCTTGGCCACCAGTGCCTCGATGTCGAAATTCCCGTCCGGATCATGCGAGATCGCCACATGCGGCGCGCCCTGCTGCCGGATTGCACGGGTCAGGCGGCGGGTATCCAGACCACCGATGCCGATGCGTCCGCATTTTTCCATCCAACCGCGCAAATCCCCCGTGGCGCGCCAGTTCGATGGCTCGGTCGGGTCCCATTTCACCACGATGCCTTCGGCCACCGGATCGGCGGTTTCATCGTCTTCCGGTGTTATGCCGGTATTGCCAATATGCGGGAAGGTAAAGGTCACAATCTGGCCCGCATAGGACGGGTCCGTCATGATTTCCTGATAGCCGGTCATCGCGGTGTTGAAACACAACTCGGCCTCGCAATCGCCTATCGCGCCGAACCCCGTGCCGTAAAACAACGTGCCATCGGCCAGCGCAAGGCAGGCGGTGGGTTTGGGGGTGTCAATTTTACTGGCTGCGGCAGGCATGGGGCGACTCCTTTGCACAAATCTAGCGGAACCTATGGCGGGGCGCAATTGTGGTCAAGCGGAAAGGAAATTTGACTTATCGTTCAAAAACAACACCTTAGCATTGTGATGCGCGGTTGTCATGGCTGGGCTGTCGGGGTAATCTGGTGGTCTTGATATTTTCGGCACCTAGGGGATGAGGAAACCGAATGGACCTACGACATAGAATAGCGGACGCATTGAAAGAAGCGATGCGCGCCAAAGACACTGAACGCCTGTCTACCTTGCGCCTGATCAATGCGGCGATCAAGGATCGCGACATTGCCCTGCGTGGTGATGGCAACGATGATGGCGCAACCAATGACGAAGTGCTTGCGATCCTTGGGAAAATGGTCAAACAGCGCCACGAAAGCGCCAAGGCCTATGAAGAAGGCGCGCGGCTGGAACTGGCCGAAAAGGAATTGGCCGAGATCAAGATCATCGAGGATTTCCTGCCCAAACAGCTTAGCGAAGACGAGGCCGCCGAGGCGGTAAAAGCCGCGATTGCCAAGGTGGGCGCAGAATCAATCCGCGACATGGGCAAGGTGATGGGCGAACTGAAAGCCAATTACATGGGCCAGATGGATTTTGGCAAGGTCGGGCCGATGGTCAAGGATTTGCTGGGATAGCCACAAAAACATCTGTATGGTTTGCCTATGACATTTGTCGGCAAACCCTACGGCGATTTTGCGCAACCGCCCGTCCTTCTGGAACACTGGAAATTTGACGCGATCCAAAGGGGTATCACCACGGTGCTGCCTGATGGCTGCCGTGATCTGATCATCTGGCGCGGCAAGGGTATGCGCCCGCATTGCTTTGTGACCGATCTGGCCACGGGGTGCGATCAGGTGCCTGTCAGCGCGGGCGATCATTTCAACGGGTTTCGCCTGCACCCCGGTGTGCAGGTAGATGTGGACGGATTGCTGGCCAGTCTGGATGACGGGCTGGACGATGTGGCGATCAAGGAACGCCTGCATGATTACGCAACTCCGCTGCCGCAAGTGTCCGAGGCGCTGGCCTGTCTAGCCTCGGGCGTCACATCAGTTGGTGATGCGGCGGCCATGTTGGGTGTGCGCCTGCACAGCCTGCAACGGTTGCTGAAACGCGAAACGGGGCGAGCGCCGGTGTTCTGGTTACGGCTAGCCCATGCGCGACAAGCGGTTTCGCGACTGGGCCACGCGGGGGCATTGGCCGATCTGGCCTGTGACGCGGGCTATGCCGATCAGGCGCATATGACGCGCGAGTTTCGCCGCTGGTTCGGCACCACCCCCCACCGGATACGCGCCGATGCGGGGTGGGTGACACGGAATTTCGTGGCGGGTTACGGCGCCTGAACGGCAGTGCAGATTTCGACCAGTATCCCTTCGGGCAAGCGCACATAGGCGGTGGTCTGGCCCCAGGGCATTTCCTGAACCTCCTGCACCTGTTCGGCCCCGGCCTGCACCGCCTTGGCCAAGGCCGCCGCGACATCCTCGGTTTCAAAGGCAATTTCAAAAGACGGATTGGTAACAGGTTTAATCGCCGGTGATTTGCCCAGTTGCTGCATCAGTTCAATTGACGACACGGCCAGTTTGGTCTGTCCCGTGTCCAATTCGCCGTAATCGCCGCTTTCGTGCAGAAAGGCGGTTTTCAGACCAAAGGCGGCGTTGAAAAACTCAAGCGTGGCCTTGACGTCTTGAACATACAGGATGGTGTAGCGGAAAATCATAATACTGGCTCCGGTTTGTGTTTGCCCGACCATAGCCGCCCCGCCCGCGGAAATCTTGAAGATTTGCGACAGCGGGTCAGGTCAGGGCCCCGCCCAGCCGCACCACTTCATCCACCAATAGATCCAGATCGGAATTACGGGTGCGGTGGTTGGTGATGTTCACGCGGATCACAGTTTGCCCGTCCAGCGTGGTGACCGAGGGCGCGGCGATGCCGCTTTCCTGCAACTGCATCACGATTTCCCCGTTCACCGCATCGCTGTCGCCATATCGAAAACACACGATGCTGCTGGCGACCGGCGCCAACAGGGTTAACGCTGGATGTTCCTGCACCAACCGCGCCAGATAACGCGCTTGTGCGCAGTTTTTGGAAATCATCGCGCCCAACCTGTCTGTGCCATGCTCCACCAATTGCGCCCAGATTTTCAGCGCCCGAAATCCACGCGACAGTTCCGGCCCGCATTCCACCGGCCACGGATTGCCCGCTGCAAGGCCGCGTTTGGCGGCTTGCAGGTAATCGGGACGGCTGGAAAACGCGGCCAGATGCGCAGCCCCGTCCCGCACCAGCACAAACCCCGCGTCATAATTCACATGCAGCCATTTGTGGAAATCAAACGCCAGCGAGTCCGCCCGCCCGATCCCTTTCAGACGAGGCCGCAAGGTTTCCGACAACACCCCCGCCGCGCCAAAGGCCCCGTCAACGTGCAGCCACATATCCTGCTTGTCGGCCAGATCGGCCAGCGCCTCCAGATCGTCAAACGCCCCCACATTGACACTGCCCGCCGTGCCAACCAGCAAAAACGGCTGCAACCCATCCGCGCGATCCTGCGCAATCATTTCGGCCAGCGCAAGCAGGTCCATTTCATAAGCGGCATTAACCGGAACCGAACGCAAGGCCCCTGCCCCAAGCCCCAGCAAATCAAACGCCCGCGCCACGCAATTATGCGCTTGCGAGGACGCGTAACCAACCAAACGGTGCGCGCCCACGCCATCACTGCGGGTCGCCAGCCCCAGCGCCGCCTCCCGCGCTACCTTTAGCGCGATGATGGTGGCCATTGACGTGCCCGACACCACCAACCCGCTGGCCGCATCCGGAAAGCCGAACATCTGCCGCACCCAATTCACCACCTGCTTTTCCACATAAATCGCGCCATGATCCCGCCCGCCCAGGTTGGCGTTCATCGCACTGGCTGCAATATCGGCAATCAACCCGCTGGCCGCCCCTGCCCCATGCACCCAGCCAAAGAACCGCGGATGGGTGTTGCCCACGCCATAGGGCAACAGGGTTTGGGCGCGGGCCTGCATCGCCGCCACCCCTGCGCCCTGCTGTGGCAAGGGGGCTTGCAATGCCTGTTTCAGATCATCGGGTAAGGGCTGCCAAACCGGCCCCTCGGTAGCATGCTCCATCTTGTCCAGTGCCGCATCCAGCATCCGGTGCGCAGCGGCGCGGGTTTGTGTCCAGTTTTCAGGGTCAAGCGTATCAGTCATTGCGGCGTCCTATGGTTGCCCACTGCTAGCATGGTTTTAACACCACAAGAAACAGATGCCCTGTAAATTCACGCAATTTTGGGGTGCAAAGCTGGGCTGTTACCGCTAATGAAAAGGAAATGAATCGCACATTTGTTCAACAGGTGCGACCAAGGGGGAATATGAGACAGTTTTTTGTATTGGTAATTTTCACCGTTTTCACCGCAATTTCCGGTGTGGCCAACGCCCAGCAATCCGCATGGGTCCAGATCGAAGCCCAACCCAGCCTGCGCGAAGGTCAGGACCGCGCCCGCGCCTATGCCGGCGTGTTTGACAATGTCAGCGGCTTTTCCGTTGGACGTGGCTGGTATGCCATTGCGCTGGGGCCATATACGGCCGAGGGCGCGATTTCGACGCTGGAAACCCTGAAACGCGAAAACCTGATCCCGCACGACAGTTTTATTTCGGATGGACGATCCTACCGACAGCAATTCTGGCCAATCGGCGCCAACACCCTTGATCAACCACCGGCCCAGCCGCAAACGCCGGACGTTGTGGCCGATGCCCCTGCCACCATCACCCCGCCGCCGCCCGCCGATGAAACCCCGCGCCAGGCACGCCGTTCCGAAGCCTTGCTGACAAGGGATGAGCACAAGCTGCTGCAAACCGCCCTGCAATGGGAAGGGTTCTATAATTCCGCCATTGACGGCTTGTTTGGAAAAGGTACCCGCCGCTCGATGGCCGCCTATCAAGAGGCGATGGGGTATGAAGTAACAGGCGTTCTGACCACCCTGCAACGCAACGAACTGGTGGACAACTACAACGCCGTTCTGGCCGGTATCGGCATGGCCCCGGTGCGGGACGAACAGGCAGGGATCGAAATCAATATGCCAACCGCTTTGGTCGAATTTGCCAAATATGAACCCCCTTTCGTGCATTACAACTCCAAAGGGGACAGCGGTGTTCGGGTTCTGCTGATCTCGCAATATGGCGATCAGGCGTCACTTTACGGGTTGTATGACATCATGCAGACCCTTGAAATCGTGCCCACGGAAGGCCCGCGTGAACGTGGTAAAAACAGTTTTGATCTGACCGGCATGAATGACAGCATCGTATCCTATACCTATGCCGCCCAGAAAAACGGGATGATCAAAGGCTTTACCGTAATCTGGCCCACCGGCGATGAAAAACGCCGCAAACGGGTGATTGACGAAATGAAAGCCAGCTTTGCCCCTTTCGGTGATGTGGCGCTGGATGACATGATGGACCAACCGGACGAGGACCAGCGGATCAACCTACTGGCGGGATTGGAAATTCGCAAACCTACCTTGTCGCGATCCGGGTTTTATGTGGATGCCAGCGGACGGGTCTTAACCACATCCGATGCCGCCGAAAACTGCAAACGCATCTCGCTGGACGATACATATAACGCCACGGTTTCCTTCATCGACGAAGGGTTGGGCATTGCCCTGCTGACACCGGCCGAGAACCTGTCGCCCGATACATTCGCCAACTTCCGCACCGTCATCCCGCGCATCAAATCCGAAGTAGCCGTGGCCGGTTACCCCTACGAGGGCGCCCTTGGTGCCGCGACAATGACCTTTGGCACATTGGCCGATATTCGTGGGCTGCACGGTGAAAAAGAACTGCGCCGCCTTGCGCTGTTTGCCCAAGATGGCGATGTCGGCGGGCCGGTTCTGGACATGAGCGGTAGTGTTTTGGGCATGCTGTTGCCCAAGGTGCAGTCCAATGGCCAGCGCCTGCCCGATGAAGTCAGCTTTGCCATCAGCGCGCAGGCGATGGGCGAGGTTCTGGCGGAAAACGGTGTGACCATATCCGCTTCGCAATCCAGTGGCCCAATGACAGCCGAGGATCTGACCATCCTTGGCACCGATATGACCGTCTTGGTCAGCTGCTGGAACTAAAGAGGTTTCAAATGTTTGATTATACCCTGCTGCACTGGACCGGGTTTCTGACCGCCGCTATTGTTCTAAACTTGGCCCCCGGCCCCGACATTGCCTTTATACTGGGCCAAACCGTGCGCGGCGGGCGTAAAACCGGCTTTGCCGCGATGGCGGGTATCTGGTCCGGTGCCTTTGGCCATGTCCTGATGGCAGCAGCAGGGTTATCGGCCATACTGGCAACCTCGGCAGTGGCGTTTTCGATGGTGAAATGGGTTGGTGCCGGCTATCTGATCTGGCTGGGCATTCAGGCGCTACGTTCGGACGGCAGCGGGTTTGTTGCCGAAGGGATCAAAGGCAGCACAAAACTGATGCCGATTTACCGCCAAGGGGTGGTGGTGGCATTGCTGAACCCCAAGGTGGCAATTTTCTTTCTGGCCTTTCTGCCGCAATTCGTGGTGTCGGGTGCTGGCCCTGTTTGGGCACAACTGTTCCTGCACGGAAGCCTGATCATCGTCGTTGCTGCCTTTATCGAACCGCCGTTGATACTGGCGGGCGAGAAGCTGACGAACAAACTGCGCTCGTCCCCCAAATTCGGGCTGTGGCTGGACCGCAGCCTTGGCGCAATCCTTGTCGCACTTGGCCTGAGACTGGCAATGGAACAACGCTAGCCCCCGAAATCTTGCAAAGATTTCGTCTGTTTTCTTTCAAAGAAAACAGTCCGGCGTCACATGAATCAGCGTTGGCCCCTTGGCCTTTAACGCCCCCTGCAACGCCTGCTTAAAACCTTCGGGCGTTTCCGGCTTCTCCGCCCCTGCCCCGAACGCCCGCGCCAAAGCACAAAAATCGGGATTCCGCGCTACGACAGCATTGGGCGCGATCTGGCTGCGGATCATGCTGTCCTCGATCTCCTTCAGCTTGCCATTGTCCCACAGGATAATCGGCAGGCTCAGCCCCAGTTCCACCGCCACGCCCAATTCCTGCATGGTGTAGTGAAACCCGTAATCCCCCGCAATCGCCACCACCGGCGTGCCCGGCTTGCCGATCTTACCGCCAATCGCTGCGGGCAGCGCATAGCCCAGCGTGCCAAAGCCGTATGGGTGATGCCACAGGTTGGGCCGGTCCAGCGGGTATAACTCCTTGGAGACATAGGCAAATTGCGTCATGTCGGAATAGATCAGCGTGCCCTTGGGCAACACCTGTTCCATGGCTGCACAGATCGGTGCAATCCCCTGACGCGCGGCATCTGTTTCTGCATGGAACGCGGCCTTTGCATCGGTCACCTCTTTTGCCATCCAGTCGCTGGTGACATTCTGCCCCTCGACCAGATCACACAGATCCGACAGGAACACCGCCGCATCCCCCATGATCGGTAGGTCGGCCACATGGTCATCGGCCAGCGAATGGGCATCAATATCAACCCGGATCATTGGCGCGTCATACCCCAGATCATCACGCCATATATCTGTTTCCGACAACTCCGTGCCGATGCACAGCACCAGATCGGCCTTGGCCAGTTCTGCAACACTATCGCCACGGGCCAGACAGGGGCCGAAATTCAGTGGATAATCCGGCGCGATGATACCGCGGCCGGCAAAGGTGCACATGGTGGCGGCGCGTGTCAGCCGCACCAACTTGCGCGCCGCCTCGAACCCCTGCCCAGCACCGCCGCCAAAGATGAACAGCGGCCGTCGTGCCCCCAGCAACCATTCCGCAGCAGCCGCCACATCCTCGGGGCGGGCAACGGGTTTGGTGGGGGTGATGGGTTGTGCCGGTGCCGGATCGGCAGGGCTGCCCAGCACATCAATCGGCACCTGAATATGTTTCGGACGTGCGCGGGTGGCAGAAAATTCGGCAATGGCCTTGTCAATCAACCGGTAGGCCGCAGGTGCATCGGGCGCTGTGACGGACCAGTCGCAAACCGTGGCCGCCGCCCCCTCCTGATCGCGCATTTCATGCAGGCGGCCCCGTCCGATATGGCGATCCTTGGTTTCAAGGCAGGATGACACCACCAGCATCGGCACCGAATCCGAATAGGCCTGTCCCATCGCCGTCATGGTGTTGCAAAGGCCCGGACCAGTGATCACATAGGCAACCCCCGGTTTGCCGGTGGCACGGGCATAGCCATCGGCCATGAACCCGGCGCCCTGTTCGTGACGCGGCAGAACATGGGTAATCCCAGCCTCTTCAATGCCGCGATACAGCTCGATGTTATGCACGCCGGGGATGCCGAAAATCACATCAACCCCGCGCGCCTTCAGCATGTGGGAAATATTCGCGCCCAGTGGTCTTTTGCTCATCTGCCTGCCTCGCCTTGCGTCTGTCTCTCACCGCTTACGGTTGGACTTGAGACAAGGACCTGTCAACCATATTCCGGTCAGTCACATCGCATCAATGTATACATTGTATTCTGGCGCAAAATATTATCCAAATCCTCAGCGCTTGTTATTCCGGGTTCAAATGCAACCACATTGGCCCCGTGTTTTCCCGCCCGCTGCCGGAAATCCAACATTATTTCGTTGTTGCTTTGGTTTTTGTTGCCCCAACCGGTCAGAATACCTACGTCTTTTGCATTCTCGCAGTCCGACGGGTAACCGAAAATCACACTTACCTTTTCGGGCTGAACTGCCGGATAGGATTTCAGAATGACTTCTGTAGGCGGGCTGTCCGGCCCCAACGCATAAACCTTTGCCATGAAATCATCGCCGGATCCGGCATAGACGCCAGTTGCAAAAGAAACCGCCGTAAGGGCCGTAATAATTGTTCTGATCAAAATAACTCTCCTATTGGCAATCGTAATATTACAGTCTTTTCTAGTGTGGCAACAAATTACCCCACATGAAACAGCGTGTTGAACAGTTTGGGGTCCAGACTGTCGGAAACAAAGGTATCGCCCTCGGTCACGATCGACACGGCATCATGGCTGTGCAGGCTTTCCTGATGGCTGGCGATCACGCGGAAATCCTCGATCCGGGGGTCGTTTTGCAAACCTTCAAAAAACAGCCGCGCGGCATCCTCGACGAAAATCGGATTGGCGGCGTTCAATTCGGCAAAGGCCTGTTCATCCTCGCGCTTGACCATGACTTGTGTTTCGGTCGGCACTGCCGTGCGGCAAATGTCGATCAGATCCTCGAACCACAGGCAGTTTGCACCGGGTGTCATCTGCACTGAAATCCGTGCGACCGAGCGTTGCGAATGTGGTGTCGCCAATTGCCCCCGCGTCTGGCGAGCATGTTCGGAAAGTTCAAGTGAACAAGGGCAAGTGGAGGAGTAGACATAGTCAAGATGTATGATTTTGATAATCTTGCCTTTCTTCTCGACCAGCTCCAGCGCGATATCATAGTATTGATACCCTTCCAGCCCCGACCGCAAAGAGGGCAATTTCACAGGAAAGGAAAACCGCATCTGGATGCGCGCATCAAAGCTGTCCAGATCGGCCTTGTAATCGCTAAGCGCGGCTTCGATCACGTCAAAGCTGAAGGTCTTTTCGGCGTGGGTATAAAAGGTGCGTATGATGCGCGACATGTTAATACCCTTTTTGCCTGCCTCAAGGCTGACAGTGCCGGTCACAGATGTTTCCAGCCGCAAATCACCGCCATCATCCCGGGAATGGAACCGGATCGGCAGGCGGAAATTGGAAATTCCCACATGCTGGATATGCCGTTTGGCCCCTTTGATCAGGCTTTCAGGCCCGTTCTGCAAATCGGGAAGCGAGGCTTTGTAGGCCTCGTCCACGGTAAATTCCTCGGGGTAGGCCCGCGCCAGTGCCGGATAATTCGACACCTCGTTTTCCGGCAGCAGGCGGGCTATGGCGGGGTCCAGTTGTGCCACCTCGATCGCACTGACCGATTTGGCCCAGTCGCGTAGGGTCGCCAGTGCCTCTTCGGCCTTTTGGCGCTTGGCATCATCACTGTCTTTGGGGGGCTGAATATTCACGGCCACTCCTTCATCGTTTCCTGTTCGCCCTGTTAATGTAATGGATCAGGCGCAATTAACCAAATGTTACCGACCCATCGCGGCCCTATGCCGCCATCAGCGCCTTCAGGATGTCGGCCTGCAGGTCATCCGCATCCTCAAGCCCGATGCTGATCCGCACCAGTCCGGGCGTGATGCCCAGTTCGGTCTTTTGTTCATCCGGCAGACGCTGGTGCGTTGTCGTTGCAGGGTGGGTGACAATGCTTTTGGCGTCACCAAGGTTGTTGGAAATGATGATGATTTCCAGCGCATTCAAAAACCGGAACGCCGCCGCCTGCCCACCCTTCAGGTCCAGTGACAACATGGTGCTGCCCGTGCTCATCTGACGACGCGCAAGGTCCACCTGCGGGTGGCTGTCCAGAAACGGATGGATCACGCGGGCCAATTTTTCGTGGCCCTGCACCGCCTGCGCAATCTGCATCGCACTATCGGCCATCGCGCGGCAACGCAGATCCAGCGTTTCCATACCCTTCAGCATCACCCAGGCGTTAAACGGACTCATCGAGCCGCCGGTGTGTTTCAGATAAGGCTCCAGCGTGCCGCGGATAAAATCCCGACTGCCCAGCACCACCCCGCCCAGACACCGCCCCTGCCCGTCAATGTGTTTGGTGGTCGAGTAAACCACCACATCGGCACCCAGATCAAAGGCGTTGGAAAAGATCGGTGTGGCAAACACATTGTCCACCACCACCAGCGCCCCGACCGCATGGGCCAGATCACAAACCGCTTTGATATCAATCAGTTCCAGCGTCGGGTTGGAAATGCTCTCGAAAAACACCAGCTTGGTATCGCTGCGCAACGCCCCGCGCCAGGCCTCCAGATCGGGGCCGTCCACCAGCGTCACCTGCACGCCGAAGCGGGCCAGAATATCCTCGAGGATATACAGACACGAGCCAAACAGCGCCTTGGCCGCGACCACATGATCCCCCGCCTTCAAACCACAGGTCAGCGCCGCATTGACCGCCGCCATGCCCGATGCGGTGGCAAAGGCATCCTCGCACCCCTCAAGGGCCGCAATGCGGTCCTCGAACATGCGCACGGTCGGGTTGCCATAGCGGGCGTAGATAAATTCATCCGGTCCGGTTTCGATAAACCGCGCCTCGGCGTCCTCGGCGGTGTCGTAAACAAAGCCCTGCGTCAGATATATCGCCTCGGACACTTCGTTATACTGGCTGCGGCGGCTGCCCGAATGCACCAGCTTGGTGCGGGCGTTCCAATCGTTGCTCATCACGTCTCCTTGTCCATGCCCTCAGGCATAAAAAAACCCCAAAACCGGAGCCAAGGTTTCGGGGGTATCGCCCTATTCCTCTTTAGCGGCATGTTTAACGTGGCCCGCAATCCGGTAACAAATCGCCACGATGGGGTCTGGATAATACCCGCAGGGCGCGTGGTCAAGTATTGTTGAAACATCCCGCCTTGCCCTTTTGTCCGATCCGGTGCTGAATACAAACAAAGGAGCACGCAATATGAAACCGATTGATCTTTACTACTGGCCCACCCCGAACGGCTGGAAAATCACCATTGCGCTGGCGGAAATGGACCTGCCTTACAATCTGCATCTGGTGAACATCGGCGCAGGTGAACAGTTCGAGCCCGATTTCCTGAAAATCGCCCCGAACAACCGGATGCCTGCAATTGTTGACCCAGAGGGGCCGGATGGCGCGCCAATCCCGATTTTTGAATCAGGCGCGATCCTGCAATATCTGGCGCGCAAGACGGGGCAGTTTTGTGGCAAGACCGAGCGCGAGCGGATTGCGGTTGATCAATGGCTGATGTGGCAGATGGGCGGCCTTGGACCGATGGCGGGTCAGGCACACCACTTCCTGAAATACGCCCCATCGATGGAGCCACCACACGACCTGCCCTATGCCAAAGACCGCTATCGCAGCGAAACAGCTCGCCTATATGGCGTGCTGGACCGTCAACTGGCGGATAACGAATATGTCGCCGGAGATTTCTACTCCATCGCCGATATGGCGATCTGGCCTTGGGCAACATTATGGGAAGGTCAGGAACAAACATTGGATGACAAACCCCACATGGCCCGCTGGCTGGAAACGGTTGGTGCGCGGGATGGCGTGATTGCAGGGCGGGCTGTGGCGTCGGATAAGCGGGGCAATCTGCAAACGGACAAGAAAGCGCAGGAGGTATTGTTTAAGCGCCCCTCGTAACCCATCTTTGTTCAATAAATATCCCCGCCGGAGGCATAGAATCTTTTGCCTGCGGCGCAGGTATTTGGAAAAAGAAGAAGGGCTAGGCCTCATCTTCCTCAATCGCGTATTTCTGCATCAGCTTGCCTTGGGTCATGAAAAACACGAACACCGCAGCGGTCAGGCCGAACACCTTGAAATTCA
>WFNH01000047.1 GCA_015488685.1 Marinosulfonomonas sp.
ATCAATAATCCTTACAAACGAGACTTTTCAGAGCTTCAGATAAGTTATACTTAACTGATATGAGCACCCGCCTGCCCCCACTGACTGCCCTGCGCGCCTTTGAGGCCGCCGCCCGCCACATGAGTTTTGCGGCAGCGGCAAGCGAGTTGAACGTCACCCCCGCCGCGCTAAGTTTTCAGATCAAATCGCTGGAAGAACACCTTGGCCAACCCGTTTTCCGCCGCCTGAACCGCGCGGTAGAGTTGACCAAAGCAGGCCGCCTGCTGGCCCCTGCCACCAGCGAAGGCTTTGCCACGTTGAGCGCCGCGTGGCAAAACGTGCAGCGTCTAACGGATTCGCAAACGCTGACCATCACTGCTGGCCCCGCGTTTACCGCCAAGTGGCTGGCGCCCCGCATGTTTGATTTCGCTCAAAGCCACCCCGATATCGAATTGCGTTTTGCCGCCACCCTGCGCCTGATTGATTTTGACCGCGACGAGGTAGACGTGGCCATCCGTTTCGGCGAAGGCCCGGACGACGGGCTGTATAGCCAGGACATCATCCATGAGTGGATGTCACCGATGATGTCACCCGAAATGGCCAAGGTCATTCGTACGCCCGAGGATCTGCACAACGCCACATTGCTGCATCAGGACGACTTTAATTTCATCAAACAATCGTCAAACTGGAACACATGGTTTCAGGAACAGGGGTTGGGGCCGCCGCCCGAAGGGGGACCGCGGTTTTCACAAGCCGACCACGCAAATGACGCCGCAATTGCCGGAACCGGCGTGGTGCTGGGGCGTTATTCGCTGACCGAACGGGCGCTACGGGACAATCAACTGGTCGCGCCCTTCCCGCTGGCCATCGCGGTAACTGCGCGCTACCGTATCGTTTGCCCCGAAGGGGCCGAGGACCGGCCACACATCAAAGCCTTTATCAACTGGGTTTTGAAAGAGGTCACCGCCATGCATAAATGCCGTGAACCCCGCCGGTTCGTCGATCAGAAGGATATCAACCTATTATGACCCGCGCCCGCGCCACCCAGATCGGTTTCATTGCGGTTCTGTTGTGGTCTTTGCTGGCCTTGCTGACTGTTGGCACCGCCCCCGTGCCGCCTTTTCAACTGACCGCGATATGTTTCGCCATCGGCGGCACAATCGGGTTGATCTGGAGCGCAGCCTCCGGCGGGCTGAGCCGCCTACACCGGATCAGTTGGCGCGTTTACGCTTTTGGCACGGCGGGGCTGTTCGGCTATCATTTCCTGTATTTTTCCGCCCTGCGCTTGGCCCCTGCTGCCGAGGCCGGATTGATCGCCTATCTGTGGCCTTTGCTGATCGTGCTGTTTTCCGGCTTGTTACCGGGGGAGCATTTACACAGGTACCACGTTATCGGGGCGATCATCAGCTTTGCAGGTGCGGCATTGATCGTTCTAAAGGGTGGTTCAGGGTTTCAGGCCGAGGCATTCACCGGCTACGGGCTGGCCCTGCTCTGTGCCCTGACGTGGGCCGGATATTCGGTATTATCACGCCGTCTGGGCGAAATCCCGACCGATAGCGTTGCCATTTTCTGCCTGCTGACCGCTACCCTGTCCACACTGGCACATCTGGCGCTGGAAACCACCATCTGGCCCGCGACCCCGCTGGGATGGGGTGCAATCGTGGCCCTTGGCATCGGCCCTGTGGGGCTGGCGTTTTACGTCTGGGATGTGGGTGTCAAGCAAGGCAACATTCAACTGCTGGGCGTCGCATCCTACGCGGCCCCGTTGTTGTCAACGCTGGTGCTGGTGGGTGCGGGAATAGCAAAACCCACTTGGGCGCTGCTGTTGGCAGCCCTATTGATCACTTTCGGCGCAGCCTTGGCGGCGCGCGCCAAAGCTGCCGTGTCAGACAGTCCTGCTACGAGGAGAGACGCGAAATCTCTTCCTTAAGTCGCAGTTTCTGTTTCTTGAGATCGACGATATACAGGGCGTCGGTGCCCGGGTTGCGCTGTTCCTGCTCAACCATTTCCGAGAGATTTTGATGTTTTTTGCGGAGTTCGTTTAGGTGTGAACTCATGGTCATAAGTCGTTCTCCCTTGGTTTGTTTTTACACATGTCCAGTCCATCATAGATGTGGCCGCATGTCACGAAAAACAAGAACGCCCCCACCCGTATCCCTAGAAAACATTGGAAAACTTTATATTCCCTTAACGCGATTGAAGCGCCAAAGCGGCCCCGCCCCGCAATACGGCACGAATTTCGGCGGTATAGCTTTCCCTGTCCCCGTCATGCGCCACCCCTTCGTGCATTACCACGGGCGCCAGCAACCGAAACGCGGCCCGCCCGCCTTTTTTGGCCTGCAGGATCACCAGATGGGCAGGGCGGCCAACGCGGGGGGCCAAGGGCAGAACCAGAGCATTTCCCAGACGCTCATCCAGCGCACTTAGGAGTGCGGGCAGGCGTTCGGCATCCTGAATGACGGTCAGGTGGCCCTTGGGTTTCAACCGCCGCGTTGCCGCGTCAATCCAGTCGCTCAGCGGCGTTGCCTCGCCCAGCGCGGTTTCGCGCCCCGTATCCGTGGCTGCCGTGCCGCGATCGCGCAGATAATAGGGCGGGTTGGCGATAACGTGGTCAAAATTACGCTGCAAAACGGGTTCGGGCAGTTTGCGCAAGTCGGCGCAATGCACAACCATATCATGCCCGTTTTCAGCCGCATTACACTGCGCCAGTTCGGCATAGTCCGGCTGCACCTCGACCCCCGTCAGATCCAGCCCCGAAACCCGCGCTGACAGGCACAGGCTGGCCACCCCCACGCCACAGCCCAGTTCCAACACGCTGTCACCGGCGATTGCGGGAACCGTAGCAGCCAGAAGCACAGGATCAACGCCCGCGCGATAGCCTGCCTTGGGCTGCCATACACGTAACTTTCCGTCCAAAAACCGGTCATTGGTCAGGTCGGTTTCAGCAAACCCCATCAACCGCGCCCCTCGCATTCGATCCCGTTGTCCCGCATGATCGCCCGTGCCTGAAACAGATCGGCCTGTCGTACCATCAGGCGGCGTGGCAATATGCCAATGCCCCCTTCCAGCACGCTCATATTTACGTCCATTTCAAAGCAGTCTATACCCTCGCCATCAAGAAGGGCCTTGGCAAAGGCAATGGCGGTAATGTCATTGGTGCGCAAAAGTTCTTTCATACATGCGACATAAGGGCAAACCTGCGGGTTTGTCGAGTAACGGACAAGAGAGTTATGGGCCTGGACCACGCAGCAGACAAACCGCACGAACGCCTGAGCGCGCATCTGGCCGCCGAAATGGCGCAGGTGAACGATCTGATCCGCACCCGAATGGCGTCGGAACATGCCCCGCGCATCCCCGAAGTCACCGCGCATCTGGTCGAGGCCGGCGGCAAACGCCTGCGCCCGATGCTGACACTGGCGGCGGCGAAACTGTGCGGCTACGACGGCCCCTACCACATCCACCTGGCCGCCACGGTCGAATTTATCCACACCGCCACCTTGCTGCATGATGATGTGGTAGACGAAAGCAACCAACGGCGCGGGCGCCCCACGGCAAACCTATTGTGGGACAACCAATCCAGCGTTCTGGTGGGCGATTACCTGTTTTCGCGCAGTTTCCAGTTGATGGTGGAAACCGGATCGTTGACAGTTCTGGACATCCTTGCCAATGCCTCGGCCACCATTGCCGAAGGCGAGGTGCTGCAACTGACCGCTGCACAGGATCTGGCCACCTCGGAAGGGGTTTACCTGCAAGTGGTGCGTGGCAAAACGGCGGCGCTGTTTTCGGCGGCCTGCGAAGTGGGCGGCGTGATTGCGGGCGCGGATGAAGCCGTGACAAAAGCGCTATATGCTTTTGGGGACGCGCTGGGGATCAGCTTCCAGATCGTCGATGACCTGCTGGATTTTGCAGGCACCGAGGCCATCGGCAAAAACATCGGGGACGATTTTCGCGAACGTAAACTGACGCTGCCGCTGATCAAGGCAATTGCCAAGGCGGATGCCGAGGAACGGGCATTCTGGGCGCGCACGATTGAAAAGGGTAAGCAGGGTGAGGGCGATCTGGAATTCGCGCTGGAGCTGCTGCACAAACACGGTGCGCTGGATGATACCCGAGATCTGGCGCTGGAATGGGCCGACAAGGCCAAGGCGGCACTGGATGCGCTACCGGATGACCCGATCCGCGACATGTTGCGCGATATTGCCGATTATGTGGTTGCGCGTGTGAATTAGGAACGGCCAAGGATTTTTCAAAAACCCTTGCGAAAAATCTTTCAAGGATTTTTTCCACCCAACCGTGTGTTTCGGACCCACCAGTCAGGATGTTGCGCCGAAATTTTCAGTGCCGCGCTATCTGCACTTTGTTCATCCCCGAAAATGGCAAAACAGGTCGCGCCCGATCCCGACATGCGGGTCAACAATTGCCCCTTCACCCGCCGCAATGCCGCCAGAACCTCGGCCACCTTGGGCTGAACCTCTATCGCCACCGCCTCCAGATCATTGCGTTGATCTGCCAGCCAACCGGCCAGATCCCGCACCGTTTCAGACGCCGGAATTTGATCCGGCATCGGGGCATTGTTCTTGCATTGCAATCGCTTGAAGACCTCGGGCGTTGATACCCCGACACGCGGATTTACCAGAACCGCCGATATATCGGGCAACCCGCCTACATCCGCCAATCCCTCGCCAATGCCGGACATGCGCGTAGTTTTACCCCGCAGACAAACCGGTACATCTGCCCCCAACGGCAACACGTCACTTGGCAAACCTACGCCGCGCAACTGCGCGGCCGCCTGCAAAGCGGCCGCCGCATCCGCCGTGCCCCCGCCAATTCCGGCGGCTGTTGGCAGGTGCTTTTCCAGCGTAAATGCCACATCCTGCACGCCCAAAAACCGTGCGGCCTGCAATATGGAATTGTTCTCCCCCGCAGGCACGCCGCCTGCCTCGGGCCCAGTCACAACCAGCGTCAAGCCCTTGCCCTCCCCCGCCGTCACGACATCGCCAACGTCCGCAAACACCACCAGACTGTCCAGCAGATGATACCCGTCCGCCCGCCGGCCTGTCACATGTAGCGTCAGATTGATCTTGGCCGGGGCAAAAACCCTAATCGCCATTGGCCGCAACCGGAATCGGGTCTGCACCCTCTTCTTTCAGCACCGCGTCCAGCCCCACTTCCAGCTTGCGCCGGATGCGGCTCACCTCTTTTGGCTCCGGTTCGTAGGACAGTGCGCGCCGCCACTGGAACCTTGCCTCAAGCTTGCGACCGACCGCCCACAGGGCATCACCCAGATGGTCCGTGACAATTGGATCAACCGGCGTCAACTCTGCCGCACGCTGCATGTATTTCGCTGCTTCGTCGTAGCGGCCCAGCCTAAACAGCGCCCATCCCAGAGAATCGGTGATGTAACCGTCATCCGGCACTGCCAGAACCGCGCGCTGGATCATTTTCAGCGCCTCGTCCAGTTTGATGTTATGCTCCAGCAACGAATAGCCCAGATAATTCAGCACCTGCGGCTGGTTCGGATTCAGCTCTAGCGCCAGACGAAAATCGGCCTCGGCATTGTCCCAGTCATCAATCCTCTCGCGGCTGATGCCACGGGCGTAATACAAAAACCAGTCATCCGGTGTTGGTTTGCCTGACAGTTCAACCGCACGATCATAGGCCGCTGCGGCCTCCTTATAACGTTTCTGCTGACGATAGGCATCACCCAGCGCGGAATAGACCGACGGCAGGTTGCCGTGGCTTTTGGCCAGTTGTTGTAAAACCTCGAGCGCGGCTTCTTCTTTGCCAGCCTTGCGCAGCGCTGCAGCGCGGCCCTGTTCGGCGGCGAAAAAGGACGGGTCATCACGCGGCACGCGGTTGTAGGTATCAGTTGCCAGATCGTAACGCTCCAGCTTTTCCAGCATGCCAGCACTTAACAGAATTGCGTCAATGTGGTTCGGGTTCAGTTGCTCGGCCATGCGGCTGTAAATCAGCGTATATCCATCATCGGTTTCCCCTTTCAGGGCCGATGCTACTGAAAAGAATACCTCGGCCATGCCTTCGTTGGCGTTATGCACCATTGAAAACGGCACCTTTTCTCCGGCCTCAAGAGCTGTGCGCAGCTGTGCGACCCGAGGGTCCGGCTCATCGCCGAACACCTTGGACAGAATTTCCAGCCCGTCTGCATTGCGCCCCAGCTGGCTTAGGATTTCGACATGCGCCAAAACACCGCCAACGGTAATGCGCACCGGACCACTGGCATCCCCCGCGAAAATCTTTTCCGCCTCGTCAAAATCCCCGATCGAGGCCAGCGCCAGCGCCTTGTGGTACAGCCCGAAACTGCGCATCCCTTTACCTTGGGCCACCTCGTCAAAACCCGCCATTGCGGCGGGTTTGTTGCCACGTCCCATTTCCGCCCATGCGGCAATCAAGCCATCAACCAGCGGCCCTACCATTTCGCCTTTGTCCAGTTTGGCAATCAATCCTTCATAATCATCGGCCTTGGCCAGGGCAACCACCAGAACCATTCGCGAAATTTGGCTGACAATGCCGTCAGATTCCATCTTGCGGGCGACAGGAATGGCGCGTCCGAAATCCCCAAGCCCGACAAACGATACCAGCGCATTTTCCAGCAATGCCGGATTTGAGGGATCACTTAGCAACGCCTTCGTGTAATACTCGGACCCTGCTTTGTAGTCGCTCATAAAGCTGGCGTGTCGGGCCGCCAAATAATCACCTGCGGACGGTTCGGCGGTAACCGACTGTCCGGACAAAACGGCAACAAAGCCCAAAGCAAGGGCGGCGAATGGATGGTTTGATTTAACGGGCACGGCGGCTCATACCTTTGTTGGGAACGTTTGCTCGCTAAAGGTAGTCGCTTGTACCGCCCAAATCAATGCGGGGCGCGGAATTCCGCGCCCCGATTTCTGACAAATCCGTTACATATTGGGATAATTCGGCCCATCCCCGCCCTGTGGACAGGTCCAGGTGATGTTTTGGCTGGGATCCTTGATGTCACAGGTTTTACAATGCACGCAGTTCTGGAAGTTGATCTGGAAACGCGGTTCTTTGCCTTCTTCCTCGATCACCTCATACACACCGGCAGGGCAATAGCGCTGCGCCGGTTCGGCATATACCGGCAAGTTTACCTTGATCGGGATGTCCGGATCGGCCAGCTTTAGGTGGCAAGGTTGGTTTTCTTCATGGTTCGTAAAGGAAAAACTGACGCTGGTAAGCCGGTCGAATGACAGGGTGCCGTCGGGTTTCGGGTAATCAATCGGTTTGAAATTGGCCGCTTTGCCGGTTGCAGCGGCATCAGATTTACCGTGTTTCCATGTTCCCAGCGGGTTCCAGCCGGTCAGATTGGCCACCCACATATCGAACCCGCCCAACATCAGGGACGACAGCATCCCCAGCTTGGACCAGATCGGTTTCACATTGCGCACACGCTTCAGATCCTTGGCAATCGGCCCTGACCGCAGATCGTCATTATACGCGGTCAGCTCATCGCCCGAACGCCCTGCCTTGATCGCTTCATACGCCGCCTCGGCGGCGGCTTTGCCTGACAGCATGGCATTGTGGTTGCCCTTGATGCGCGGCACATTCACCAGCCCAGCAGAGCAGCCCAGCAACGCCCCACCCGGGAACGAAACCTTGGGGATCGATTGCCAGCCGCCCTCGGTAATGGCGCGGGCGCCGTAAGCCACCCGTTTACCGCCTTTCAGCAGTTCGGCCACCATCGGATGATGCTTGAATCGCTGGAATTCGTTATAGGGCGAAAGATAGGGATTCTGGTAATTCAGGTGCACCACAAAGCCGATAAAAACCTGATTGTTGTCAACGTGATAGATGAACGATCCGCCACCGGCATTGCGCCCCAAAGGCCAGCCCATTGTATGGGTCACGGTGCCTTCGCGGTGCTTGTCTGGATCAATCTCCCAGATTTCCTTCATACCAAGGCCGAATTTCGCATAATCGCAATCCGCATCCAGCCCGTATTTGGCAATCACCTCTTTTGACAGGCTGCCGCGCGCACCTTCGGACAGGAACACATATTTGCCGTTCAGGATCATCCCTGGTTCG
>WFNH01000048.1 GCA_015488685.1 Marinosulfonomonas sp.
ATCTTCTGCCTTGCCGGTCATGCGGTAATTAAAGCCGAACAACCCTTCGCCCTTGCGGGTGAAAATCCGGCCAATCCCGTTGACGAAATAGATTGGCGAAATCACCCCCTGCATGTCCAGCGTGCTGGAACCAAGGTTGTAATACCCGTCCATCGACACCCCCATCGAGGCCCCGATTGCACTGCTGGAAATGATGATAACCTGCTTTGGCGTCAACCGAAACCGCGCCTGATAATCGGTGAAAAAGATACCATTGCCGTTCAACTGTTCCAACAGGCCAACCCCGCTGATTGCCCCCAACAAATCGGCCATCGCCGGTGCGCCGCGTATCTTGATGGATTTGCCTTCCAAACGGCCGTCATACTGCCCCTCGTATCCCTTGCGCGGCACCAGCGTCAGATCCATCGTGCCCTCGCGCACGGTTTCCAAAACACCGGCAGCCCTGAACACCGACCCCGCATCTTTGGATTTGATCCGGAACGCGCTGCCCCCTTTGGACGGCACCACAATCCCTGAAATCGATGCCTTGCCGTTAACCCGCGCAGTAAAATCGCCGGTAAACCCCTTGCGTCGTGTGAACGTGCCGCGAAATCCGGTCAGGGTGATGCCCTCGGATACGATCAGCCGGTCCAGAGCAACGGTCAGTGATCCCCCTGCCCCTGTCGGGGCCGCCCCGCCACCGCTGCCAAAGGCCGCCTTGCGCGTATCCACCACCCCGCCAGTCAAGCGCACCGAGGGCGTCGCCCCCCGCCCGCGCCCGATCAGTTCCACCGGCGCATCCAGCCATCCGGCCAGCTTCACCCGCGAGAATTTGGCGATTTCCAGATCCCCTGCCGCCGTCAATTTCACGCTACCTTCGGCCCGCAGGCCCGCGCCTTCGATCAACAGTTTGCTGATACGGGGCGGCGTGCCCAAAGTGCCGACGACCTCAAGTTTGCCTGTGCGGTTTTTCGACAATGCCCAGCCCAGATCACTGATCCGCATGCCGACATTTTTCAAATCCGACACCAGCCGGAATTTTGAATCCTCGCCCCGCCGCAAATCAATTGTTATTTGCCCGCGACCGGCCCCCGTCACGCTGCCTTTGGGCAGGCCAATACCGAATTCGTCAATGAACCGCTGCGATAATTCAACCGTGCCTTCAAGCCGTGATTGGCCTGCAAATTCCTTGCCCTGTTTCTGATGCCAAGCCCCCTGCACCGGCAGTTTTCCCAACAGGCCCGCGCCGGAAATTTCCACATCTTGCGGGTTGGCCGTCAGGGACAACTCTTTGGCGGTCAACACCCGCCCTGAAACCAGCTTGTCACTGCGCACATTGGTAAGGGTCGCGGTGACATCATAATCCACATCTTCGACCTCGATCTTTTTGACCAGCCGCAGGTGGATTTCCGCATCCAGTGCAATCCGCCCCGTGGCCAGATCAACCGGCTGACCGGCCTTGGTCATGATGTTGAACGGCTTTTGATCCAGCAGTGACATCGCGGCATGGATCGGCCCCTTGGCCTTTAGGTAGATCACGGCGGGGGGGCCTTTGATGTCAATGTCGGGGATCTGGAAAACCGTGCCCGTGGCATCCATCATCCCGCCCTCGGGCGCGGTCACATCGCCACGATCCACCACAACCGTCAGCACATTGTCAGCAATGGTTCCGTGGCCTGCGCCGTTTTCCACCACCGGCAAATGGTCCATATAACGCACATTGGCATTTTGAAATTCAAACCCCATGCCGAACACCGGCTTTTCACCGGAATTTACCCGCACAGCCCCGTTTATATTGAATATTTCGGCAGAATTAACATTTTCAAATATCCATTTGCGCGTATTGGGAACTGCCTTTAGCGGCCATAGGGCCACCAGCCGTCGGGGAGTGATCGCGTCCACACTGGCATCCATGGACAAATGCCAGCCGGTCTCATTGGCCGTTACATTCCCATTAACCAGATAGCTGTTCTCGCCGTCCTGAAGAACGGCCTGCCCGACATCCAGTTTGAATGGATCAATCCGTAATCGCAAATCCGCAGCCCCACCAGTAAAGGCCACCGGGGAGGCAAAAACACCTTCGGGATTAGCTGATAATTCCTGAATCCGGAACTGGCCCAGCATTACACCAGGCACACCGTTCACTATATCGCGCAGATACCCCTGACCTTCGACCACCAATTTGCCTGCATCCGTTTGCACTGATAATTCGTCAAACCGGATACGCTGTTCCTTTGGATCATATCCGAAATAGGCGCGACCGGATTCAAAGGCTATTGCGCGGGCTTCTTCATTGGGCCGCAGAGATCCACGGCCAATTTCCAGCGTCCCATCCATTTGCCCCAACAGGCCGTCTTCGCCAATTTTGGCCCGCATGGCACCGGAAATGGGCGCATCCAGCACCCCCAGCCACGCCAGCGCCGGAATTTGACTGGCCAGATCGCGCGCGGCCACCTGTTCAACATTTATCCCAAAACCGGCCACTGCCGAGCCTTTTTGCGTTTCGAAGTTCAATGCCACTGTGGCAGGCCTTTCCGCCCCGTAACTCAGGTCAAAACCGACACTGATCGCAACCTTTTGCGAATCCTGTTGTAATTGCATCCGGCCTTCGGTCAACAACCAGCCCCGCCGCGCCCGTGCGTCGGAAAAGTTCAAGATCAAATGGGTCAACTCAACAGTTTCAATCGTTCCAAGCGCCGGTGTCTCAAAGGCCCGGTCAACCCCGTCCAGCATTTCGGCTAACGTCTTGGTCTTGGTCTTGGTCGTATTACCACCACCAACCGCGACACCAAACCCCAAATCGAATTCGCCATTACTTGCTCGTTGAATAGTAACCGACGCCTGATCCAGCCGCACATCCGTTGGTCGCACTTCGCCTTTGATCAACGCCGCCGGGGACAAAGAAGCACTGGCCTGGGCCACCCGTGCAATCACTGCATCACTGGCGTTTCGCAACACCAGATCCTGCACTGTTACCGTTGGCTTGAACCCCTCTTCGAAATGCAAATCAATCGTTTCAAACCTAACGTCCCCTTCAGTCACTGCAGCGTTCAATTGCTCCAATATCCGCGCCTGCATCCATTCCGGCGCCCGAAACCGTTTTCCCGACACGGCAAACAGCACCAGCCCGACTGCTACCAGCAGCACCAGCATCTTGGCTGCCCCCCACAACCATCGGCCAAACCGTCTGCGACGCCGTTTGCGTCGCTCTGCCTTGGCAGCCTTTTCGTTTGTGGCCTGCTCTTTGCTCATATTTTCTTTTCGTGCCCTTTTGGCGGCAGGCTTGGTCTGCCGCGCCACCCCCACATCTTTATCTATGCCGTTAACAGGGTAAAACTGAACCACAAAATGCAATGTCTTACGCCAAAGCGCCGATAATTGCCGATTCTCGATCTAATTCGCGCCACGGGAACATAATGCCGATCGCAAAAGGAAAACCTTTTTGAGCGAGATCAGGTGTGCCGCATAAGGGAATATCTGCGACATAATAGACCAAATTGGCCCTTATAGCGAATGCCTCTAAAAGTTCACATTCTTTTCCCAATCATGACAACATTACCCCCCTCTTAGGGCGTTCGAATATCTTATTCAAAATCTTGAATATTAAAACGAGTAAGGAACTCAGTATGAAACGTTTAAGGAAGTGTCGTTTTTTGTTTGTTGTCGCCACGGCACTGTTTGGGGGCGCGTTACAAGCAGCCGCACAGGATGTACGCATCACAAAAGACCTTGCGCAGGTTGAATATACATTCAACGGCAAAACATATACGATCAGCCGGAATCAGGATCTGAACGCGCGTATTCCTGAAGAATTTGCAAAAACATCCCGGCCTTGTCCCGAATTCTGCATACAACCCATGACCGTACACGAGGGCGTAAACACAGTGGGCGAGCTGGAGCTTTTATCTTTTTTGAAGGAAAAGGTAAGCAAAGGACATGGCTTCTTAATCGATTCACGCACAAGCGACTGGTATGCTAAAGGCACCATTCCCGGGGCTGTAAACCTTCCTTTTAATGCCTTCGTACCAGGTCCTGATAACGTATTTTTCGACTCGGTCATGGTTATGTTGGGTGGCCAGCAGTCAGCAGATGGCAAATGGGTTTTCCCCGACCCCAAAGAATTGCTACTGTTCTGCAATGGCCCATGGTGCGGTCAGTCGCCAACAGCCATTCGTAATTTGCTTGCAATCAACTACCCCGCAGAAAAACTTCACTACTATCGTGGCGGAATGCAAAACTGGGTCGGTGCAGGATTTACGATAGAAATCCCCAAATAAAATACCGGCGGGCGGCTTGCCTTTTTCACAGGCACGAACTGCCCGCCAATTTTGCAAACAAACTATCAGCTGCCTGATCCGGGCACTGCAACCCGCAGTTTGATACGGCAGCTCTTTTTTGTTTTGCTTTGCGAACGAAAATTTCTCTGGACGTCTAAATTATCCGTCAATTGTCGGCGTAAAACCGCCCATTTTTCATATAGATAGATAATACGGCACTCTGCCTTGCTCAAATTTCTTGCCCCGAACTAGTCCCTTCGTTAATAAAAACAGGCGGGTTTGTTGTGGGGGCAGAACCTGCACCAAGATATCAATGTAGGGCATCAGTTTTGACATCTCGACTCGCAATCAAAATCAACTCTATTCTCGAGCGTAGGTTCCCGGAACGACGGGTATTTCTGCGGTCGGATACAGAAACAAAATTTCTTCGCCTGACACCCGTCACGCAATTGCTGGGCTGGGTTGGCAGCATTGCCGTATTTGCCTGGGCTATCTTTGCCACAGCAATCCTGTTGATTGACAGCATCGGGTCTGGAAATGTGCGCGAACAGGTCAAACGCGAACAAATCGCTTATGAAACCCGCCTGAATGCGCTTTCGGATGAACGCGACCTTCGCGCCCAAGAAGCCGAGATGGCGCACGAGCGTTTTAGCCTTGCACTGGCCCAAATCTCGGAAATGCAATCCAAACTGCTTGAATCCGAAGACAGCCGCGCCGAGTTGGAAAAGGGCATTGATGTTATTCAGGCTACCCTGCGGCGCACGATTTCGGAACGCGACGCGGCCCGTGCCAAGGCGCAGGATCTGGAAGTGGCGCTGAACGGCGCGCAAGAGAACGGCGTGACAGCAGCCGGGCGCGCCGAAGATGCCATAGGCACGCTGGATTTCATGACCTCCGCACTGGAAACCACAGCCACTGAACGTGACCAGATTGCAAGCGACGCCCAGGAAGCCATCAACCACGCCAAAGAACTGGAGTTTCAGGCCCAGTTGGTAAAAGAGCGCAATGACCGCATCTTTAGCCAGTTGGAAGACGCAATGACGATTTCGGTCAAACCGCTGGACAAAATGTTTGCTGCCGTTGGCCTGTCCAGTGACAACCTGATATCGCAGGTTCGCCGCGAATATTCGGGGCAAGGTGGCCCCTTGATGCCGTTATCATTTTCCACAATGGGTCAGGAGCCGGACGCGGACACCCTTCGCGCCAATGGTATCCTGAATCAACTGGACCGCCTTAACCTGTATCGAATCGTGGCACAGAAAACCCCCTTTGCCCTTCCGCTTAAATCGGCTTTCCGTTTTACATCGGGTTTCGGGATGCGATGGGGGCGGATGCACAAGGGGCTTGATTTTGCCGCCGCCTATGGCACACCAATCTATGCCACGGCCGACGGTGTTGTAACAGCGGCGGGTTGGGGAACCGGCTATGGCAAGCGGGTTAAAATCCAGCACGCATTCGGAATCGAAACCCGCTATGCCCATATGTCTAAAATCCTCGTGAAAGTCGGCCAAAGGATCTCGCGCGGGGATCAAGTTGGTGCTATGGGTAGTACCGGACACTCAACAGGCACACATCTTCACTACGAGATACGTGTCGGCGGCAAGGCCGTAAATCCAATGACTTATATCAAGGCAGCAAAAAATGTTTTCTAAAAGCAAAATCAACGAACCCGGCCCCAAAGCCGGTGCAAGCGACAAACCGGCAACCGCGGATACTGCTAAACCTGCGGGCGACTTTCAGGCCGCTGCGGCAAAACCAAAGCCGCCAGCATCTGTTCTGTCATCGGATTTGCATATCAAGGGCAATATCAAAACCACCGGCGATATCCTGATCGAAGGTCAGGTCGAAGGTGACATCCGCGCCCATCTGCTGACGGTTGGCGAAGGCGCTACCATCAAGGGCGAAGTTATGGCCGATGATGTAGTGGTAAATGGCCGCGTTGTGGGCCGTGTGCGCGGGCTGAAGGTCCGTCTTACATCCAGTGCGCGGGTCGAGGGCGACATCATCCACAAAACCATCGCAATCGAGTCAGGCGCCCATTTTGAAGGTTCGGTTCAGCGTCAGGATGATCCAATCAGTAAAACCGGCTCTCCCGCAAAACCGGCAGCGCCCAAACCGGATGCCAAAGCGTAAACATCCAAAACAGTATTTGCGAACGGGCACCATAACCAAATGGTGCCCGTTTTTTCTATTCCTCGGGACTTAACGCTTGCCGGTACAAATGCCAGGATGCGTGGCCCAGCACCGGCAACACCACCAGCAGACCCAGAAAATATGGCAGCATACCGATGATCAGCATCATCACGATCAATCCGGCCCACAGCAGCATAACCGGTAGATTTTGCAGCACCGTCTGGAAACTGACGATCATCGCTGTGACGAAATCCAACTCCCGGTCCAGCAACAGCGGCAGACCCATCACGGTGATCGCATAGATCAATCCCGCCAGCAGCGCGCCCGCCGTCGTGCCCACGGCCAGCATGGTCAGGCCGTTCGGCGTCAAAAAAACATCCAGTGATGACATCACATTTGTCATCGCAGATAACCCTAGAAACACAGCAAATATCATGTGGCCTGCAAAGGCCCAGAACATGAATATCAACACAATCACCACAATGATTGACGGAAACTGGCGGTTCTTTTGTCGGTATGCCATACCTAACAGGCAGGCCCATGTCGGTTTCTCGCCCCGCTCGCGGCAGCGGCTGATTTCATACAGCCCCACCGCCAGAAACGGCCCGATCAGCGGAAAACCAAAGCCAAGGATCACCACCCAATAGGTTTCCCCTGTGGCCCGCGTTACCCACCAGATCAGCAGGCCGCCCAGTACATACACCCCACCGAAAAACAGCCCGAACAACGGGTAGGCCAGAAAATCGCTCCAGCCCGATTTCAGCGCGGATTTCAGCATGGATATAGTTACGGTATTTATTTCAGGCACCTTTGAAGGTGCCAGCTCTTCTACAGCTGTCATTGTTATCTCTCCTGTTCGCATTGTCAGGCTAGCGGCAGGAGGGACGTTACGGCAAGAAAAATCTGGTTATGCGGGTATGGGCGTTAGGGTCAGGACCCATTAATCCTACACCACTGGTTTGACAGATTTTTGTGCTGACAAGGCACAATGGCGCAGGAATAGTGGTTCTATTATAAGGCATTGTAACGCAGTTCAGCGCGAAAATCCGTCAAATCCGCAGGACGCTGTTTTCCCTTCATCTCAGCGGCGCGGGCCGCTTGTGAACAGAACCACTGTTAACGGCGCGTCCCGAGCCGCTGATATTTCGGGAAAACGGCGCCAGTGGTGTAGGATTAATGGGTCCTGACCCTAATCGTCGCCCTGTGCTTCGGCACGCGATTTGCCGGACACATCCAGCGCCAAAGTGGCC
>WFNH01000049.1 GCA_015488685.1 Marinosulfonomonas sp.
CCGCGCACCACCTCGGCCCCCGCCGCCTCGGCCACCTCGCAGGTCGCATCATCCGAGCCACCATCAGACACCACCAATTCGCGGATCAATCCGCCCTCCAGCCCCTCGATCAACGCCCGCAACGTCACCGGCAGCCCCCCTTCGGCATTCAGCGTCGGTATGATTATACTAAGCGGTGCGCGCATCTGTGCCCTCTGGTTCCCGTCCCCGATCCCCCCTATATTACGTTAGAACGCACATGGGGAAACGGAAAACATGAAACGCAAACTGTATGACATCACCGGCAAGGACCGCAGCACCTTTCTGCAAGGGCTGATCACCAACGATGTGACCAGGGCCAAAGACAGGCTGCTCTACGCCGCCCTGCTCACCCCGCAGGGCAAATTCCTGTCCGATTTCTTCCTGCTCGACCTTGGCGACCACATCCTGCTGGACGCCCCCGCGATCACAGCCGAAGACCTGATCCGCCGCCTGACCATGTTCAAACTGCGCGCCGATGTGCAGATTGCGCCCTCGGATACCCAAGTCAAACGCGGCACTGGCCCCATGCCCGAAGGCGCCCTGCCTGACCCGCGGCACAACGCCCTTGGCTGGCGGCTCTATGGCAGTGAAACGGGCGATGACGGCACCGATTGGGATGCGCTGCGCGTAGCCCATTGCATCCCCGAAACGGGCGTCGAACTGATCCCGAATGAAACCTACATCCTCGAGGCCGGTTTCGAGCGCCTGAACGGAGTCGATTTCAAAAAGGGCTGCTATGTCGGACAGGAAATCATCGCCCGAATGAAGCATAAAACCACGCTGAAAAAGGGCTATGTGACGGTTGATATAGACGGCACAGCCCCCGTCGGCACCCCGATCACCTCAAACGGCAAACCCGCCGGAACCCTTTTTACGCAGGCAGGGGGACAGGCCATTGCCTATCTGCGGTTTGATCGGGCGAAGGGGGAGTTGGTGGCGGGCGAGGCTTTGATCACGGTGCCAGCGGTGTGAAGAAATGGCAGCCCCCGATCGGGTGGGGGCCTGCGCCGCCGGTTTCCACAAATTCAAACCCGTCCTTCACCGGCAACCCATCAAATAGAGGCAACGCCGCAAAAGCCCCCGCCATGGGGCGGTCGGGGGCTGTCATTTCTTCAAAATGACGGGAGTGGGGACGGTGTTATACGGCTTGCCAATAACGGCGGTTATGCGGACAAAGTTGCCATTGATTGAATGTCCGCTATTAGAAATTTGGGTGAAATATTTGACACGTATGCTCACCCTCCCCTGTCCTCATTCCGACCTTACCAGACGATGTGCATTCCAATACAAGAGACATCCAAGCGCAGTGAACCCCAGAAGCGTTATCAGCATGAGATCATAACCCCGATCAATGATACGTCCGGTCATTGGTGAAGCTGCCGCTGACACAAGTATGGCGATAGTAATCGCTGCAGTTAATTCTACTTTTGACCAGCCAAAGTCTTGTTCCCATCGAAGCATTAGTGCTGGGAACACATAGTAGATTGTAGCCCACGCAAGTGTTTGGCCTAATGCCAGAAGATAAATTGCTGAATCCCTGAGCATTTCTGTTTCAATCGGCTTTTTGGCGCAGCACTAGATTTGCTCCCGAAGGTGTTTGCAGCCTCACATTGCATCCAGCTGCTGTTCGCGGTCCTCGCCGTATTCTTCTTCATCATGGCTATGGGTCAAGAACGCCTCCCATTTATCGTCAGCAACACCTTTCACCCACGCTTTTTCCATTTTGGCATAGCAACAAGTTGTGCTTTCGGTGTCCAGAAAAGGCTGATCCGTTTTGCGCATCCGTTCCACCAACGGGTCCAGTTCTTCCTGCGATGCCACCTGAATGCCCAAATGATCAAGCCCACCTACATCATGTCCCGACTCGACGACGAAATTGACAGATGGGTCTTGGACATCCCATTTCGCGTAATTGTCCCTTTTGATCAGTGGTTCTTGATTGAACAAGGCACTGTAGAACTCAATCGCGTTATCTAAATCTCCAACTTTCATTGATACATGCAATTTCATGGTCTTTTCCTTCAAATCGATTAAATTTCCATAGTTCTAGTTTATACGAAATATAATTGGTGCTGAGCATTGTCAACTATGAAATTCGATTATTCTAGAAATAATGTTGACGTTGGCTCGATTCGGTCATAATTCAGAACTATGAAACAAATTGGTTATATCGCTGACTGCCTTGAAGCACTCGGGAACCCAACCCGCTTGGCGATCTATCATTTGTTGGTGCGTGCCGGTGAAGACGGTCTTCCCGTCAGAAAAATACGGGAAACGCTTGATATCCCAGGCTCCACGCTGTCGCATCATCTAAGACATCTTGATACCGCGAATTTGGTGGTTCGGCTTAAAAAAGGCACAACACATTCCTTCACCGCGAACTACGCGACGATGGATTCTGTTGTTGCGTTCCTAACCGAAGAATGCTGTGTCGATGCCGGACTGCATTCGAACGATTGAATCACTTGCCGCGTTCGTGTCGATCATAGGATTTGAGCGCCGGATCACAATGATCGGTTGGTGAATGTCGACTACGGGCTCAAAACAGCCATCCCACCTACCGCCTCACCATCCCCGGCTCGCCCCTCTTGGCCCGCTCCCAGGCATCCGCGCGTATCTGGTATTCCAACTCCTTCTGGCGCACCGATTTGCGGTCGAACTCTTCCAGACGGTCCAGATCGCGGACCGACACCAGCGCCGCGATCTCGCGTCTGTGGTGATAGATCAAAAACCGTTTGCCGGCGGGGTGGAGGTGAATTCAAGCCGAAAGGTTTTGAAATCTCGGTAAAACACAACCTGTCCATCTGCACTCGTCATTTTACAATAAAATGACAGCGCCCGACCTTCTCGTCACCACTCACCGTCACCTTGCTCCCATTGCCCGCAAGTCCTTCGGGTGGGTTAAGCGGGTTAGCTATTCCACCAAAACCATGACTGCCATATTGTCTTTTGACGGGCGGGTGCAGATCGGGGTAAGTTCTTTGAACGTATTGGAAACCATCCGGTTTTGCCTATTCCTCAATCTTCGGACAGGAATCGGCCTTGGCTGGATAAAGGCGGTAACTGAAAAACGGGCCGGTTCCGATTAACACCGAGTGCCGGGCATCTTCCAGATAGAACGCATAATGGCCGTTCTGTTCGTCTTCGTCCCCGTATTCAAAATTCGTTCCACCGACGTCGGACAGGATTGTGTTGCGGGTTGTTATCACGATGCTGCCGTCGCTGCGTTCTTTGATCCAAAGCTGGCTTTCGGCCTCGAATGTCATGCAGGCGGGGTCGGTGGTGTCGGATCCGGTGTTTTCGTAGCAACTGTAATAATCGTATCCGAACCGGCCCGCGCGGTTGGTACCGCTGAGCATGATGGATTTGTCGGCCGCGTCGATTTCCAGCGCTAGCGTGGTGACGTTCTGGTTTGGCTGGCTGCGCATGTGTTTGGTGGAATAGTGGCGGGTGTAGCATTGGTTCAGGTTGTTCAGGCCAGTGGACAAAGCGGGGGATGCAACGGCTGTGACGATGGCTGCTGTTATGATGGGGAAAACAAATCTGAACATACCGGGGCTACCTGTCAAAATGAATATGCCCCGAGGGTAATGGTATGCCCCGGGGCAATCAACGCGGAAAATGCCCTGTGTTAAACATCCTTCATCAATCGCAAGGCATCGTAAATCGCCGCATGGGTGTTGCGGGCCGATACGGCGTCACCGATGCGAAACAGCTGGAACGCCCCGTCAGGGTTGGTGGCGATGACCTGCGGCTGGCCTGCGATCAGGGCGTCGTAATCCACTTCGCCCAGATTGCGCGAGGATGGTTTCAGCGCGAAATACAGATCGTCCAGCGGCAGGGTGCCGTGGTTCACCACGATCTGGTCATAGGTTGCGGTGCTGCGGTAATCGCTGTAATCGGTGCCGATGACGGCCCGCAATTGGTTGCCGTCGCGTTCAACATCCATCAGGCGGCGGGCGACGGTAAAGGTAACGTCCTTGTCCTGAAGCGCGCGCATGTAGGGCACCAGATTCATCGCCATCACCTCGGGGGCAAAGCTGCGGTCGGGTGTCATGATTTCCACATGCGCGCCGCTGTTGGCGATCACTTCGGCGGCTTGCAGGGCAGGGTGGTCGCCCGCATCGTCATAGACCAGCACATTCTGGCCCGGTTTCACGTCGCCCGCGATGATGTCCCATGCCGACACCACCAGATCATTGCCGGTTTCCAGCACGTCGGTATCGGGCAGGCCCCCCGTGGCGATGATCGCCACATCGGGGGACAGGGCGATGACGTCTTCGGCCTCGGCCCAAGTGTTGAAACGAAAATCCACATCGCGCGCGGCGCATTGGGACATGCGCCAGTCTATGATGCTGATCATTTCACGTCGGCGCAGGTTTTGCGCGGTCAGGCGGACTTGCCCGCCGGGATCGGCTGCGGCCTCAAGCACTGTCACCGTGTGCCCCCGCTCGGCCGCCACACGCGCGGCTTCCAGACCGGCGGGGCCAGCGCCGACGATCACCACCTTTTTGCGCGTCTTTGCGGGCGGGATGTCGTGCGGCATGGTCAATTCGCGCCCCGTGGCGGCGTTGTGCATACACAGGGCCTCGCCCGCGCCATAGATTCGGTCCAGACAATAGGTGGCACCGACGCAGGGGCGGATATCGTCCTCTCGTCCCTCGATGATTTTGCGCACGATATGCGGGTCGGCCAGATGGGCGCGGGTCATACCGACCATATCCAGCAGACCGGCGGAAACCGCGTGGCGAGCGGTTGCGACATCGGGGATTTTGGCAGCGTGGAAAGTGGGCAGGCCGGTTGCGGCCCGCACCGATCCCGCAAAATCCAGATGCGGGGCATTTTTCATGCCCTGCACGGGGATCATATCGGTCATTGCCGGATCGGTATGGATACGCCCGCGAATGACGTTCAGAAAATCCACCATGCCGCTGTCGCGCCATGTGTTGCACACCTTTATCCCGTCTTCAAAGGTTGTGCCGCCCTCTTGGGCTTCGTCCACGGTGAAACGCATACCGACGATGAAATCACCCCCCACCCGTTTACGGATGGCGCGCAGAACGTCCATGGAAAACCGCATCCGGTTTTCAAGCGACCCGCCATAAGGCGCCTCAAGCGTGTTGGTAAGCGGCGAGATGAACTGGTCCATCAGGTGACCGAATACCTCAAGCTCGATCCCGTCCATGCCACCGGCCTGCATCCGTTCGGCAGCATCGGCATAATCGGTGATGATGCGGGCGATGTCCCAGTCCTCGATCTTTTTGACAAAGGCCCGATGCGCCGGTTCGCGTTTGTGCGACGGGGTGACGGCGGGCAGCCAGTCGCCCTTGTCCCAGCGGGTGCGTCGGCCCAGATGGGTCAGCTGGATCATCACTGCCGCCCCGTGTTCGTGGCAAGCATCGGTCAGGTTCTGGATCCACGGCACCACCTCGTCCTTGTAGGCAAGGATGTTGTTGAACACCGGCGGGCTGTCCTTGGACACGGCGGCTGATCCGGCGGTCATGGTCAGGGCAATCCCCGCCTTGGCGCGTTCCTGATGATAGGCGCGATAGCGGTCCTTGGGCATACCGTCTTCGGGGTAGGCGGGCTCGTGACTGGTGGTCATGATCCGGTTTTTCAGGGTCAGGTGTTTTAACTGGTAGGGTTGCAACAGGGGATCATTGGACATCGGGCCGGCTCCTTTAATACCACGCATCTTCTACGGATGCTTTTTTCTTGGCAATGAATTCTTTCAACGCATCATCCTTGGCAACATCCAGCGGCGGGGCCTGATAGTCGGCCAGACGTTTTTTCCATTGGCGGTTGGCGCGGATCATGCCGTCCTCACCCCCTGCCTCGGACCACGTTTCAAACGGCTGATCATCGGTAAAGCCGCTGTCCCAATAAGCGGTTTTATAGTGGCGCATGGTGTGGGCGCAGCCGAACATATGTTCACCGGGGCCTTTTTCGGCCAGTGCCTCGAACCCCAGCGTGTCGTCATTCACCTCAAACCCGTTCAAATAGGCGTGCAGGGCGCCGCAAACATCCGTATCCATGATGAATTTTTCATAGGACATCGACAGCAACCCGTCCAGAAATCCGGCGGAATGCAGGATGTAGTTGCCGCCGCTTTGAATGGCCGACATCATTGACATCATGCTTTGCTGCATGGCCTGACAGTCGGGCAGTTTCGAGGTGGAAAAATTGCCGGCATTGCGCAAAGGCAGGTTCAGCCGCCGCGCCAACTGCCCCATAACAAGGCTGCCGACCGCCGGTTCCGGTGTGCCGAAAGTGGGCGAGCCTGACCGCATCGCCAGCGTCACAAGGAAAGACGCCAGCACCGTCGGCGCCCCTGGGCGCACCAGTTGGGTCAGGGCGCAACCCACCATGCTTTCGGCCAGATTTTGGGCAATCGCACCGGCCATCGTCAGCGGCGCAACCGCCCCGCCCAGCAGGAAGGGGAGGTGGATCGATCCCTGATTGGCCGCGGCATAGGCGCGGATGCCGCGGGTGGAAACGCCATCCCAGACCAGCGGCGAGGTCGAGTTGAAATTGCCCATGATCACGCAATTCTGGGCGACGAAATCCGCGCCAAACAGGATGCGGCACATTTCGATACTGTCCTCGGCCCGTTCGGGGGCGGTGACCGACCCCAGAAAGGCACGGTCGGAATAGCGCATATGGGCGTAAACCATATCCAGATGGCGTTTGTTCACTGCAATATCAGTCGGCTCGCAAATAGTGCCGCCCGAATGGTGCAGCCACGGGCTGCTTTGGGCCAGTTTTACGAAGTTCTCGAAATCCTGCATCGTGCCGTAGCGCCGCCCCTTGTCCAGATCCATCACGAAGGGCGATCCATAAGCAGGCGCAAACACCGTTGCATCGCCGCCGATCTGCACGGATTTGGCCGGATTGCGGGCGTGCTGGGTGAATTGCGACGGGGCGGTTTTCAGCAGGGCGCGGATCAGGCCGGGTTCGAATTTGATGTTCCAGGCTGTGGCGGAAACCTCGGTCACCTTGCCGCCGGCCTGTTTGAACAGGCGCACGGTTTCGGGATCATCGCGAAATTCGATGCCGATTTCGGCCAGTATCCGGTCAGCCCCCTGTTCGATACGGATCAGGCTTTCCTCGTCCAGCAGATCATAGGGCGGGATTTTGCGGCTGATATAAGGCACATACATATGCGGGTTTTGCCCTGCCTCGCTGCTGCGTTTGCTGCCACGCCTGCCGCGTCTTTGTGGGGAAGATGCCATAGGAAACCCTTTGCCGGATAGAATCGACACTACTGTCGATAAACAAAACATATCTGTCAATACGCTTGTCCCCTGACGGTGTGTCAGGTAAACCGTGAGCCATGGAAAGCTCAGTAATATCAAAGCCAGACCGCAAAACCGCGCCGCGTGGCTCTGAAGCTGTCTGGTTGCAGGCGGCTTATGACATGTTGGTGGAATCAGGGGTCGAGGCCGTCAAAGTGATGCCGCTGGCCAAGGCGCTGGGCCTGTCGCGAACCGGATTCTACTGGCATTTCGAGGACCGCGAGGCGTTGCTTGAGGCGCTGTTGCAGATGTGGGAGGCCAAGAACACTGGCAATCTGGTGCGCCAGACCCAAGCCTATGCCGAGACCATCACCGAGGCGATGTTCAATCTGTATGATTGCTGGCTGGATGACGATCTGTTTGACGCGCGTCTGGATCGGGCTGTGCGCGGCTGGGCGCATAATGACCCGATGGTGCAGGCGCGGATTGATCGGGCGGATGCGCAGCGCAAGGCGGCGATCATGGCGATGTTTCAGCGGTTTGACTATAGCGCGGCACAGGCCGAGGCGCGGGCGATGACGGTGCTTTATACACAGGTCGGCTATATCTCGATGCGGGTGGAAGAACCGCTTGAAGAACGTATCAGCCGGATGCCGGACTATGCGGCGGTCTATGCTGGGCAGGCCCCGACCGAGGCCGAAATCCGGCGGTTTCGCGCCCGCCATGCGGGACGCAAAGAATAACGGTGTGATCTCTGGAATTGTTCTAGACTATCTGTTACATTCAAGTTTGCGAATATTTTTCAGGATGGAAACAAACCCCTTATCCGACAACGGGACACGGGGGCGTCAAAGGGGAGAATGACAGTGAAAGACAAGGTGCTGGATAAGCTGAAGGGCATTGTATTCGGGCCGGATGGCGCGGACATTGTAACGGCCGGGATGGTTTCGGATATCGTAGTGCAGGGCAGCAAGGTGATCTTTTCGATCTCGCTGCCGCCGGGGGCCAATGAAGGTGCCGGTGCGATGCAGAAACAGGCCGAAGAGGCCGTGGCGGCGATTGACGGGGTGGAAACGGTTCTGGTGGTTCTGACCGCCGAAAAACCGGTCGAGCCGCGCGATAGAGAAGCGCCCAAGTTAAGCAGCAAGCCGGATCGTCCGGTCGGGCCGGATATGCGGCCTGCGGCTGGGGCGATCCCCGGGGTAAAGGCGGTTCTGGCGGTGGCGTCGGGCAAGGGCGGGGTTGGTAAATCGACCACCTCGGTCAACCTTGCGCTGGGCTTGCGGGCATTGGGGTTGAAGGTTGGTCTGTTGGATGCGGATATCTACGGTCCCTCGATCCCGCGTCTGATGGGGATCACCGAGCGGCCCAATATCGTGAACGACCGGATCGTGCCGATTGACCAATATGGTCTGAAGGTGATGTCGATGGGGTTCCTGATGGACGAGGAATCGCCGGTGATCTGGCGCGGCCCGATGGTGGTTTCCGCCCTGATGCAGATGGTGCGCGAGGTTGAGTGGGGCGAGCTGGACGTGCTGGTTCTGGACATGCCGCCGGGCACGGGGGATGCGCAACTGACGCTGGCACAACAGGTGCCGCTGGCGGGATCCGTGATCGTTTCGACCCCGCAGGATCTGGCGCTGATCGATGCGCGCAAGGGCTTGAAGATGTTCAAACAGGTGGATGTGCCCATTCTGGGGATCATCGAGAACATGAGCACCTTTATCTGTCCGCATTGCGGCGAGAAATCGGATATCTTTGGTCATGGCGGAGCGCAGGAAGAGGCGGCCAAACTGGGTGTGATGTTCCTGGGGGCGGTGCCGTTGCATATGGATATCCGGCATTATTCGGACGAAGGCACACCGGTGGTGATTGCCGAGCCGGACGGGGTGCACGCCAAGGTTTACAAGACCATCGCGATGAAGGTTGCCGCCCTGATGGGGGAAGCTGGCGGCGACGAGGAATAAGGTTTCGCCGGGCTGACGCCCGACGACCAACGCGCGCCCCTTGGCAGGGGCGCGCGTTTTGCCTTCGGCGAAGGTATTTGGGAAAAGAAGAAGGGGATGTGTTCCCTTGTTCCAGACATAAGAAAGCCCCGCGAACCGGTCTGGTTGGCGGGGCTTTTTCTGTTAAGTGATATGGATTAGCCGCGCATGGCGGCCCATTCCATGTATTTGATGCCAAGGACACCACCCAGCACGATGAACATCAGCGTAAGGCCGGAGCCGACCGCGAGGGTCGAGAAGCCGGTGACGCCTTGGCCAATGGTGCAGCCAAGTGCCACAACCCCACCGATACCCATCAAGGCCGCGCCGATTGTGTTGCGCACGGTGTCGGATTTATCGGCAAAAGTGGTCATCGACAGTTTGCCTTTGCTAAGCGCGCCAAGGAAGCCGCCCAGCAGCACACCTGCGAAGGTTACCACGTTGAAGCTGGGGCCGGGGTAGGCGGTGGCGCGCATCAGATAGTCCAGCGTGTCGCCAGCGGGACGCACATAGGAAAGCGAGGCCAGCGCCACCGGCACATCGGCGAATTCATCCTGCGCAAGGCCGGTCAGCAGCCAGCCTGCGGTGACGCACAGCCCGATGCCGACGCCCGCGATGATGTGGGTCGGGGATTTGCGAAAGCCTGCATCCTTGAAGCAGTAAACCAGCAGCCCGCCCGCAAGGATGGCAAGTGCGAGTGTGGTCGAGAGGCCCAGCTCCATACCGGTGAAACGGGCGATGAAATCACCGAAACCTTGCGTTTCCATACCCAGTTCCGCCAGATCAACCGTTGCGCTGCCAAACAGTGCCACGCGGATCGGGCCGATCAGCCCGCCGATGGTCATATAGGCAAACAGCCCCGCCACCAGCAGCACAAAGCCCGAGCGCAGATCGCCGGACCCCGCCCGCACCAGATTGCGCGACAGACATCCGCCCGATAGCACCATGCCAAAGCCGAAGGTCAGACCACCCGCGATATTGGCCAACCATGTCAGGTTGGGGGCCATATACATGGTGGTGCGGTAATCCGCGACCTCGAGTTTTTGCAGCAGGGCCACGCCCAGCATTGCCGTTGCGGTGGCCAGCAGCCACGAGCGAAAGCGGCGTTTGTCCCCGAACGACATCATATCCGAGATCGAGCCCATTGTGCAGAAGTTTGTTACATAAACGATGTATCCGAACACCGTTGCAATGATCAGGCCGCCCCAAGCGACATAAAAACCTGGTGATTCAATCACCATTTCCCGTAGCGTTTCCAGCATTTCACCATCCTGTCAGACGTAGATTATTATATTTAACAGGGGATTCTTTGCGCCCCTGCATACATATTAGCATATAATCATATGTTCTTGCCGGGGCCAAACGGTTTTGCGCGTCGGGTCGGGGAAATAGAATAGATTCTATGCCTCCGGCGGGGATATTTAAGGAACAAAGATGTTCTAAAGAGAGCCTTTGGGACTCAGGCTCATACCGAATTTTCCGTCCTGATCATCCGCAAACCAACCCAGTTTATCGCGCAGAGTGACCACACCGCCGATGATGATAATCGAGGGGCCGGTGAACTTGGCCTCGGTCGCTTTTTGATACAGATCAGAGATGGTGCCGGTGATGATCCGCTGGTTGGGGCGGGTGCCGTTGTCGATGATTGCTGCCGGTGTGGTCGGATCAACCCCGTGGCTGGCGAACCCTTCGGACAGGACTTTCAGACTGGACAGCCCCATGTAAACCGCAACTGTCTGGTTTTTGCGGGTCAGCACGTCCCAGTCCAGATCAAGCACCCCGTCGCGCCCGTGGGCGGTGACGAATATGCAGGATTGCGCATGGTCGCGGTGGGTCAGGGGGATGCCGGCATAGGTGGAACAACCGGCGGCCGCGGTGATGCCCGGCACCACTTGAAAGGGGATGTTGTGTTCGGCCAGCATTTCGATTTCCTCGCCGCCACGGCCAAAGATAAAGGGATCTCCCCCCTTTAGGCGCAACACGCGTTTGCCGTCTTTGGCCAGTTTCACCATCAGCGCACTGATGTCTTCCTGAAACATCGCGTGGTTGTCGGGGCGTTTGCCAACGTAAATGCGTTCGGCGTCACGGCGCACCAGTTCAAGGATGCCATCCCCCACCAGTCGGTCGTATAGCACCACATCGGCGCGTTGCATCAGGCGCAGGGCGCGGAAAGTCAGCAGGTCAGGGTCCCCCGGGCCAGCGCCGACAAGGAACACTTCGCCTTGCTCACACGGCGCGCCTTTGCCGGTGGCGCATTCGAGCGAGGACAAAAGGTGGGTTTCGGCATGCTCCAGATCACCGGCAAGGAAATGGTCACCGGCAGGCCCGTCGATCATGGTTTCCCAAAAACGGCGGCGTTCGGTAGGGCCTTTGATGCCCGCCAGTACGCGGTCACGGAACTTGCCAAGGAATTCGGCCATGCGCCCGTAAGCGGGGGGCAGCAGGCTTTCGATACGGGCACGCAGGATACGGGCAATCACGGGGGCGGTGCCGCCCGATGAAATGGCAATAACCAAAGGCGAGCGATCCACCACCGAGGGGGTGATAAAATCGCAGTATTCGCCCACATCCGCGACATTGGCCAGAACACCGGCCTGTTTGGCGGCGGTATGTAGCAAGGTGTCGCGGACCTCGTCTTCGGAGGCGCCATAAGCGACCACGGCCCCTTTGATATCGTTGCCCGTGATGGCGCGGGCGTGGTGGGTCAGGTTTTTGTGGCTCAGCAATGTGCTGAATTCATCCGAAAGATTTTCGTCGAACAGATGCACTTTGGCGCCCGCCAATAGGGCGCGTTCGACGCGGCGGGCGGCCACGGTGGTGCCGCCATCCACGACGACCAGCTTGTCGGTGATATCAAGGAAGATAGGAAGGTAATCCATTGCGCGCGTCTCTTTATATATAGGATCGGGCCTAGCCCTGATTGCTTTTCGCCCATTCCGAAAGGGTAGCACCGAAATCGGCGGCACTTTCGGGGTCCAGATCAAAGATGGTAAAGCGGCGTTGTTCGCGGATGGTCACGCGCAGCCAGTTTGATCCGTTGTCATAGGCGACGTTTTTCAGCGTCACATGCTTTTTGAACGGGAAATTGAATTCCGCAACGTCTGTGATGACTTCGTCAGACATATTTCAGCCCCGCTGCAAATACGGCCTCTAGCCGCCATTCCCATTTTCTGGGCGTATCCTTGTAGTCAGGCTTTACGTCGAACTCCAGAAACATCTCGCCTGACTCGCCTGCATGGGCGACCAATAGTTCGAGCGCCTTGAAGGTGTCGATTTCCGGGTGTCCTATAATAAGGTCGCTTAGTTTGGCCATTTCAGTTTCTCCCTGTAACGCGATTGTGGAACCTTACACGCATAAGCAGGCGCGCGCTGGGCTTTTCGCTGTTTGCGTCAAAACCTGTGCGGTTGTGAAGTGAATTATTGCATAACAATCCATCGCCGTCCTGCATTTTGATGGTCTGTATAAAAGGGTCATCCGAATTCATCACCGAATTCAGGAAATCTACGGCGGCGCGGGTTGCGGAATCATCGCGCCATTCGATTGATCGGGTGCGGGCGGTATAGCGCATTTCCAGATGGCCGGTATCGCTATTCACCTCGAACACGGGGCCAATGCTGGCGGGGCGCACATTGCCGTTCGGTTCGCGGTTTTCCGGGATGGTCATCGCGCGGGGGTGTGATAGTGCCGCGATATAATCGGGGTTTTCATCGCGCAGGCGGATGTAGGCGATTTCCGGATCGAACACCTGATTGACGCCGCCATCCTGTGCAGCGCGTACACAATGCAGCACCATCGCGCGGATCTTTTCATCAGGCGCATTATAGTAGCCGTCGGTGTGCCAATTCATCGGTTTTGTCGAATAGGGAATATAGCCTTTTTGGCCGGGCGAATCTGAAACTTGCAACGAAACGATTCCGTCTTTTCCGGCCGATCGGTGCTTTTCCGCGATGCGCAAACCCAGTTTTTCGGCAAAAAGCCGCATTTTTTTACTGGCTTCGTCCGGGGCGGCGGTTTTTTGCATATCGCGATAGAAAACCGCGTTGGATATCTCGCACCTGCGAAACAGTTCGCCCTGTTCGGCTGGTGTTATCGCCGCCAGATCGCCAATTTCAACCGGATCGGATTTTTCAAGCAATTCAGATGTTTGTTGCAACTTGTCCGTGCGCCATGCCTGATATGCGATGTCATCGCTAAGTGCAAAAGGATTGCCATTCGGATAGCTGGCCCGAGAATCGTTCATTAATGTCTCTCCTTGTGCATTGCAGCTAAGATTGTTTCGTTTTGTATCTAATTATCGGAATATTTAGATGCAAACCGTTTTTTGGCGCAGCTTTATCTTTACATTCAAAAAGTGTAATGTAAAATCCAAGTCAAACAAGGCTCCGGAATTTTAGGTTGCGCAGGTCGAAAAGATATCGACCAGACAGGTGATCTAACTTTGGGGCTTAAACCAAATTCGGGGGGCAAAACCCGAAGAAACGCGCAAACAGGGAGTTTGTTATGAAAGATGGCGATCACAAAGACGGCAAAGCAAAAGATGCCGAGATTCACCCAACACCTATGCTCGACCAGTTGGAAGACGGCCCTTGGCCGAGCTTTGTCACCGGCCTGAAGCGGCTGCGTGACGCCAAAGGCGAACAATACGCGCCGATGATGAATGACCTTATGGGGCAGTTGAACCATTCCTACGAGAACCGTAAAGGGTATTGGAAAGGTGGCGTTGTGTCCGTGTTCGGTTATGGCGGCGGTATCATCCCGCGCTATTCCGAAGTGGCCGACAAATTCCCCGAATCCAAAGAATTCCACACCCTGCGGGTTATGCCGCCTCCCGGCTTTCACTATACCACTGAAATTCTGCGTAAATTGTGTGACGTTTGGGAAGAGCACGGCTCGGGCCTGATCGCGCTGCATGGCCAGTCCGGCGATATCATGTTGCAGGGGTGTACCACAGAAAACACACAGGCCGCATTTGATGCGATCAACGAAATGGGCTTTGACCTTGGGGGCGCTGGCCCCGCACTGCGGACCGCCATGAGCTGCGTAGGTGCAGCCCGTTGCGAGCATTCCTGCTATGACGAAGGCAAGGCGCATCGCCAGATCATCAACGCCTTCCTTGACGAAATGCACCGTCCGTCACTGCCTTACAAGTTCAAGTTCAAATTCTCGGGCTGTGGCAACGACTGTGTGAACGCAATCCACCGCGCCGACTTTGCGGTGATCGGCACATGGCGTGACGACATCAAGATCAACCAGGAAAAAGTGAAAGAGCACATCGCAGATGTAGGCCGCAAATATACCATTGATACCGTGGTCAACATGTGCCCGACCCGTGCAATTTCGCTGCATGACGACGACACAATGGAAATTGACAACGCATCCTGTGTGCGCTGCATGCACTGTATCAATGTTATGACCAAGGCGCTTAGCCCCGGTGATGACAAAGGTGTATCGGTGATGATCGGCGGCAAGCGGTCGCTGAAAGTGGGTGACATGATGGGTATCATGGTCAAACCGTTCATCAAGCTGGAAACACAGGAAGATTTCGACGAGCTGGAAGAATTCGCAGAAACCTGCATCGAATTCTTTGCTGACAACGCGCTTGAGCACGAACGCGTCGGGGAAACCATTGACCGCATCGGTCTGCCGGCGTTCCTTGAGGCAGTTGGTGTCGAGGCTGACCCGAACATGGTCAACCACCCGCGCACATCCAGCTATGTCAGAACCGATGATTTCGATGACGAAGCCGCCAAGTGGTTCGAGCGCAAAGCCCGCGATGCCGGTATGACGGTTGCTGGCGAATAAACCGCCGGTTTCGGATGACTGATAACTAGAACTCTGCCGCCCCTTGGCGGGGTGTGCAGAGACAGGGAGAAGAATATGAGCAACGAAAAAGCAGCCACACCCAGACCAGCAGACGAGGTAGGTGTACCGGACCACCACCAGTACATGCACCCCGTGTTGGAAAAGAACCACGGCAACTGGGCCTATCACGATCGCCCCCGCGCCGGTGTTCTGCGCCATGTATCCAAATCGGGCGACGAAATCTTTACCGTTCGTGCCGGTACCCAGCGCCAGATGGATGTTTTCACCATCCGCAAGTTGTGCGATATCGGCGACGAATTTGCCGACGGCCACATCCGTTTTACCACCCGCTCCAACATCGAATTTATGATGTCGGACGAAGCCAAGGTTCAGCCGCTGATCGACAAGCTGGGCGAAGAGGGTTTTCCTGTGGGCGGAACCGGCGCTTCTGTATCGATGATCAGCCACACGCAAGGTTGGTTGCATTGCGATATTCCGGGCACCGATGCGTCCGGTGTTGTGAAGGGTCTGATGGACATGCTTCACGAGGAATTCATTCAGGAAAAGATGCCGAACCGTGTGCGCATCACCACATCCTGTTGCCAGATCAACTGTGGTGGTCAGGGTGATATCGCTGTGAACGTGCAATACACCAAACCACCCAAGATCAACCACGATCTGGTGGCCAATGTTTGCGAACGCCCTGCCGTTGTGGCCCGTTGCCCTGTGGCGGCAATCCGCCCCGCAATGGTGGACGGCAAGCCGACGCTGGAAATCGACGAAAAGAAATGCGTTTGCTGTGGTGCCTGCTATCCGCCATGCCCTCCGATGCAGATCAACGGCGACGATTCCACCAAGATTGCGATCTGGGTGGGCGGCAAGCACTCGAACGCGCGCTCCAAGCCGACGTTCCACAAGCTGGCCGTCGCCAACCTGCCCAACAACGCGCCGCATTGGCCCGAGGTGAACGCTGTCGTCAAGCGTATCATCAAAGCCTACAAGAAAGATGCCAAGCATTGGGAACGTATGGGCGAATGGATCGAACGTATCGGTTGGAACCGGTTCTTTGAAATGACCGAACTGGCCTTTACCAAACACCACCTGGATACATGGACCGGCGCACGCAAATCCATGAACCAGTCGGCCCACATCCACTTCTAAGGAGCGATCAACGTGAAATTCGGAGTCGTTGTAAGCGAAGGCCCCTATACGCACCAAGCGTCTGATACGGCCTATCATTTCGTCACCGCTGCACTTGCGGCGGGGCACGAGGTTCCGCGTGTGTTTTTCTATCACGACGGGGTTAACGTGGGCACGCGCCTGTCGATCCCGCCACAGGATGAACGCAATATCCAGCAGCAGTGGTCCGCATTGGCCAAAGAGCACGGCACGGATCTGGTGATTTGTATCGCTGCGGCCCAACGCCGTGGCCTGCTGGATAAAAACGAAGCAGAGCGTCAGGGCAAGGATGCCGACAATATTGCCGAGGGGTTCCGGATTTCCGGCCTTGGGCAATTGATTGAAATGGCCATCGACGCTGATCGTCTGATGACTTTCGGGGACTAGGGGGAAAACATGGAAGATGGTGTTAAAAAATTCCTCTATGTAAATCGCAAAGCGCCTTATGGCACGATTTACGCACTGGAAGCTCTGGAAGTTGTGCTGATTGGCGCGGCTTTCGATCAGGATGTCAGCCTTGCGTTTCTGGATGACGGTGTGTTCCAGCTGACCAAGGGGCAGGACACAAAGGAAATCGGTGTTAAAAACTTTTCACCGACGTTCCGTGCTTTGGGCGATTACGAGGTCACAAAGCTGTATGTCGAAAAGGAATCGCTGGACGAACGCGGCCTGACTGCTGACGACTTGCAGGATATCACATATGAAGATGAGGATGACGATTGGGCCGAGAAGCCTTCGATTCTAATCGTCAGCCGGTCCGAAATGGCCGATGTGATGGCCGGTCAAGACGTAATTCTTAGCTTTTAAGGGGGTAGATATGGCTACTTTACACACAGTTAACAAATCCCCTTTCGCAACGCAGTCATTGCTAAGCTGTCTGGGGCACGCAAAAGCGGGCGATACCGTTCTGCTGATCGAAGATGGCGTTTACGGCGCGGCTGGTGGGACGGGCTTGGCCGATGCGGTTGCGGGTTTGGGCGGGGCGGTGACGCTGGCCGTTCTGGCACCGGACCTGAAAGCGCGAGGAATAGACGAGGGACGTCTGATGGACGGGGTAAAAACCGTCGATTACGCCGGATTTGTGGACCTTGCGGCATCGCATGACCGAACACAGGCCTGGCTCTGAATTAACACTTATTACGAACACTTTTACCGAAGGGAACTAACATGTCTTACGAAGTAGACGGACAAGAAATCGCAACTGACGAAGAAGGCTACATCACCAATCTGGCCGATTGGACACCGGAATTGGCCGAAGTTATCGCCAAAGCTGAAGATGTCGAAATGACAGACGAACATTGGGCTGTTGTGAACTTCTTGCGTGATTACTACGAAGAATACCAGATCGCACCGGCTGTGCGGGTTCTGATCAAGGCGATCAAGAAATCCATGGGCCCCGAAGTTGGTAACAACAAATACATGTATGAGCTGTTCCCGTATGGGCCAGCCAAACAAGCCTGTAAAATTGCAGGCCTGCCCAAGCCAACCGGCTGCGTATAAAAACGATCTAACCCCCCGAAATAAAAACAATAAATTCGGGGGGCACACGTCTGGGAGGACTCCAAGTGTTGTCAACGCTTTATGCAGTGCTGTTCTATGTCGCGACGATTATCCTGGTCGTCGGCACGGGGATGAAAGTGGCAAGATATGCCCGCACCCCGGCACCGCTGAAAATTCCGGTTTCGCCAGCGCCACGCACCAAACGGGGTGTCTGGTTCAGAATGTTCCGTGAGGTGGCTTTCTTCCAGAGCCTGTTCAAATCCAACAGATGGATATGGATTTTTGCCGTATTGTTCCATTTCGGCATGTTGTTGGTACTACTGCGCCACTTGCGTTATTTTACCCAGCCTGTCTGGTGGTGGGTCGACCTGATCCAGCCAATCGGCGTTTATGCATCGTTTGCGATGCTGGCCGGCCTTGGCGGTTTGCTGCTGCGCCGCATCGTCGTGCCACGTATCCGCTATATCTCGAACCCGTCCGATTATCTGATGCTGGCCCTGTTTCTGGGGATCGTTTTAAGCGGGATGAGTATGAAATTCCTGATGCCGGTCGATATTTTGGGAGTCAAACAGTTCTTTCTGGGCCTGATGCGGTTCCAGATCAATGAATTGCCTACCCAGCCCGGCGTTCTGATACATCTGGCACTGGTGGCTACCCTGATGATTATCTTCCCGATCTCCAAACTGCTGCACGCACCGGGTGTTTTCTTTGCCCCGTCGCGCACACAGGTCGATAACGCCCGCAAATTCCGGCATCTGTCGGCATGGGCCAAACAGCTGCCGCCGCTTCCCGAAGGCATACCGGAACCCGAGGAGGGCAAATAATGGCACCTCTTGATAAAAAAGAAGAATATGGCGCCTTTGATAATGTCGACGAGGTGTTCAAAATCCCGACCCTTGAATGTGGCGCGATGGCGGATACCCACACATTCGAGGCCGCCCCCGAGCATAACGAAGCCCTGCATTTCCCCGGTGAACTGCTGGACAACTGGCAAGAGGTCGCCATCGCCAAAATGGGCGAGTTGGCCAAAACAAACCGCGCCTTTCAGGTCTATCTGGATGCTTGCGTGAAATGTGGCGCGTGCACCGACAAATGCCATTACTTTATTGGCACGGGGGATCCGAAAAACATGCCGGTCGCACGGCAGGATTTGCTGCGCTCGGTTTATCGCCGCTACTACACATTCGCGGGTAAATATTTTCCCTGGCTGGTGGGCGCACGCGATCTGACCAAAGAAGTGCTGGATGAATGGTACACCTATTACCACCAGTGTTCGCAGTGTCGCCGCTGTTCGGTTGCCTGCCCCTATGGCATTGATACCGCCGAAATTTCCATGGCGGCGCGGGAAATAATGGACAGCGTTGGCGTGGGGCAGAAATACTGCAACGAAATCATCGCCAAGCTAAAGAAAACCGGCAACAATCTGGGACTGAACCCAAAGGCCCTGCGCGCTACATTGGAAGATCTGGAGGAGGATCTGGAGGACGAAACCGGCATCGAGGTAAAATTGCCGCTGGATGTGAAGGGCGCGGATATTCTGCTGATCACCCCTTCTGCCGATTTCTTTGCCGAACCGCATATCGACGGGTTACTGGGATACGCCAAAGTGTTCCACGCTGCGGGCGTCAGCTGGACGATGAGCTCTTATGCCTCCGAGGCGGCGAATTTCGGGATGTTTATCGGATCGTACGAAAATATGCGCGAAGTATCGTGGCGCATCCGTCAGGCGGCCAAGGATCTGGGCGTGAAGCGGATTATCTTTGGTGAATGTGGCCATGCGTGGCGGGTTGGATATTCCTTCCTGAACACACTGGCCGGCCCGTTCGATTTTCTGGACCAAAACTATCCGATCCCCCAGCACATCATGGAATTCACCAGCGATGCGATTGATGATGGCATCCTGAAAATCGACAAATCCAAAAACGATGAATTTATCATGACCTATCATGATAGCTGTAATGTTGCGCGCGGCTCGGCGATGGGACGCAAAGAGGGCGGGCAGTTTGATCTACCCCGCAAAGTGCTGAAAGCCGTGTGCAACCATTTCTACGATATGGATCAGGATACCATCCGCGAAAACACATTCTGTTGTGGCGGTGGTGGCGGTCTGTTGACCGATGATCTGATGGATTTGCGCATCAAGGGCGCCAAACCACGCATGACGGCGTTGCAACAGGTAACCACGGATCACGGCGTTAACAAAATGGCGGCGATTTGTGCCATTTGCAAAACCCAGTTTTCCAAGGTGATGCCGAAATATGGCTATGAAATGGATGATATCATGTCGGTGCACCAACTGGTCGCCAACGCCGTCATTCTGGACGGACAAGACGCAGAAGAAGAGCAAGAAGCGCCGGAAGCGGCCGCAGAGGAGGAGAAATAAGATGGACGGTCAACATAACACCTACCGACGCTTTGAAGAGGGTGAAACGCCTGACGATTGGGACCTCGAAGAGAAAATCTTTACGCAGGATAAATCCTATAAGTGTCCGACTTATATCAACAAAACGCCCCCGTGCCAGGGCAGCTGCCCCTCGGGTCACGAAATTCGTGGCTGGCTGGCGATTGCGCGTGGTATGGACAAACCCGTGGATGAGGACATGGCGTGGCAGGAATATGCGTTTGAGCGCATGGTTGAAGCCAACCCTTTTCCTGCCACGATGGGCCGCGTTTGCCCCGCCCCCTGCGAGGCAGGCTGTAACCGCAACGAAGTAGACGATTACGTCGGCATCAATGCGGTAGAGCAATATGTTGGCGACTGGGCCAATGAAAACGACATCAAAGCCCCCGAAGCGGGTGCCGACACCGGCCGCAAGATTGCGGTGATCGGTGGCGGGCCGGCCGGTCTGGCGGCTGCGTTCTTTTTGCGCAAGGATGGCCATTCGGTCACTTTGTTCGAAGAACATGACAAACTGGGTGGCATGATGCGTTACGGTATTCCGGGCTACCGGACTCCGCGCGATATGCTGGACAAGGAAATCGGTCGCATCACCGCGATGGGCGTCGACATCCGTTGCAACACCCGTGTCGGCACCGATGTTTCGGTGGACGAACTGGAAAAAGCATTTGATGCCATCTTCTGGGCAATGGGCGCACAAAAGGGTCGTGGTCTGCCGCTGGAAGGGTGGGACGAAACCGAAAACTGTATCAACGGCGTCGAATTTCTGGATGCGTTCAACCAGGGCTATGTTCTGGGCACCGCGAAAAAGGTGATCGTGGTTGGCGGTGGCGACACCTCGATCGACGTTGCCTCGATTGCGCGCCGTCTGGGCAACATCACCGAAGTGAAGGGCGAAGCGCCCAGCGATTTCACCGGCCACGATGTGGCGGGCGCGATTGTGCGTGACGGGATGCAGGCCACCCTGACATCGCTGTTCCCGATTGACCAGATGACGGCGGCTGAACACGAGCGCGAAGATGCGCTGCGCGAAGGCGTGGACATCAAAGGCTCTGTGATGCCGCTGGAAATCATCAAGGGGGCCGATGGGCGCGCCAAGGGCCTGAAGATGTGCGAATGCACCATGAAGGGCAATGTTCCGCAGCCGATTGAGGGCACCGAGTTCGAGATCGAAGCTGATATCATTATTTCCGCCATTGGCCAGTTCGGTGATTTCACCGGCATGGAAGATCTGGACAATGGCCGCGGCGCGATCGACATCGACAAAGGCACCTATGCCGTTAAAGGTCGCAAAAAGCATTTCGCCGGTGGCGATGTTCTGCAGCCACATCTGCTGACCACGGCGATTGGCCATGGCCGCATTGCTGCGGAAGCGATCACTGATTTTCTGGATGATGGCGAAGTCGAAAAACGCCCGCCGGTGGATGTGGCCCATTTCGACTTGCTGGAAGAGTTGAAACAGCGCGGCCATGCGCCGTCGGCTTATGACCATATCCAGAAAAGCGGCACGGATCAGGCTGATTATGCAGTACATAATTACGAGGACCGCTCGGAATCACAAATCATCAAGCATACCGAACTGTTCAAAGGCCACTTTGATTTTGTGCCACGCGAAAAGCGGGATGAAAAGCATATATCGGCGGACGAGGTTTTGGGCAACTTTGAAGAACGTATCATCGCCTATTCCGAAGAACAGGCCCAGAAAGAGGGCGAGCGCTGCATGTCCTGTGGTATGTGTTTCGAGTGCGACAACTGTGTGATCTATTGCCCGCAGGATGCGATTTTCCGGGTCAAGAAATCGGACCGCACAGTCGGGCGTTATGTCGATACCGATTATACCAAATGCATCGGGTGCCACATCTGTCAGGATGTTTGCCCGACCGGTTACATCAAAATGGGTCTTGGAGCATAGGTATGAAGCGGCTGGTTACAACCTTGCTGGTCTTGATCGGGCTGTCCACGGGCGCGGCGATGGCGGGGTCCACATATCCCGATATCCCCAAAGCCGTGGGTGCCCCGCACCCCGAAGGCAATGATTACATGCGGCTCAATCATATGCGATTGCTGCGGCACGATCGAAACCTGACGGTGCACGACGGGGACCGGTCGATCAAATATTCCATCAAGGAATGTGTCGCCTGCCATGCGGTAATGGGGCCGGATGCATTGCCAATATCGGTTCAGGAAAAGGGCCATTTCTGCCGCAACTGCCATGAATTTGCCGCTGTGAAAATCGATTGTTTCCAGTGCCATAACTCGAAACCCGAAGACGGGTTCATTGATTTGTTAAAGCAGAATCCGCCCGCCACCGATGATGAAATTCAAGCCTATCTGGATGGGATGTCGCAATGAAGCTACCTGCATTGAACAACAAATCCGAACGGCCCGCCGAACTGAACCGGCGCGAGTTTTTCAAAAGCGGTGCTGCGGTGGCCTCGGTGACGCTGGCCCCTGGCGTGACGCTGATGGCCTTTGGCGGCGAAGCCAGTGCTAATGCCGATCCGGGCAAACGCTGGGGCATGTTGATCGACGTGAACAAATGTTCCACCGATTGTAATGCCTGCGTGACCGCCTGTTCAGAGGAAAACGGCTGGAAGCTGGACGGCAACCCCGAAACCGACCCCCAGTGGATTCGCAAGATCGACCTGAAGCACAAGGAAACCGGCCGCGAGGCATCCTTGCCAATGATGTGCCAGCATTGCGAAACCCCGCCCTGCGTTGACGTTTGCCCCACCGGTGCATCGTTCAAGCGGGTGGACGGTATTGTGCTGGTCGACAAACATATCTGCATCGGTTGTCGCTATTGCATGATGGCCTGTCCGTTCAAGGCGCGCAGCTTTGTGCATGAAGAGATCGAAGATCAGAAATCCAATGCCCCGCGTGGTAAGGGCACCGTCGAAAGCTGCACCCTGTGTGTGCATCGTGTGGATGCGGGGCGGGTTCCGGCCTGTGTCGAATCCTGTTCGGCCACGGGCAACGGCGCGATGATGTTTGGTGATCTGAATGACCCGAACAGCGAGATTGCCCAAGCACTGAAAAATTATCCCTCGATGGGCCTGCGTGACGATCTGCGGGTTAACCCTGGCGTTCGATACACGAACCTGTAGTGGATGGAGACTGAATAATGGACCGCACCGTCTATCGCGAAGTGAAACCGACCCCCGCCATCTGGTTGATGGCTGTCATTGCCGCTGCATTTATCGGCGCTGCGGGGCTGGCGGTTTTATATATCGAACACCACGGCCATATCGTTACCGGCATGAACAACCAGATCGTCTGGGGCCTGCCGCATGTGTTTGCAATTTTCCTGATCGTGGCAGCGTCTGGCGCATTGAACGTGGCTTCGATTGCGTCGGTATTCGGCAAGATCGAAAACAAACCGATGGCGCGCTATTCAGGCCTGTTGTCGATTGCCTTGCTGGCAGGCGGGCTGGCGGTTCTGGTGCTGGACCTTGGGCGTCCCGATCGGCTGATTGTGGCAATGACCAAATATAATTTCACCTCGATATTTGCGTGGAATGTTATACTGTATAACGGTTTCTTTGCGGTTGTTGGTGCTTACCTGTTTGTGCAGATGGCACGCAATATATCACCAAAAGTGGTTAAATCCGTCGGTACCGCTGCCTTTGTCTGGCGCTTGGCGTTGACCACCGGCACCGGTTCGATCTTTGGCTGGCTGGTGGCGCGTCCCGGATATGATGCGGCGATCATGGCCCCTCTGTTCATCATTATGTCGTTTTCTTTTGGACTGGCCTTTTTCATTCTGGTTCTGGGCACGACATTCCCGCTGACGGGCCGTTACATCGGGCCAAATCTGGTGAAACGTCTGGGTCGGTTGCTGGGCGTGTTCGCCGTGGCTGTGCTGTACTTCACAGCCATTCGCCACCTGACCAACCTCTATGCCGCCGAACATGGCGACTTTGAGCGCTTCATTCTGTTCAGCGGCAATATCTACACCAAACTGTTCTGGATCGGGCAGGTGTTGATCGGTGGTGTCATTCCTGCAGCGATGCTTCTGCGCCATGCCGAGAACACAACCAAGGGGCAGGTAATCCTTGCCTCGGTTCTGATCATTATCGGCGGCTTTGCCCATCTTTACGGCATCATCATTGGTGGACAGGCCTTCCCGCTGGAAATTTTCCCAATGTACGAGGTCACAAGCACATTCGCGGATGGCCAGATCAACAACTATACCCCGACCATTTACGAATGGGCGCTGGGTATGGGCGGCGTTGCATTGGCGGTGATGATCGCCGGTATGGGCGTTGTGGCCTTGCGGATTTTGCCGATGAACCTGTCGGACAGAAATATTGACCCGACCGAACCCGATTTCTGATAGGATCGGATTGGTCCGGTTAAAAAAGGCTGGCCCTGCACTTGTTTGAAAAGGCCTGAGTGATGGCGCGGTTCCTGATATCGGCGGCACATAAATCATCCGGTAAAACCGTGGTCAGCACCGGTTTGGCTGCTGCCCTGTCGGGGCAGGGCAATGTGGTGCAATGTTTCAAAAAGGGGCCGGATTACATTGACCCGATGTGGTTGGCGGCGGCCAGCGGGCGGCCCTGTTATAACCTTGATTTCAACACCATGCCGGCGGCTGAATTCACCACGTTGATGTGCGACCGTTCGTGCGGGGCCGACATTGCGATGATCGAGGCCAACAAGGGGCTGTTTGACGGGGTGCAACTGGATGGCTCGGACGCCAATGCGGCGCTGGCCAAGGTGACGAAAACGCCGGTGATCCTGGTGATTGATACCAACGGCATGACCCGTGGCATCGCACCGCTTTTGATCGGCTATCAGGGGTTTGATGCAGATGTGAACATTGCCGGTGTGATCCTGAACAAGGTTGGCGGCCCGCGCCACGAAGGCAAGCTGCGGGCAGCGGTTGAAGCCTACACCGACATTCCAGTGATCGGCGCCGTGGGGCGCAATCCGGCGCTGGATATTGGCGAGCGCCACCTTGGCCTGACCACCCCGACCGAGACCGACCATCTGGACAGCAAGATCGCGCAGATCGCCGAAATCATCGGCGGGCAGGTCGATCTGGATCAGGTCAGCGCCATCGCCGCAACAGCGCCCACGCTGGATGCTGCCCCCGCGCTGGTGGTTGATCCCGTATTCAAGGGCTTGCGCATCGCCATCGCGCGGGATCGGGCCTTTGGATTTTACTATGCCGATGATCTGGATGCCTTCGCCGCACTGGGGGCCGAACTGGTGCCGTTCAATGCGCTGACTGATACGGCGCTGCCGGATGCGGACGGGCTGTTTCTGGGCGGGGGCTTTCCCGAAACCCAGATGCAGGGCTTGGCCGAAAACGAAACATTGCGCAAAGACATCAAGCGCGCGCTGGAAGCCGGGATGCCGTGCTATGCGGAATGCGGCGGGTTGATGTATCTGTGCCGCTCTTTGGGCTGGAATGATCAGTCCTATCCGATGTGCGATGTGGTGGCGGCGGATGCGGTGATGTGCAAGCGGCCGCAGGGGCGGGGCTATGTCGAATATACCACCACACCGGCGCACCCGTGGGGGCCGCGCAACGGGCAGACCAAGGCGCATGAATTCCATTATGCGCGGCTGGATAATCTGGCCGCGGATACGGTGTTTGGCCGTGACCTGACCCGCGGGGCGGGGATTGACGGATCACATGATGCGATTGTCACGGGCAATGTGCTGGCGGGGTTTTGTCACCAGCGGCACACGCGGGAAAATCCGTGGGTCGAGCGATTTTTGGGATTTGTGCAGCGGGTGAAAACCGGCAAGTAATCGTGCGACCAGACAACAAAAAACCCCGCAGGCAAGCCGCGCGGGGTTTTCCAATTCTTGAACCGTGTAAGGCGTTTATGCGCGCTTGATTTCGAACATGTAAACGTCACCTTCCGAAGAAGAAGACAGCAGTTCGTTACCGGTGTGTGTGCAGAACGCAGCGAAATCGGCAACCGAACCGGGATCGGTCGAGCGGATTTTCAGGATGTCGCCCTCGGGGATACCTTTCAGCATTTTCTTCGCTTTCAGGATCGGCAGGGGACAGTTCAGACCTTCTGCGTTCAGTTCATGTTCAGCCATTAGTAACCTCTTTTGTGTTGGAGTATCTTTGTTTGTTGTTTAGATAAACAGGTTGATGTCGGTTTTGGATGCAACTTCCATATAAGTCGCCGCCCCACCCAATTCGATCCCGTCGATCATGTCGTCCGGGGTATATTCAAACAGGTCCAGTGTCATCTGGCAGGCGATCATGCGGATTTCCAGATCGACCGACGCTTCGCGCAGATCCTCGATCGAGGCAACGCCTTTTTGCTTCATCAGGTTTTTCATCATCTTGCCAGCAGCGCCACCAACGCCGGGCATCACCGACAGAAGGTTCGGCATGGCCATATGGCCGCCCATCATCGGCATTTCCATCGCGGCATTGCCAAGGGTGGTAAATTTCAGGTTCAGTTTTTTCTTCAGCAGGGAAAGGCCGTAGAAGGTAAAGAACATCGTCACCTTCATATCCATCGCTGCCGCGGTTGTGCCCAGAATGAACGGGGGGTAAGCCCAGTCCAGCGACCCTTTGGTCACGATGATGGACATGCTCTTTGCATTGTCTGTGCTATCGTCTAACAATTTCATTCCTCCCGTTCGTGCGATTATTGTCCGCCTTTTGTATCGCGATAATTGAATATATATTTGCCCGACTTGTCAAGTCACACCCTTGTGCGGTTGGGATAATAGCACTTTCAGGCGTGTTTTGACAGGATGTGATCCAGTATCTCGATCACACCGCGGGTTGTGGATTCTTCGGCTGAGAATTCACAAATATCCCGCACCTTTGGCGTGGCGTTGGCGGGGCATAGGGCATGGTGGGCAAAGGATAAAACCGGAATGTCACCAATGCTGTCGCCAATCGCATAAGTGGCGCTTGGATCTATTCCGTATCGGCTTAGCAGATAGGCCGCACCGGTCTGTTTGCTGATCCCCTTTGGGGCGATGTCGATGGCGGAAATCGAATAGGTCCAGATCACGTTGAACCCGTCGCATTTGGCCTGATAGGCCTTCATCTGGGCCTCGATCACGGCATTTTCGGCCCCGACGATTCCCGGTCCGGTTATACTGAGGGCAAAATCCTTGCCCGGTTCCAGAACGTGTTTGTTCCCATCCCCCACCAGCGTTTGCAGATGCAGGCGCAGGCGGGCGATTTCGGCGCGCTCATCGACGGTAAGCAGGGATATGGCATCGTCCGTTTCCGGATCAAACACCATCGCGCCGTATTCACAGATAAAGGGCGTATGCAGGTCCAGAACCTGAGCCATGGCTTCGGCATAGGGTTGCGGTCGGCCGGTGCAGAGCGACAGGATCACGCCACGGTCTTTCAAGGTGCGGATGCGCTGGCGCACTTCGGCCAGTGCGTCCAGATCGAAACCTATGTGTTTGCCGTCATTCAGACAGCCATCAATATCGCAGAAAATAATCGCCTTGGGCACGGGGTTATTCCGCCACCAGCCGCATTTCCGAGGGGTCCATCATGATCGACACGCTATCGCCCATCGCCAGCGGGTTGGCGGTGGTGTTGCTGATCACGAACAACTGCCCCAATTCACCGTCCACTGTATATTGCACCTGATTGCCCAGATAGGCGGCATAGCTGATCACGCCATCAAAGCCCTCATCCGCCGTTTTTGCCTTTAGATGAATCTGGTGGGGCCGGATCACGATCCGTGCGCCGCCCTTGGGCCGGTCGGTGTTGGGCACGTTCAGCTTTTGGCCCGCAACCACAATATCGGCAGTGTCCCCGTTGGCCTGCACCACCTCGCAATCAATCAGGTTAGCGTCGCCGATAAAATCGGCGATAAAGCTGGAGTTGGGGCGTTCATACAGATCATGCGGTGTGCCTTCTTGCGCGATCTCGGCGTCTTTCATCACGATGATGCGGTCCGATACCGCCATTGCCTCTTCCTGATCGTGGGTGACGTACACAGCGGTCAGGCCCAGATTTTGCTGGATCTGGCGGATTTCCTCGCGCACATGACGACGCAGTTTGGCGTCCAGATTGGACAGCGGTTCGTCCAGCAGCAGCACCTCGGGTTCCAGCACAATCGCGCGGGCCACGGCGACACGCTGTTGCTGGCCGCCGGACAGCTCAGAAGGCAGGCGCGAGCCGTAACCCGCTAGCCCGACCAGTTCCAGCCCTTCTTCGGCCTTTTGGTGGGCTTCGTGTTTGGGCATGGATTTCACGGTCAGGCCATAGGCGACATTATCCAGCACCGACATATGTGGAAACAGCGCGTAGGACTGGAACACCATCGACACCTTGCGGTAAGTGGCCGACAGATGCGTCACATCCTGTCCGCCGATAATGATGTGCCCTTCGGTGGCTGGCTCTAACCCCGCGATCAGGCGCAGGGTAGTGGTTTTGCCGCAACCCGACGGGCCAAGCAACGTCACCAGCTTTCCCGGTTCGATCATCAGGTCCAGTTTTTTCAGCGCCGTAACCGCGCCGTATTTCTTGACAACGCCGTCGAATTGCACCGACCCTGGGGTAATTTTTGTCATCTGTGGTCTCCGGTAAAATATGTCATATCAAGCCGCCTTTTGCACACGGTTGCTGCGGCGCAGGGTGCGTTGGCCAATGATCAGTTGCAGCAGGATAATCGCGGTTAGCATGGTGACGATCAACACGGCGGAATAGGCAATCGCGATGCCGAATTCTCCGTTTTCAACCCGCCCGACGATAAAGGCCGTGGCCATGTTGTGTCGCGCACTGACAAGGAAAATCACCGCCGAAACCGAGGTAATCGCCCGCACGAAACTGTAGGTCAGCGCGGCCATGATTGCCGGCCCCATCAAAGGCGCAATCACTCGGCGCACGGTGGTAAAAGAATTGGCCCCAAGGGTGATCGAGGCCTCGTCCAGCGACGCATCCAGTTGCGACATCGCGGCAATCCCGCCGCGCACCCCGACAGGCATATTGCGGAATACGAAAACGATGATCAGGATGATGCTTGTGCCGGTCAGTTCAATAGGCGGGAAATTAAAGGCCAGAATATAACTGACCCCGATCACCGTGCCGGGGATGGCAAAGGACAGCATGGTGCTGAATTCGAACGCATCCTTGCCAAAGAATTTCTGCCGCACCAGCAAATAGGCCGTGCCCAGCCCGACAAGGGCCGTCAAAGGCGCTGCGATACTGGCGATTTGCAGGGTGGTGAAATAGCTGTCCCATGCCACCCCTGACAGGCGCCAGCCATGCGCGGTGTGTTTGATGCCAAAGGCGCGGATATAATGTGCCCATGTGAAGGTGTTGTCATAGCCCCACAGTTTCACAAAACTGCCAAAGACGATCATGGAATAGACAATTGCAGTAAAGGCGGCCCAGGGCAGGGCGGTGGCATAGGCGGCGATTTTGACACCCCGCGACAGGGCGGCGTGTTGGCCTGAATCTGCCTTGCCGGTGACTGTGGCATAAGATTTCTTGCCAACCCATGTGCGTTGCAGCAGAAAAGCCCCCAATGTCAGGGACAGCAATGCGATCGCAAGGATCGCCGCTTTGGCGGGGTCCGCCACAGTGCCAACAATGGAAAAATAGATTTCGGTCGACAGAACATTGAAGCGCCCTCCGCCCAGCACCAGAGGGTTGCCAAAATCGGCCAGACTTTCGATGAAGGTTAACAGAAACGCATTCGCCAGCCCGGGCCGCATCAGCGGGAATGACACATAGCGAAAGGTCTGCCATGCGTTTGCATCCAGCGTCTGGCTGGCCTCTTCCATCGACGGGCTGATGCCCTCGACCACGCCGATCAGCACAAGGAATGCAATCGGGGTAAAGGATAAGACTTGTGCCAGATAGATCCCGCCAAAGCCATAAATCCAGCGGGTTTTTTCCACTCCGAACAGATCGGCAAACAGGGCGGTTGCGGTGCCGGTGCGCCCAAACAGCAGGATCAATGCCAGACCGATTACAAAGGGCGGGGTGATGATCGGGATCACGGTCAGCATCCGCAACAGCGGCTTGGCCTTGAAATCGGTGCGGGTGAAAATCAGCGCAAAAGCCAGCCCCAGCAAGACGGATGTTGTGGCGGTCATGATCGCAAGGATCACCGAATTGATCGCCGGCCCGCAACTGTGGGTGAAGGTCAGACAGCCCAGCCCCCACAGGTCGGACGAAAAGAAGCGGCTAAGAAAATGGGTAAAGGAAAACCCGCCGCCTTCGACCCGAAAAGCATTGATCAGAATATGCGATACCGGAAAGAATACAAACACACCGACCAGCGAGATGATCAACCCGATCAATCCGACCACAAAGGCATCGCCACGCGCCTTGCCCGCCGAAGAAAACGCCGTGGTCAGGATGAACAACAAGGACGCCAGAGTGACCAGAGCACCGGCCCCCATGCCGGCCTGCCCACCTTCGCCCCCCAGCGCCAAAAAGATGTCCGTCATGAAACGGGGACCAGCGCGAACAACAGCCAATCCCTGCAAGGCGGTCAAAAACAGTCCGATGGCTGCAATCGCCACCATTAACCGCGCCTTTTTTACCGGCGTCGGGACCAATGCCAGCACAGCGCCGATCAATATAAAAGCGATTAGCGGGGCGGCCAGATACAGGCGGCCCTGTCCCAGAACCTGCGCTAAAGCCGATGCGTCATCGCCTGAAAAAATCCCCGTGATCCAGCCAAATGACCAAAAACCACCATCGGCCATATGCCAGGGCAGCAGGCAATATCCAATCGCTCCCACCAAAAGCCAAAGGGCGGCTGTGCGTGTCATAGGGCTGTTCCTTTAGGGCTGAAATGCACTGTCAAAATCGAATGATCGCGGGGCGCACAGGGAAAATATGCGCCCCGAAATACGGGTGGTTTAGTTACCCGGTTTTACTTCTTTATCCCAACGCGACAGCAACCGTTCGCGGGTATCGGTCGCGCCGTATGTGGCGAAATCATAGTCGATCAGCTTGATCGACTCGACAGCCGGCGCTTCGGGCGGGATGGTCGCGTTCGAATTGGACGGAATGTTGAACACGCCAACTTGCGGTCCCGCAGATTGGGCTTCGGCGCTCAGAACAAAATTGACCCACTGTTTGGCCTCGTCCAGGTTTTTAGCGCCCTCGATGATCGAAACGCCGCCAACCTCATAGCCGGTGCCTTCGCAAGGGGATACGATTTTCAGCGGGAAACCGGCACGGGCCAGTTTGACCATGTCATGTTCAAACCCGATGGAAATACCGGTTTCGCCACGCGCCACCGCCTTGGACGGGGCCGAGCCGGATTTGGTATAGCTGTTTACGTTCGCACCGATTTCTTTCAGCAGACGAAATGCGTCATCCTCGCCAAAAATCTGCACGATGGTGGCCAGTTCGGTATAGGCCGTGCCCGAGGAATTCGGGTTTGCCACCTGAATTTCACCCTTGTATTGCGGGTCGGTCAGGTCTTTCCAGCAGGCGGGGGGCTTGATGCCTTTTTCCTTCAGGATGTCCTCGTTATAGGCTATGCCCAACACGCCCAAATGGATGCCAATGGTGCGTCCGCCCGAAATATCGGCCAGATTTTGCGCCCAGCCCAGCAATTCTGACGTATCCGCACCAGATGGCTGTGTCAGCCCTTCGGCAGCCGCGATCAGATGCGGGTCCCCTGTGCCGCCCCACCAGACGTCGATTTTCGGGTTGCCCGCTTCGGCGCGAACCTGTGCCAGCGTTTCGCCGGTGGATTTGCGCACCATTGCAACCGAAATGCCGGTCTTGTCCTCGAAATTACCGGCCATCAGGTCGCACCAGTCTTGCTCGTTGCTGCAAACCACATTCAGTTCGCCAGCATATGCACCACCGGCCGACAATGCGGCGGATAGGGCTAATGCACTAATAAGGATCGTTTTTTTCATGATATTCTCCCAAGTATATTGATCGGAATAACGGTAGCGACTCTGTTATGGGTGCTCCGCGATCATGCCAAGATTAGCAGGCGAAAGGCGGGTTGGCGGGCATGTCTGTTAACAATGCTACAGTTGATCGGGTATATTGTTAACAGAGTTACAATCAGCAGGATTGCCCTACGCAAGCCCGTCGCATGAAAATAAATAGGATTTCGGGGGGTGTTCTGTGCAACACTGAGGCATAATTCGGGGAGCAAAGAAACGGTTCGCTATGAATAGGGAAAGCACAATAAGCAAACTTGCCAAAATCGCTATCATTGATGACGACCCGGACGTGCGTCTGGCGCTTGAATCCTTGTTGCAGGAAAACGGGTTTGACCCGCTGCCGATGCAGGGCAGCCGCGATTTTTTCGCATTAGGGGATCATCCCGATGTTGATTTGGCGTTGATCGATCTGCGCTTGAACGGGGAATCCGGCCTGACATTGGCAATCCACATCCGTGAACATCTGGATCTGCCGATTGTTATGCTGACAGGTGTCGGGGACGAGGTGGACAAGATTGTCGGGCTTGAGGCAGGCGCCGATGATTACCTGATGAAACCGTTTAACCCACGCGAATTGCTGGCCCGTATACGCGCCGTTTTGCGCCGATATGGAAAGGGGCAGCCAAACGGTGGCCCGTCTGTGCCCGCCGATCACGATACAATCAGGTTCGGCGACAAGCTACTGGATCGCACAAGGCGTGAACTGTTTGACCATACCGGTTCTGAAATTCCGCTGACCAACGGCGAATATCGCCTGTTGGAAGTATTCCTGAGCAAACCCGACGAAGTTATCCCGCGCGAGGAATTGCTGGAACAATTGGGCAGTGACCTGTCGCATTATGTTGATCGCACCATTGATGTGTTGATCTTGCGCCTGCGTCGTAAAATTGAATCCGTGCCCTCGAAACCCGTCCACCTGCAAACCCGACGCGGTCTTGGCTATATTTTCGTGCGCGATCCGCAAGGGGCGCTGCGAAACCCGAGTACCTGATGCAGGTTTTTTTCAACCCCGATATCCGGCAGCGCCTCTGGATTGCGCTGGCGCTATTGGCGGCTTCAACGATCTTTGTCGGGGGGATCGCATGGTATGCGCTTGACCGTGCTGGCACACGGCTGGAACGATTGCATAGCGAAACCCTGACCCAGGTGGCCCGGGCACTGAACCTGTCGAAACAATCTTCGGACATTGCCACATCTGCGCCTTTTCTGCTGAACCTGAAATCCCCGTATCTGATCGAACGCGAGGGGCATGTATTGCTGACCACGCTGGAACCGGTGCTAACCGCCTGGCCTTCGGTCGAGGCCAGTGCGCAATCGCCAATCGACACCTACGAGGTCCAGATCGCCGCCATTGTCCAGCAAATGAAAACAGCAATCAGTGATCTGGTCGCAACGGCGGAAAAGCTGAACGTGGAACTGGATGCGACATTGGCATTGAACGCCCGCCTTGCCCGTCAAGAGGCCGCCTATTATCGCCTGTCCACAGATGAAAACCGCAAAAGCGCCGAACGCCGGATCTGGTTGGCTTTGCAAGGAATGGCGAATGAACTGGTGGGGGCCGGGCATGCGCAGAACCTGCCGGGCATGGGGGAACACCAGCGAAATTTCCAGCGAATGGCGCGGGGGTTCAATGCGGCCAATGCGATGGATATTCAAACGGATGCCTATCAGAAACTGGTTGAAATATCCGCTGGTGAACAAGGTTTGTTTCAGGTTCGCCGCCGCGAGCTATCGCGAAAGCTGGAAAGCCAGAACGCGCTGTTTCGTATCCGCTATAACGCCAGTGCGATCAGCGATCTGGCCGCCCAATTTGCCCGCAACGCCGAGGATTTTTTATCCGAAGAGCGCCACAAAACCGCTGTTTCGATTGATTTTGCAAAGGCCGTGATCCTGATTGCCGGTCTTGCCAGCGCTACCATTGCCCTGTTGGCGGCGATATTTGTATCTGGCTATGTGACTGGCAACATCAAGGCAATTTCCGACGCCATGTTGCGATTGGCCGAAGGGGACCGCAGCACCGAATTGCGTCGTAAACCCGTGGCGGACGACGAAATCGGCAAGCTGCACCATTCCTTTCGGGTGTTCCGCGCCAATGCCCTGCGGCTGGATCGCTCAAACCGCCAGTTGCACCAGAAAAACGCACTGTTTGAAAAGATGTTCGCGAATATTTCCGAGGGCATCGCAATTACCGGCGACAACGGCCATTTGACGGCCACCAACCCGAATTTTGCCGATGTGTTGCGGATTGATCCGGCGTTGTTGAAGGGCAAGCCGCTGATTGACGAGGTGATGCAGCAAAGCGATTTCGCCGTTCAAGCTGTGGAGGCCGGTATCCGTGCAGGGTTCCGTGGTTTTACTGAATTGCAGAACGATGCGGGGCAGACACTCGAGGTGCGTTGTAGTCGTTTGCCAGATGGCGGCGGTATATGGCTGTTTTCCGACGCTACTGAACGACGGCAGATGGACAACCGGCTACGCCAGATCCAGCACATCGAAAGTCTGGGCAAAGTAACCGGCGAAGTGGCGCATGATTTTGGCAATGTGTTGTCGACCATCACCGCCAATATCCATCTGCTGGAAACGGGCAGCAAGAAAACTGCGCATAAAACCCTTTTGCAACGCATGGAAAACGCGGCGGAACTGGGCATGTCTCTGACCCAGCGTTTGCTGGCTTTTGCCCGCAAGCAACGTCTGAAACCCGAGGTGGTCGAGTTGAACGAACTGGTTGAAGGGTTGACCGATCTGGTCGGCATCGGGCTTAGGGACGGAGTGAACCTGACGGCTGATCTGGCCGATGAACAACTGCCCGTGCGGGTTGACCCCGGACAGTTGGAAAGCGCCATTCTGAACCTTTGTCTGAATGCCAGTCAGGCAATCGAGGGGCAGGGGGAAATCCATATTACGGTGGCGAAATCCGGCGAAGAAACGGCAGTGATCGAGGTGGCCGACAACGGCTGCGGCATGGATGAAAGCGTAATGTCGCGATCATTAGAGCCGTTCTTTACCGCGCGCAAGGACGGGCAGGGGACGGGGCTGGGTCTGTCGATGGTATACGGCTTTATCAAGCAGACCGGGGGCGATATCCAGATCGACAGCGCGCCGGGCAAAGGCACCCGCGTACGTTTGGTGTTGCCGCTACAGATCGTTAGTAAAACCGCTGAAAGGGTGCCCGTTTCCGGTCGGGCGCTGGTGGTCGAGGATGACCCCGCAGAACTGCAAATCGCCAGTGATCTGATGCAGGATTTGGGGTATGAGGTGGTTCGGACGGCCAGTTTTGCCGAGGCCGAATCCGCCCTGCAATCCAACTCCGATTTTGACGTGGTGCTGACCGATCTGCATCTGGATCAGGGCCGCTCGGGCTGGTCTGTGGCCGGATATTGCCTTGCCAACACGAATAGTCGCATTATCGTGGCATCGGGGCGGATGCCGCATACCCATCCCTATTCCAACCGGCAAGAGCCGCGCGTGACCTGCCTTGAAAAACCCCTGACGGCAGAGATATTGGCGCAGACCCTGTCGGAAAAACCAACGGCCTTTGCCGCGGCGGGTGCCTGACTATATCGGTTAACCCGCACGAACAGCCTCTAGGTGCCCCTCGAACCCGTCACTTTGCATCAAGGCCTTGCAGCGCTCGAACCGCTCGACCGAATAGGCCCAGAAATCTTCGGCCGGATTGCCGTCGGCGTGCTGGATCAGCCCCCACAATGTCCACAGCAGATCGCACATGGCCTTGTAGATCACCATCCGGCCGATTTGTGCCGCCGTGGGATCAGCGCCGAAATAGGCCCGCAGTATTTCCATATCCTGCGCGGCGTCAAATCCGCCTTCAACCGACAAATCCCCCAGATCCCACAATGGGTCATTCATGCCGGAATATTCCCAGTCGATGATCCACATCTTGTCCCCGTCATCCAGAAAATTCTCGCACAAGGGGTCGCAATGACACGGAGCCAGCGGGGCGGGGTTATCGGCCAGAACCTGTTTCACGGGTTGGGCGGCTTGCACAACATCGCCGTAGCCGTCGGGTAATTCGGTATCCTTGCCCGCAAGGATTTTCAGATAGTCGTCAATCATCGAAAACAGCTCGAACCTAAAGCGGAATTCCTGCCCGGAATTATGCAGACTGGCCAGCGCCACACCCGCCCGCGCGGGCGACCCGTCGCGGCTTTTGAAACCCGCAGCCGTCATCGTTTCGGCCTCGATACAACGGCTGATCATCACCCCGCTTTCCCCGTCCGCCCACAGGATTTCCGGCGACACCCATGCCGCCTGCGCCGCCTGTGCATTGTGCAATTCCACCGCGCGGTCAATATAGTCCGAAGTGCCTTCGCCCGGGATCCGGACAATCAGCTTTTCGTGATTTGTTTCAATACGGTAAACCAGATTTGTTAATCCACCCAGCCGCGTGGCCGTATAGCTGTCTATCCCCACGCCCCTGAATTGGGGCAGATTTTGCAGTGCTTCATGGACCACTTGTTTGTTTTCGGGCATTTTACCCTCCTTTTCAGGATTTTAAGCGTTTATTCTCGGGGTCATACAAGGGGGAGTTTATGCGATTGATTGTATGTTGTTCACCAAATACTTCCAGCGAAAATGTGGTCTTGTCACACAAGGCCACGGGCAGATAGCCGAGCATGATGCTTTTGCCCTCCGTCGCCCCGAATGCAGTGCTGGAAACCAGCGACACCACTTTGCCATCATGCAAGATCGCCTCGCCACCGAACAATGGCAGTTCAACATCCGAGGTAAAGCAGCACAAATGCTGTTCCACCCCGTGCCGTTTTTGCTGTTCCAGCACCTCGCGTCCGATGAAATCCCCCTTGGATTTCAGATGCACACGAAAGCCCAAGCCAGCCTCGATCGGCGTATAATCCGGCGTGATATCCGCGCTCCAGTAAAGATATCCCTTCTCCATCCGCAGCCCGTCAATCGCCCGATAGCCGATGTCGCGGATGTCATGCGCCGCGCCATGTTCGCACAGTTTGTCATAGACATGCAGGGCGTATTCCGTGGGCACATGCAGCTCCCACCCCAGTTCGCCAACATAGCCGATGCGGATCGCCCGAACGGGGGCGGCGCCGACGATGATGTCGCGGGCGGTGGCAAAGGGGAAGGCCTCGTTTGATACGTCACTTTCGCTTGCCGCTGCCAGCACATCGCGTGCCTTTGGCCCCATGATGTTGATCACCGCGCGGGCCGAGGTGACTTCGATCAATGCGACTGATCCATCATCAGGCAGGTTCTGCCTGATCCAGTCGCTGTCATGCACCCCGAACCCTGCACCGGTGACGATGTAGAAATGATTATCCGCCAGTCGGGTGATGGTCAGATCGGCCTCGATCCCGCCGCGCTCGTTACACAGCTGGGTATAGATCACACTGCCAAGCGGCTTGTCCATGTTGGAAACCGCCATGTGCTGCAGCGCCTTCAAGGCCCCCATGCCGACCAGTTCGAATTTGGCAAAACTGCTCTGGTCGCACAGGGCCACACCATTTCGCACCGCACGCTGTTCGTCGTCGGCATATTTCTTCCAGCCCGGATTGAGGAAATCCAGCTGGTCCACCGGCACGACCCCATCGGGCGCAAACCACAGCGGGCGTTCCCAGCCGTTTTTGCTGCCGTATACCGCGCCCTTTTCCTTTAGTCGCTGATACAGCGGTGACAGGCGCAATTGCCGCGCGGCTTCGGCCTCGGACCCCGGATAACGCATTTTATAATGGTGGGCGTAATGCTCGACCGCGCGGGGGTACATGAACGCCCGCGCCCCGTGATGTGCCCCGAAACGGCGGTTATCCAGCGGCCACAGGTCCAGCGAGGGGCGGCCATCCACCAGCCATTCGGCAATCATTTCGCCAGCGCCCCCACCCGCCGCGATGCCGTATAGAAAACCGGTGGCCAGCATCAGATTGCTAAACTCCGGCACAGGCCCCATCACGAAATCACCGTCCGCCGAATAGGGGATCGGGCCGTTGATCACCTGACGGATGCCCACTTCGTTCACCACCGGCATCACTTGCGCGGCCATTTCAGCCAATGGTGCGAAACGGTCCAGATTATCGGGCAGCAACTGGCGAACAAAATCGCCGGGGATGCCGGCCTCGCCAAAAGGCAGGGTGTCCTCCTCGTATCCACCAATCACCAGTCGCCCGCCAGCGTCGGGTTTGTAATAAACCAGCCGGTCGGGATCACGCAGGGTGGGCAGGTTGTCGGGGAAATCGGGGATCGGTTCGGTGACGATATACTGGTGTTCCACCGCGCAGGCCGGAATTTGCAGGCCCAGTTTTGCACCCAACTCGCGGCTCCACATCCCCGAGGCAAGGGTGACGGTCTCGGCCTCGTATGTGCCATCCGTGGTGATCACCTCGGTCACGCGCCCCTTCACAACCGTGAAATCCAGCACCTTTATGCCCTGTTTCAATGTCGCCCCGTGCAGCCGTGCGCCCGCCGCAATCGACAGGCACAGGCCCGCCGGATCGACATGGCCATCGGAGGGAATGAACGCGGCCCCCTCAAGCCCTGTTGTGTCGATATAAGGGAAAAGCGCCTTGGCCTCGTCCGGTGTGATGATGTTCATCTCCAGATCAAAACTGCGGGCCATCGTGGCCAACCTACGCGCCTCCAGCATCCGGTCCCTGGACGCGGCCAGCCGCAAGCTGCCGACCTTTTTCCAGTCGCTCGCCAGCCCCGTTTCCGCCTGCAATCCGTCATACATCGCGACCGAGCGTTGCAGCATCCGCGTGGTATTGCGCGAGGATCGCAATTGCCCCACCAACCCCGCCGCATGCCACGTCGCCCCTTCGGTCAGTGCGGCTTTTTCCAGCAAAACAACATCTTTTTCACCGTGTTTGGTCAAATGATAGGCGATCGAACATCCAATGATGCCGCCGCCAATGATCAGGTGTTTTGCCGAGTGATCCGCCATTTACCCCCCTAACAGGTCCAGCATTTCGCGGTGCAATGCCTTGGTTGCGGCTGCCACAACGCGCCCGTCCGATTGCAAGGTTAACGGCGCGCCGGACCAGTCGGTGATCACACCACCCGCGCCCTCGACCACCGGCACCAATGGCAGGAAATCATAGGGTTGCAGATCGTAATCAATGCAGGCATCCGCATGGCCCATCGCTACCAACATATGCGGATAGCCATCATAGCTAAGCCGCTGTTCACGCCCCGACTGGCACAGGCGCCTGAACAGGTCCGGCGCATCCAGCGCGATTTTATTGCCCTCGTTGATATAGACGAAGGCGTCTTTCAACGCCGTGACGTATGATGTGGAAATCGCTGTGCCATTCACCGCCGCACCATCCGCACTGCCGGTGAATACTTCGCCCAGTTCGGGCATCCGCACCACGCCCAGTTTAGGCACGCCGTTTTGCAATAGGGCAATCAACATGCTGTATAACGGCATACCGGAAATGAAACTGCGGGTGCCGTCAATCGGGTCAATGATCCACAACAGATCGCTGCCTTTATCTTCATGCCCGAATTCCTCGCCCAGTATGGAATGATCGGGGAAATGCTGTGCCAGTGCATCGCGGATCATCCGCTCGCAGGTCTGATCGGCCACCGTCACGGGGCTGTCATCGCCCTTGTGGATGATATCCAGCGTCTGGCGGAAATAGCGTTTGGGGATGTCCTCGGCCTGCGCGGTGATGTCCAGAATGGTGTTCAGATAGTGCTGCATATTCAGTGTTCTTTTTCATGGCCCGCTATCACAAGCGAGGTTTCGTTTTCGCCCAGCATGTCGATGACGGCATCGGGCGGGGTGGTTTCGGTGATCAGAATGTCGATACTGGCAGCATCGTTGATCGCAATCGGGGCGCGGATGCCGAATTTGGAACTGTCGGCCAGCAGGATGCGGGTCTGGGCGCGGGGTATGGCCTCGGCCAGCAGGTCGGCCTCGTTTATGTCGTGCAGCATCACGCCCACTTCGCAGTTGATCGCACCGGCGGAAAACACCGCATATTGCACGTTGAAGCGGCGCACAAAGCTGATGGCATCCTGCCCGAACGCGCCGCCGTCATGGCCGCGCAATTCACCGCCGGCGAAAAACACGCGGTTGCCGTTGCGCGCGGCCAGGGTGCTGGCCACGGTCAGTGAATTGGTGACGACATACAGGTTGCGGTGGTTGTTCAGGGCGCGTGCGGCATAGGCCGAGGTCGAGCCGATATCCAGAAACAGCGAATCCCCGTCCTCGATGATCTGCGCCAGTTTGCCCGCGATTTGCCGCTTGGCCTCGGCGTTCACATCCATGCGCGCCTGAAAGGGTTGCTCGGTCAGGGTCAGGTCTTCGGCCAACAGCACCCCGCCATGCACTTTGCGCACCTGGGATTTTTCCTGCAACGCCTTGATATTGCGCCGGACTGTTTCGTCCGAAACCCCAAGCCGCTGCGCCAGATACCCCACACGGCACGACCCGCCCGCAAGGCGCAGCTCTTTCAGGATTTCCTGTTCGCGGTGGTTTGAACGGGTGGCTGTGTTGGGCATTTCGGCCTCGGGTTGCAGGTTTTCGATTTTGCCAAGTTACGGCGCAAAACCTCAAAAGCCAACGAAAAACCAAAAGAATCCCACAATAAATTGGTAAAAATGTTGACGGATGCGGGGAATCGCCGCACCTTGACCCCAAGGCGGGGCGAATCCCGTCACTAAAAACCTGGGAGGTGCCCGATGAGGCATATTTTGAAACGTACCCTAATGGGTGCCGCCGTTGGCGTATTTGCCGCCACGGCTTCGCTGGCAGAGGTTGAATCTGCCGATCCTTTGAAACTGACATTACATGACTGGTCCGGCCAGTTGATCAACACCCAGATCATGGGCGCGATATTGGAAGAGGCGGGCTATAACGTCGAATATGTGCAGGCCGATTACATCGCGCAATTCGCGGGCCTGAAAACCGGTGATTTGACGCTGGCAATGGAAATCTGGGCCACCACGGGCCAAGAGGCGCTGGATGAAGCGGTAAGCACCGGCAAGGTGGAAAACGTTGGCGAGACCGGTCTGCAAGCAATCGAGGAATGGTGGTATCCGCTATACATGAAAGAGCGCTGCCCCGGTCTGCCCGACTGGAAGGCGCTACAGGCGTGCGCCAGTGAATTCGCCACACCGGAAACCGCGCCAAAGGGGCGGTATGTGGCTGGCCCCGTAACATGGGGTGGCTTTGACGAAGAGCGGGTCGATGCCTTGGGGCTGGACTTTGAAGTGGTTCATGCAGGCACGGATGCTGCGCTGTTTGCCGAGTTGGAAAGCGCCTATCAACGGCAGGCCCCGATTGTGCTGTGGATTTATGTGCCACACTGGGCACCGGCAAAATACGAGGGCGAATTCGTCGAATTCCCGCCCTATACGCCGGAATGTTACACCGACCCGTCGGTTGGCGTGAACCCCGACAAGGCCTATGATTGCGGCAAACCGCGTGGCCCGATCTGGAAGGCCGCATGGGCTGGGATGAAAGACAAATGGCCCGGTGCATACAAGATTGTGAAGGCCTACACCCTGAACAACGACGAAATGAGCGCAATGGTCGGCGAAGTCGATCTGGACGGCAAATCCGTCGAGGATGTGGTGAATGAATGGATGGACGCCAATGAATCCCGCTGGAAGGGCTGGATTGCACAGTAAACAGGCGGGGCCGGAATGATCCGGCCCCATCCACTAAGGGGCGGTATGACAGGCATGAATAATACGGCGAAACTTTCCTGCAAGGCGCTGTGGAAGGTCTATGGCGGCAGCGACTACGCCAAGGGTCATATTTTCGGGGCGGAAATAGTTCCGCCGTCGGATGATGTGCTGGAGAACTTCGGCATGATTGGCGCAGTGAAACACGCCTTTCTGGACATTGCCGAGGGCGAGATTTTCGTCATCATGGGGCTGTCCGGTTCGGGCAAATCCACATTGGTGCGCCTGCTGGCCGGGTTGATCAAACCCAGCTTCGGCGAGATTTATCTGGATGGCAAAGACCTGCTAAAGATGTCCGAGCGCGAATTGATCGAATTGCGCCGTCACAAGATGGGCATGGTGTTTCAACACTTTGCCCTGTTGCCGCATTTGACTGTTTTGCAAAACGTCGCCTTTCCGCTGACCATTCAGGGACAGGGCAAATCCGCAGCCGAGGCTCGCGCGTTAGAGGTGATCGAACTGGTCGGCCTGAAAGGGCGCGAAGGCAATTTCCCGCGTGAATTGTCGGGTGGACAACAGCAACGGGTCGGGATTGCGCGCTCCTTGGCGGTTGAGCCGGAAATCTGGTTTCTGGACGAGCCTTTTTCCGCATTGGACCCGCTGATCCGCCGCGAGATGCAGGATGAGTTTTTGCGTCTGCAAGGGATGCTGAAGAAAACCATCGTCTTTATCACCCATGATTTTGACGAGGCAATCCGCCTTGCCGACCGCATCGCGATTATGAAGGATGGCCGGATTATTCAGGTGGCCACACCCGAGGAACTGGTGCTGAATCCGGCGGATGATTACGTGCAGGAATTCACCCGCCATGTGCCGCGCGACAAGGTGCTGAGCGTGGGCGCGGTGATGGAAAAAGGGGCTGCCGGAGAAGGCAAAGGCATTTCTGCGGGCGCAAAGATTGCCGATGTGGCTGCCGAAGTGGTTGCAGCGGGCAAGCCGCTGAAAGTGATTGATGAAAACGGCCAGCCTGTCGGTGCGATTGATGCGCAAAGGGTGATTGCTGTGCTGGTCGGGAACGGGGCCTGATATGGCACGGGTTTCCCCCAAATCCATGATCTGGCTGGGGCTGTTCGCCCTGACGTGGCTGTTGGCCACCTTCGGCAAGGGATGGCTGGAAGCCGCGGATTTGGGCTGGGCCATGCAATACCCCGACGCATGGGTGATCCCGCTGAAAGACAGCATTTCGGCCGCGATGAAATGGCTGGTGGAAGAGGCCTCATTCGGCCTGTTCACCTTTACCGATCTGACCCGTGGCATCAGTTGGGTGATCGAGCAACCCTACAACCTGGCCCGCGCGCTGCTGGCCGAAGGGTTTGTGCAGGGGCACGGGCGCCGCGCGGTGCAATTGGTGCCGCCGTTCAGCTGGATTGCGGTCACGGCGGGGGTGGTGGCGCTGGGCCAATACGCGCGCGACTGGGTGTTGGCCGCGATTGTCGGTACGGCGTTCCTATATCTGGCGGTGTTCGGGCAATGGGAAAGCGCAATGGTGACTCTGGCCTCGGTGGTGATCGCAGTGCCGATCGGGGTGGCAGGTGGGCTGTTTCTGGGCGTAACCGCCTATCGCCACCCGTCGTTTGAACGCTTATTGAAGCCAATTCTGGACCTGATGCAAACCATCCCGATTTTCGCCTATCTGGTGCCGATCCTGTTCATGTTCGGCTTTGGCCCCGTGTCGGCGCTGGTGGCGACCGTGATCTATGCCATGCCGCCAATGGTGCGGATCACCACCATGGCGCTGCACGCGGTTGACCCCGAGATCAAGGATTTCGGCGTGATGTCCGGCTGCACCCGGCGGCAAATGACATGGCGGGTGCTGGTGCCCTCGGCACGGGCCAGCCTGATGGTGGGGGTCAATCAGGTGATCATGCTGTCGCTGAACATGGTGA
>WFNH01000050.1 GCA_015488685.1 Marinosulfonomonas sp.
TTTTCTGGATTTCTCGGGGGTAAACGATTCAATTACGACAATGCTTTATCTATATGACCCGGCGCCGCTTAATTTGTACGGGTTACGCTATGACGGGGAATTCGGGAATACAAAAATCGGCGCTTCCTATCACAAGATAAGCGATTCTAGCTCACCGAATGATGCGGATGTATATTCAGTTGCCTTTCAACACCGTCTTGGGGCAATCGGAAGATTGGGGGATACAAAACTGTTTGGTGGCGTCGAGCTGTTTGACGATAGCGGAACTAAATTCTCCACATACATCTTCGGGATCGAAGCCAAATCTGACAAACTCCGCACCGGTTTAAAATTGTCCAAATTGGATGCAGCCATTGGCGCAACAACTGCTAACCTTTATGCCGACTATAAATTCACCGACAACTTCTCGCTTGCCGGCAGCATTTTACATATTGATCCGGATGGTGGTGGGGCAAATGCTGATGTCTATGGTTTGGGGGTGGAATACCAATTCCTGAACGGCGGCTATCTGAATGCTAATTACTCGGCCAGTGATATCCTTCCCAATGATACATTCGAAGTGTCACTGGGCTGGCGGTTCTAGCAGCGGCATCTTTCATCAATAGGATAAACAGGCCCTCAGGACCTGTGAATGGCAGGATCGGTTCGCGAAATGCGGGCTGATCCTGCCAATCATTACCCGCAGAGAAGTTATGCGCCGCTATATTGCGTTTTCCTGTGCTCACATGTCGCCCACAGCCATTGCACCTTTTCGCTGACCCATTAAAAGAGAAGGCGAAACAGGCAGACAGGCGCGACTATGACAAAATCCGATCCTCTGGTAATTTTCACCCCCTCCGGCAAACGCGGGCATTTTGCCAAGGGCACGCCGGTTCTGACCGCTGCCCGCCAGTTGGGTGTCGATCTGGATTCGGTCTGTGGCGGGCGCGGGATTTGTTCGCGCTGCCAGATCACCCCGTCTTATGGCGAGTTTCCCAAACACGGGCTGACTGTGGACAAGGATGCCCTAAGCGAATGGAACGCCGTTGAAGAGCGTTACAAATCCATCCGTGGGCTGATCGACGGGCGGCGGCTGGGCTGTCAGGCGAAAATCGAGGGCGACGTAGTGATTGATGTGCCGCCCGAAAGTCAGGTTCACAAACAGGTGGTGCGCAAACGGGCCGAGGCGCGTGACATCACCCTGAACCCCACCGTGCGTCTGTATTACGTCGAAGTGGCCCAACCCGATATGCACGACCCCTCGGGCGATCTGGAACGGCTGATCGCCGCCTTGCAGGAGCAATGGGAGCTGGGCAAGATCAGTGCCGATCTGTCGGTTCTGTCCACCCTGCAAACACGCTTGCGCAAAGGCGAGTGGAAGGTCACCGTCGCCCTGCATCAGGCCGCCGATGACGCCCCGCATACCATCCTGCGCATTTGGTCCGGGTTCCATGATGCGCCGGCCTACGGGCTGGCGGTGGATGTGGGCTCGACCACCATCGCCGCCCATCTGTGCAATCTGCATACGGGCGATGTGGTGGCCTCCTCCGGCATTATGAACCCGCAAATCCGCTTTGGCGAAGACCTGATGAGCCGCGTGTCCTATGGCATGATGAACGAAGGCGGCGCGGGCGAGATGACCAAAGCGGTGCGGGACGGGCTGAACGCGCTGTTCGATCAGATCACCACGGATGCGGACATCGACAAGACACTGATCCTTGATACCGTGTTCGTCTGCAATCCGGTGATGCACCATCTTCTGCTGGGGATTGATCCCTATGAATTGGGACAGGCGCCCTTCGCGCTGGCCACCTCGGACGCAATCCGCCTGAAGGCGCGCGATCTGGACCTGAACCTGCACCCTGAAACCCGCGCCTATATCCTGCCCTGTATCGCAGGGCATGTGGGGGCCGATGCCGCCGCTGTGGCCCTGTCCGAAGCTCCTGACAAATCCGATGATCTGGTGCTGGTGGTGGATGTGGGCACCAACGCCGAATTGCTGCTGGGCAACCGCGAACGGGTGCTGGCCTGTTCCTCGCCCACCGGCCCCGCGTTCGAGGGCGCGCAGATCAGTTCCGGCCAACGCGCAGCGCCGGGTGCGATTGAGCATGTAACGATTGATCCCGTGACCAAGGAACCCCGTTTTCAGGTGATCGGATCAGACCTGTGGTCGAATGAGGAAGGCTTTGAAGCGAGTATCGCCACCACCGGCGTGACCGGCATTTGCGGGTCCGGCATCATCGAACTGGTGGCCGAAATGCGCATGGCGGGAATTGTCGATGGCCCCGGATTGATCGGCACCGCCGAGCAGACCGGAACAAAGCGCTGTTTCACCGACGGGCGCACCAATTCCTATCTGGTCTGGGACGGGTCCGCGGATGGTGGCCCCGTCATCACCGTTACCAACCGCGATATCCGCGAAATCCAGATGGCCAAGGCGGCGCTCTATTCCGGTGCGCGCCTGTTGATGGACAAATTTGGCGTGGATACGGTGGACCGCATCGTGCTGGCAGGTGCCTTTGGCGCGCATATCTCGCCCAAACACGCGATGGTGCTGGGGATGATCCCCGATTGCGTGCTGGACAAGGTGACATCAGCGGGCAACGCCGCTGGCACCGGTGCGCGCATTGCGCTGCTGAACCGGTCGGCCCGTGCCGAGATCGAGGAAACCGTGCGCGCCATCCACAAGGTCGAAACCGCAATCGAGCCGCGCTTTCAGGAGCATTTCGTCAATGCCTCGAACATCCCGAACGCGGTTGATCCATTCCCGACCCTGTCCAGCATCGTCACCCTGCCAGATGTGAATTTCAACACCGGTGGTGGTGGGAGTGATGGTAGCCGACGCAGACGGCGGCGGCGGGGATGATGCCACCCCACATGGGTGTTTAAGAAATTCCAATAAAATGCAGACAGAACCAACAGCAACCCGAGGCTGTTTCTCCAGAGTTCTATAGCGGCAGGCTCATGATGATCAGGAAAATCAGTGGTGCCCGAGGCGGGCAATTCAGGCTTTTCTCATACATGAACATATCGGCACTAATGCGCTGTTTTAATTTCTCTTTCATCTATTCCTTGAAACACTGCTGAACACTGATATACATAGTTTCACCCACCAAAAGGTGGACTATAGGGTGGTCCTTATGGTTAAGAGAAACGAACTGACAGCTATGCAAGCCAATGCGCTTGGTAAAGGCAAGTATGCCGATGGGCAAGGCTTGTGGCTAGTCAAATCTCGCAAGGATGCGGGCAAGTGGATGTTGCGCCTAGTGATCGCAGGAAAACGCCGTGAGATGGGATTGGGACGCTGGCCAGATGTGACCATTGCAGAAGCCAGAGAGCGGGCGTCCGAGGCTCGTAGAATGCTACGTGATGGGTTAGATCCCATCCTTGAACGACAAAAAGCCAAACTTCGTTCTGACCGGCTGTTGGTTTCCCAGGCGGTGCAAGGATGCTTTGAGGCACGACAGGCACAGTTGAAGGGTGACGGAAAAGCCGGACGTTGGCTATCTCCTTTGAAGATCCATGTACTGCCAAAGATCGGGAAGCTACCCATTGAAGATCTGGATCAACATGCAATCAAGAAAGCATTGGAACCCATCTGGCATACAAAGGCGGATACCGCGCGCAAAGCAATGAACCGGCTGAACCTTACTCTGCAACATGCGGCAGCATTGGGCTTGGATGTGGATTTGCAGGCCACCATGAAAGCCCGCGCGTTGTTGGGCAAGCAACGGCATAAAGCAAAACACATCCCGTCCCTGCCCTATCACGAGGCTCCTGCCTTCTATGCGTGGCTTGCGAGCAAACCATACACGTCCTGTCTGGCCCTACGCTTCCTGATACTCACTGCCGCGCGCACCAGTGAAGTTCGATTTGCCAAGTTTAGTGAAATTGAGGGTGATGTATGGACCATACCAGCAGAACGCACCAAGACAGGTGTTGAACATCGGGTACCGTTATCATCCGAAGCACTGCGGGTGCTGGAAATTGCCAAGCGTGACAATCCTTATGGGTATATATTCCCCTCTCCACACGGGAAACCCATGTCTGATGCCACCATGTCCCGCTTTATGGAACGCGAAGGGTATGAGGCCCGTCCGCATGGGTTTCGGGCTACGTTTCGTACCTGGGTCGAGGAGCAGACCTATACCGAATACGAGGTGAAAGAAACAGCTTTGGGGCATAAGGTAGATAAAGGGATTGTGGGGGCGTATCAGCGTTCAGATCGGTTGGAGAAGCGGCGCATTCTATTAATGAAATGGACAGGGTTTTTATTTTCTACCAAAAAACCACATTCCTCATATCGAGGAAGGTAAACCATGTCCGTGGTCAAATAATTCAAAATTTGGTGTGAAATTGCATGATATTTGGGCCAATTCTACGCTTTCCAATAATCACTCCATCGCCAACGAGGCATTCAATTCCTTTGTAAGATATTCTAATCCGTCAAAGAGCGAACTGTAATTAATTCCCATCTGGTTCAAATTCTTTTTTACATTGTTGGTCGTATTTCGAGACAAAATGTATTTTGTTAGTAGTGGAACTCCAATATCGTTTCTGCTTTCAAGGTATTTCTCAAAACTTTCGAAATTGCTCGTATTTCGCAAAAGAAACCCAAATTGGTTGTTCAATCTAATGTTCGCACTGGTCGCTGCGTTTACAAAAGAAAAGTCAGTATCGCTGATTTTTTCAGTCATCAGCGATCGATTTAGACGGTATAATGCGCTTGACCTTGGTGCTGTTGGGGATGTGCAAGCAAAGAAGAGGGCGATGTAAGGTTTGTCGGTCCAATCTAACAATCTAGTGA
>WFNH01000051.1 GCA_015488685.1 Marinosulfonomonas sp.
GTCTTTGATCGCGTTACCCGACGTATTCTGGGCGTCCATGCCCTTGTAGAAGGTGCCGCCGATCTTATGGGCGAGGCCGCTCTGGCGGTTCGTCTTGGTCTGACGCTGGAGCAGATGGCCTCGGCAATACATCCTCACCCGACGCTGACAGAAGCCTTTGGCGTTGCCGCTATGACTGCACCACGCTAAGGGGCCATCGTCGCCTAGATCACTTCTGCGTCCATATCGTTAAATAAAAAAAGGCTCATCCTTGGAGTGCTATGCCCCAAGGATGAGCCCTGTGATGCAGGGAATTAAATCCCTGAGCGCTTACTTACCAATAACACCCTCACCTACCGCTGTGGTTATGTCCACCCGCTTCGGCTTCGGTCAGGCTTGAGGAAACCGGGTGATGCTTGAACCGATCAATCATCCGCTCGATATCCGCCAACAACAAATCGGCCATGTCACGGCTGAACCCGTGCCGGACCAGAATGCGCTGAATAACCAAGTCGGTGCGATTGGGCGGCATGGAATAGGCGGGCACCAGCCAGCCGCGTGTGCGCAGAGCGTCGGCAAGGTCAAACAGCGAGAACGAGACATCGGCGCCTGGTTTTATTCTCCAGCTGATTGCCGGAATACCATTTTCCTTGCCGTCATGGATCATTTCAAAAGGGCCCAGTTTTTCAATTTCTGAAGCAAGAAATTGCGCCGTGTCATAGAGAGCCTGCTGGATTTTGCGGTATCCCTCTTTGCCCAAGCGCAAAAACAGGTAGTATTGGCTTATAATCTCGCCAGCGGGGCGCGAGAAATTCAAGGCAAATGTGGGCATATTACCACCCAGATAATTCACATTGAATATCAGGTCCTCGGGCAAGTCTTCCTTGGTGCGCCACAATACCCAACCTACGCCAAGCGGAGCCATGCCGAATTTGTGGCCTGATGCGTTGATTGATTTCACGCGCGGCAAACGGAAATCCCATTCCAGATCAGGCAGGACAAAAGGCGCCAGAAACCCGCCGCTGGCTGCATCAACGTGGATCGGAATATCAAGACCGGTTTCCTCCTGCAACTTGTCCAGCGCGTCCGAGACGGCTTTTACAGGCTCGTACTGTCCAGTAAAGGTCACGCCCAGAGTTGGCACAACACCGATGGTGTTTTCATCGCACCGCGACAGGACTTCTTCCGGGGTCATAATCAGACGATCCCCTTCCATTGGAATTTCACGAATTTCGACATCCCAGTAGCGGCAGAATTTCGGCCAGCAAATCTGAACAGGACCTGTGACCAGATTTGGCTTGTTTGTAGGCTTGCCTTCAGCACGCCGCTTGTCGCGCCAACGCCATTTCATCGCCAACCCCCCAAGCATCGCGGCTTCGCTAGATCCGGTGGTGGAACACCCGATTGTACTACCCGCTTCAGGGGAGTTCCATAATGTTGACAGAATTTCCACGCAACGCTGTTCAATCTCGGCGCTTTGCGGGTATTCATCCTTGTCGATCATGTTTTTATTGACGCTTTCCAGCATCAGGTCTTTGACTTCCGGTTCCATCCAGGTTGTGCAGAACGTTGCAAGATTTTGGCGGGCGTTCCCGTCAAGTATCAGCTCATCAAGCACGGCATCATAAGTTGTGCGTGGGTCCGATTCATCTTCGGGCATTTCAAAACGAGGAAGTTCATGTTCCATTTCGGGGGATGCGTATGGATCATCCACTGCGGAATGGGGAGATGTGTGTCTTGTGCGATATAAAGCCATAACGTGACCTTTCGATTAGAATCTAAGGTAAAAACCTGCCGGACTGGATGCCCGACAGGTTAAATGCTTATTTGGATTTGTTTTCAGACAAGTTCTGCACCCAACTGGCCTTTTTGAACATCTGGATCAGGAAAGGTGCACCGCCAAATATTATTAGACCCGCAAAAACGGCAGTGACATACATTGCCGGCGACCCAACCGGAATCTGGTTGGGAGGGAAAAATGAAACCACCAGTGCAAATGCAACAGCCAGAAAGCCACCGCCAGCAATCAGCCACATTCCCAGTTTGCCACCCGGTACCCGAAAGTGGCGATCGGCATCTGGCATGCTGTAGCGTAGTTTGATGGCTGCCGCATACATCAGCAGATACATCAGCAAATAAAGCGAAACGGTCATTGCACTTAGCAGATAAAATGCTGCACTTGGGTTGGGGAAAATCAGATAGAACGACCCCAAAACCGTCACAATACAGGCCTGAAGGATAAGAATTGCAACAGGTTGCCCTGATTTATTACGTTTTGCAAAGCTGGGCGGAATTTCACCGTTTTCAGCTGTTTGCAACAAGGAACGGCTTGGCCCGCCAACCCACGTCACAATCTGCCCAAGGGCGCCAAGGGCAAGGAATGCGGCAGCAACTGGCACCATCCAGCTAAGACCAAAGATATCCAGTGCCTCTTTGAAGGCCTGCATGATACCTGCGGTCAGGCTGAGTTGCTTCATCGGAATGATGGAAGCAACAGCAAGCGATCCCAATGTGAACAAGATGAACACAATCAGGGACGCAAGGATCATTGCTTCGGGAAACTGGCGCGATGGTTTGCCCATCAGGTTGGCACGCGCACCCTGAACCTCGACACCGGCGAACAGCAAAACAGTACCGGCCAGAAAGGCAATGCTGCCAAATCCGGAAATGTTGGGCAACCATGCGTGCACCTGATTATTGCTGGCAGAAGCCGCGTCAGAAACACTTGTTTGCAGCATTTCCATCGGGTGCCCCATGAACAGCCAAACGGCAGCCAACAGCATAAGAAACAGCCCAGGAACAAGGGTGCCAAGCGCAAACAGCCATTGCGAGGCCTTACCGTAACTTTTTTCACCAGCCATCGTCAGGAAGGTCGCTATCCAATAGACAACAACAACCACACCAAAATTCATCCACTGGTTTGATGCCAGTTCAGGGTTTCCGACAAAATACGAAAGCGTTGCGGCGACAAAGCCCAGTACAACTGGATACCAGACAACATTCTGGATCCATTGCAACCACACAGCAGCAAAGCCCCATTTGGCGCCAAATGCTTCTTTGACCCAAGTGTAGACACCACCTTTGTCCTTGTTAAACATCCCTCCCAGCTCAGCCGAAACCAGAGCGCCGGGAATAAGGAAAAACAGCGTGGCAAAGCCGATATAGAACCACATTGTCAGGCCTTCTTTGGCCATCATTGGCAAACCACGCAGGCTTACCACCGCCGCAGCCGTCATCAGGGCCACGGCCCATACGGTATAGCGCGATTTTTTCGGCGCTTCGGTATGGGTTACATTTGAATGTTCACTCATCTTATTGATCCTTTTTGTCTGTCTGTCAGCAAAGGCAAATTCGGGTAGGTCTGGCGGATCTCGCGCCAGATTGACGTCGCAATATCCGCTTAGGCACTGCGACAACCGCGCCCGACCCTGCTTTGAAGCAGGGGCAGACGTTGGTGCTTTTAGTCCGAAGTATGGGTGCTGATTTCAGCGTCGGCATTGGTGCCCAGAACTTCTGCAGCGCGTGCCACTTCGTCCTTGGTGCCATGCACGATGACCAGAAATCTGTCTGCCTTCAGCGCTGTTTCATATTTCACGATGCTGTCTTTGGGGATGCCAATGCTGTAAAGGGCTGCCCCCAACATTGTCAGGCCGCCGGTCAGGGCCGCGCCTTCAAGCCCGCCGATAATGGATGCAACCAATGGACCACCCACGGCAAGAGGCCCAACGCCGGGCACCCAGAAAAAGGCCGACCCCAGCAACAGGCCCCACAGGCCGCCCCAAAAGGCACCCTGCTTGCCCCAAAACTTGACCCGATCACCGGTGTTGTAATAGCCGATCGCGTCTTCTTCGCTATGATAGCCCTTACCGACGATCGATAGCTTTTTCATATCGAATCCGGCTTTGCTTAGATCCTTGATCGCCTGTTCGGCTTCCTGGTGTGTGTTGAAGATGCCTACGCAACTGTTCTTGTCTGTCATGGTCTTTCCTCTCAGGTTAAAGTTAGGTTGTATTTTTCACGCCTTATGGCGCAGATGGTCTAATTTGGACTTCAGGCTGGCCATCCATTGCGAAAGCTTTTCCTCGCTGTGATGCAGCAGGTTTTTGCTGTGCTCTTTGGTGGCTTTTTCCAGTGCGACAAGCGCCGCTTCGGTCTGATGTGCGGCGGCGTGCATAGCTTTGCGGCTGGCAGCGTCCAGATCATGTGCAGAAGACTTGGCGTAGGTGTTGATTCCTGTCGCCACGTCCTTAAGGTGCGCCTCCGCCTGGCTGGTTTTCATTTGCAGATTGGCATAGGCAGACGTCATCGCGGCGCGGGCGTCTTCCTCGGTCTTGTTGACGCCCTCCTTGCTGTGCTCTAGCGCTTTCTTTGTCGCTGCGGCCAAGGTGGATTTTGCGTCATCAGCCGCCTTGCGCGCGGCAACAAGCGATGCTTCGGTCGCTTTGCGGGTATCATCGCTAATTGCCTGTGCACACATGCCGACAAGATGGCCGGTTTCGTGGCCTGCCGATTTTAATCCTGCGGCAACGCCGGCCAGGGTTTCTTCTGTCGCTTTTTCCAGCGAGGCGCCGCTCTTGTCACAGACCTCATGGGTTTGATGAAAGCTTTTCTTTACGAAAGCGATTGTTTTGGCGTCAACATCCTTGCCGGATTCAGCAATTTTCCTGACTCCGGCACTCACGGTTTCTTTGATCGACATGGTGTTTCTCCTTTAGACATTAGAGATCACGAATTGGTAGGCTCAGAACAATTCTGGCCATTACTTGATCTGATGATTGAATTCGGTTGGTCTTTTAGCTGTACGTCCGGGCCATGATTTATCAGGCAGCAAGATGCACAGTGACATCACCGCTACCGGTTTTCAGAATGTCGCGGGCGCGCTTAACTTCTTCCTGTGTGCCATGCACAATCAGCAGGAACTGGTCGGCCTTGACCGCGGTTTCATATTTGATCACGCTGTCACGAGGAATGCCGATGCTGTAGATTGCGGCACCCAGTGCCGTCATCCCGCCGGTCAGCGCGGCACCCTCAAGTGCGCCGATGATCGCAGAAGAAATCGGACCGGCAACCACCAATGGGCCAAATGCGGGAATCCAGAAAAATCCGGCCCCCATCAGCAAGCCCCACAGGCCACCCCAGAATGCGCCCTGTTTGCCCCAGAACATGACCCTGTCACCGACATCGTAGTATCCCAAGGGTTCTTCTTCGGTGTGGTATCCTTTGCCGACAATTGACAATTTTTTCATGTCGAATCCGGCTTTCTGCAAATCTTTGACGGCCTGTTCGGCCTCCTCGTGAGTGTTGTAAATTGCAACGCAACTGTTTTCGTTTCTCATCGTTCTTCTCCATGTTTTAAAACCCCTGCATTTGGGGTGTCATTGAGCAAGAAGGGCGTATCAGCCCGTTTGGGGCGGCCAGCAATTGGTGTCTTCATCCCGAAACACCTATGGATGGTTGCCCGAACCAGACTGGTTTACCCCAGGGGTAGGGCGGGTGGCTGTTACCCAAGTCACAGTGTTGAAATTAATTCACCAATTGAACCTGTTATTTTCTGGCTCAGAATGGGGTGAATTGATTGCGCCAGACCGCATTAGCGATCTGGCGCAACGGCCCGTGAGTGGCTTTGGGGCCGGGCCTAGCAACATTTTCAGCCGGATTTATTCCGGTTGGAAAATGTCGATTGTATCAACAACAAGGCGGTCAACTGCGGCCTTCAATGCCAGATTGGCCTCGTAGAATTGATCGTTATCCAACAGATTTTGTGCCGCTTTGACATCCTCGATTGTGGTGCTGACCGGCATCAAAACCCGCTGCATGCTGACGTCGATGCCCGCCAGTTTCAGCGTTTCAATCGCGGTTTTACTATCGCCGGATTTCAGCTTTTCGTTGGCGTCTGCCAATTTCTGTTCTTTTTCAGGTGTGGAAACAAATGTGTCTGCCACAAACAAAGACCCATCAATGGGGACCAGATCATTTGAGGTCGGGCCAGATTTGGCCAACCCTTCAGACACCATATATTTTGCATCATCTTTGGCTACGACATCCAGATACTCGGCCGCGGATGTCACCAGTTGTTTGGCAAGCTCGGGTTTGTCATTGAATATAGCTACACGCGCCCCAGTGATGGCGCGCATTGCCTGATATCCGGCTTCGGACATTCTGGTTGCCAGTGCCTCGGACTCTGCTGTCTTCCCGGAAGCGGCAATTACTGGATCAGTTGTTGTTTTTTGCTCTGCGATGGCAGGCGTCATTGTCGAGACAACAAAACCAGAAGCGATAGCCAGACCAAGGGTGGCGAGTTTTACATTGTGGGCTTTCATAGCAGTATCCTCTTCATATTATTGTTTCAGATAAGGTTTCGTTCCGACAAATCTGCTAATCGCGAAACCTATGAACAGGACAGGGTTTAGGGCGCCTGAAAACCGGTCACTGTGACCTGCGTCACACGTGAAGTTTTTGTAATCTTGCGGAAAGGATGACGACATCTACGGCGCTTGTTTGAAACAGGGCATTCCTCTAGGCTGGGTTGATCAATCCATCGGGGAAAGCAATTCCAGAAATCCTGAATCTAAACAAAGGGGGCATAAATTGGCATCAACTGAAGTAAGCCCGGCAATTCGGAACTCGGTGTTTTTTGAGCAACTGGATGACGTTGAACAACATGAAGTTCTTTCAGTCTGTTCCAGTGAAACATGGCAGAAAGGGCGTAGTGTCCTCGCGCAATCCATTGATAAAACCATCTATTTCATTGTGTCCGGACACATTAAATCGGTGCGTATCAATGCTGAAACCGGCCGTTCGGTAACCCTGTTCATGTTTGGCCCCGGGGATATGTTCGATCTATTGCAGCTGTTGCATGGGTCTTCGGATGAAACAGTATTCGAGGCCTATAGCGATGTTTCCCTATTGGCTGTGCCACAATCCGAGGTTTGCAACTGGTTTGCCCGCTATCCCGAGTTCAATCGCGCGGTCCTGCCCTATCTGGGGAAAATGGTTGCACATCTGGAAGATTTGGCCACCAATCTGGCCCTTCATGATACCGAAACCAGACTGGCATACTTGATTCTCCAGCATCTCGAGGAGGGTGCACACAACGGTGTTCACCTAATTAACGACATGAATCATGAAAACCTTGCACAGATGATCGGCAGCGTCCGGACCGTGGTCAATCGTCAGCTTCAACACTGGCGGCAAGCAGGGATTATCGCCACGGACAATGGCAGAATAACCGTCAAAAGGCTGGAAATGTTATTGAAAAAAGTTGAAAACCATATGCCTTGGTCGCATCATCACAATCAATAATATGGTGATACACATCGCGTTACCCTATTTTATGGTCTAAAAGGCAGAGCATGAACGAGATGAACCCTGACAATAACGCCCTGGCTCTGGATAGAACCGTATTGGCCAACGAGCGCACTTTTCAGGCATGGATCCGGACCGGATTGTCAGCTTTGGCCGCAGGGTTGGGGGTTGCCAAATTCTTGCAGGGTACCATGCCCGTCTGGATGTTACTGGTCATTGCGATTGTTTTGATCCTGCTTAGCATCGCAGCCTTTTTGCAAGCCTCGTGGCGCTATAGGCATTTGCATGTCCGCATGGCGGACCTTGATGTAGATGCAACGCCGCTGTGGCTGGTGAATACGATTAGCGGACTGTTGTCCCTGTGTTCAATTCTTGCTCTGTTGGGCGTCATCCGGATCACATTCAAGTAAGGGGCGAAATATGAGCAATGATACTGGGGCGAAAAAAATCGGGTTGAAAGAAGCCGTTTCAATCGGAATTGGCGGCATGGTCGGGGGCGGAATTTTTGCCGTGCTGGGTCTGGCCGCGACCCTTGCCAAAGGGGGCACGCCCGTTTCCTTTCTGATTGCCGGTTTGATCGCGCTGATAACATCCTATAGCTACGTCAAACTGTCACTTGCCTATCCCGACAGGGGCGGGACTGTTAAGTTCATCAATCAGGGTTTCGGCACTGGTGTATTCAGCGGCGGTATTAACAACCTTTTGTGGGTCAGCTATATCATAATGCTGGCACTATATGCCTCGGCCTTTGGGTCCTATGCTCCAAACCTGTATAAAATATCTGCGGATCAAACCACCAACTTCCATATTTATGCCAGTGTGATTGTGATCTTTGCCACGGCCATCAACTACTACAGCATCAAGGTCGTCGGCCTGATTGAATCCTATGCGGTGACAATCAAACTTGTCATCCTGCTGGCATTTGTCGGGATTGGCGCATACGGGTTGATCGGCAACCCAAACCTTGGACAGCTGAATGTGACCCATTGGGAAACCCCGCTAAACCTGATTGCTGCGGGTATGGTGATATTTGTTGCCTATGAGGGGTTCGAGCTGATTGCCAATGCGGCGCCGGACATTGAGAATCCGGCAAAGAATATTCCGCGCGCCTACTATATTTCGGTTATTTTTGTCATCCTACTTTACATCGTTATTGCCGTAATAACCGTCGGCTCCCTGCCGTTTTCGGTGATCGCCACAGCACAGGATTACGTGCTGGCCGAAGCCGCCAAACCGATGCTCGGAAAGACAGGTTTTACGATCATTACAGTTGCCGCGCTGATCTCGACCTTTTCGGCAATCAATGCTTCGCTCTACGGGGGAAGCCGGGTTAGCTATGAAATCTCGGAAGACGACGAGTCACCGCACGAGTTCACGCACCAGCTCTGGAACCAGCCGGTGGGGCTGCTGTTCACGGCGATCGCAACATTGATTCTGGTGAATACAATCAACCTGGAAAGCATCGCCTCTGCCGGCAGTATCGGCTTTTTGCTGATTTTTGCGATGGTGAATTTTGTCGGTGCAAAGCTTGCCAAGGACATATCTGCCGCAAGGGTTATTCCGGTTAGCGGGTTTATTTTCTGCACCCTGGCTGTCTCGACCCTGATCATTCATACATATTCGGCCAATCAAACAGGGCTGGCCATTGCCATGGGTATTGTTATTGCGTGTTTCGTGGTCGAGTTCTTTTACAAGAAATAGGGGGAAAATTCAGCTAATTCGGGTACCCATCGCGGCGGCGGTATTCTATCGCATGCAAAAAAGCAGCCACCGCGCCTGCAGCGATAATAACTGACGCTTAATCCCGTTGCCAACCATCACAGCGGTATTGCCAAGTTGTTTGCGCAGCGTGACACCCTTATGACGCATTTATGAATATTCCGTCCACGTAGGCCCTTTGGCCGTGAGCAGGCCGCTCGCGCCTCGATCACTGGGGATCGAGGGCCGCGGCCTTGACTGGCGGGTTAAATGCGCTGGGTGCCAACCGATACCGACATTCGCCACCTCGATTATGACAACATCTTTGCAACCGGTGATTGCGGCACCCTGTCGCAACCAAAACTTGGGCATATCGCAGCTATTCAGGGTGAGGTGGCCGCCAGTGCAATTGCCCATGACCTCGATGTGGAAATCCCGGTTCAGGCCTACAAGCCCGAAGTTGTGTGCATCATGAACCGCGGCGTGTCCGAGGCGACGCTAATCGCCTCGGACACGCTTTATGACGGCGAAATGGATTTCGCCGTCAGCGGGGCGGTCCCGTACACGATGAAATGAAACTTTGACGAATACGCCGGGTTCCGCCATGGTAAGTTACCGCCCGACTGGTCGGAAACAGCGCTGGAATGGGGCCTGAGGCATCTGTGATGTTCTGCTGATGTTATAATCTGAAAGGTAAGACGATGAGCGACGCAGTTATTTTTCTGGATCGCATCCATTTTGCGATGAATATCCTGTTTCACTATCTGTTTCCGCAGTTGACCATGGGGCTTGCGGTGATTTTGCTGTATTTCAAGACCATGGCGTTGCGCCGTAATGATCCTCGCTATCATCGCGCGTTCCGTTTTTGGCTGCATATTTTTGGCATCAACTTTGTTTTTGGCGTGGTTACCGGCATCCCGATGGAGTTTTTATTCGGCACCAACTGGGCCGGGTTCTCGCGCAAGACCGGCGGCGTGATCGGCAATACACTGGCGATGGAAGGCCTGTTTGCTTTCATGATGGAGTCTGCGTTTCTAGGGCTGTTGATGTTCGGCGAAAAGCGTCTGCATCCCTGGGCGCACTGGTTTGCCGCGTTCATGGTTTTTCTGGGCACCTGGCTGTCGGGGTTTTTCATCTTGGCGACCAATGCCTGGATGCAGCATCCGGTGGCTTACAGCATCGCCGAAGACGGCAAGTTTGTGCTGGATAGCCTGTGGGGCCTTTTGACCAATCCGTGGTTGTTCTGGCAATATCTGCACAACATGAATGCCACGCTGATCACCGCGTCGTTCGTGGTGGCATCGATCGGGTCATTTTACCTTTTGTCAGGCACACATGTAAAATCGGCGCGGCTGTTCGTGCGTACGGGTGTGGTCATCGCCGCTGTGACTACAGTGTTGCAGATCACTCCTTTCGGGCATGGCGAGGCGATCCAGGTGTTTGAACACAAACCGGCCCAGGCCGCGGCTATGGAAGGGCTGTTCCACACCGAAAAAGGCGCCGGTATGGTGCTGCTGGGCCAGCCCAATATGGAAACCCAGACCCTGGACAACGTGGTGGTCATTCCATATCTGGACAGTCTGCTGGTCCACTTCAACCCCTTTGCCGAAATCAAGGGACTGGATGCCTTTCCCAAGGATGAATGGCCCGACAGCGTGCCGCTGGTGTTTTACGCCTACCATACCATGATCCTGCTGGGCACTGCCTTTGCAGCGGTGATGGCACTGGCGCTGTTTATGCTCTGGCGCGGCAGCCTTTTCAAGGCGCGCTGGATGCTCTGGACCCTGATGCTAAGCGCCCCGCTGCCCTATCTGGCAACAGCGGCAGGTTGGGTCACCGCCGAGACTGGGCGCCAGCCTTGGCTGGTTTACGGATTGATGCGTACCGCCGAAGGGGCCTCGCCCCATGTCAGTTCGGGCAATGTGATGCTGACGTTGCTGGGGTTTCTGGCGATGTATGTGGGCATGGGATTCCTTTACGTCATCCTGATGTTTCGAGTGATTGGTGATGGGCCCGAACCTAATGAAACCGATGCCGCCGAGGCAATACCCTTGGCTCCGGCCAGCGAGGAGGCAATGTGATGGAAACGATCTGGTTTGCGCTTATCGGACTTTTGTTCACCTTATTCGTCACCCTTGATGGCTTTGATTTTGGCACTGGTATCATCTATCGCTTCATCGCCAAAACCGAAGACGAACGACGCACGGTCTTGAATGCCATGGGCCCGGTTTGGGACGGCAACGAGGTTTGGCTGATTATCGCGGGCGGCGCACTTTTCTTTGCGTTTCCAACAGTTTATGCCTCGGCGTTCAGCGGGTTTTACCTGGCGTTGATCCTGCTGTTGTGGCTGTTGATGTTTCGTGGCTTGTCGATGGAGCTGCGCTCGCAATTAAGCAACCCTTTGTGGCGCAATTTCTGGGACACGATGCTGGTGATTAGCAGCATTGCCATCGCGGTGGTGCTGGGGGCGGCACTGGGAAATCTATTGCGTGGCGTGCCGCTGGGGGCGGACGGCTATTTCTTTGAACCTCTGTGGACTAACTTCCTGATTGGAACCCATCCTGGTCTGCTGGACTGGTATACGCTGCTGACGGCGACTTTCGCAGTGGCTCTGTTTGCGTTGCACGGTGCTAATTTCATCGCCTTCAAAACCGAAGGTGCCCTTCATGGCCGCGCGCAGCTTGTTTCAAAAAAGATGGGTTGGCTGGTAGCGGTACTTGCCGTCGCAATGGCGTTAGCAACCTATGTTGCCCGACCTGGCGCAATAGACAATTTTCTAAAC
>WFNH01000052.1 GCA_015488685.1 Marinosulfonomonas sp.
GTGTTGCGGCCCATTGCAGCGGCACCATTTCCCGTGTCCGTTCCTTCAGGGCCTCCTGACAGGCCGCCACCGCCTGATCCAGCCGCTCTGTTCCGCTTTCGCGTTGCCCGAAGGTTGCGAGGGCACTGCCAAGGTTGTTTTGCGTTGCGGCCCATTGCAGCGGCACCTTTTCCCGCGTCCGTTCCTTCAGGGCGTCCCGATAGGTCGTCACCGCCAGTTCCAGCCGCTCCGTTCCGCTTTCGCGTTCCCCGAGGGTTTGCAGGGCATTGCCAAGGTTGTTCTGTGTTCCGGCCCAGTCCAGTGGCACTATTTCCCGCGTCCGTTCCTTCAGAACGTCCCGATAGGCTGCCACCGCCAGTTCCAGCCGCTCTGTTCCGCTTTCGCGTTCTCCGAGGGTTAGCAGGGCATTGCCAAGGTTGTTTTGTGTTGCGGCCCATTGCAGCGGCACCATTTCCCGTGTCCGTTCCTTCAGGGCCTCCTGACAGGCCGCCACCGCCTGATCCAGCCGCTCTGTTCCGCTTTCGCGTTGCCCGATAGTTGTCAGGGCATTACCAAGGTTGTTTTGTGTCATGGCCCAGTCCAGTGGCACTATTTCCCGCGTCCATTCCTTCAGGGCGTCCCGATAGGTCGCCACCGCCAGTTCCAGCCGCTCCGTTCCGCTTTCGCGTTGCCCGAGGGTTCGCAGGACATTGCCAAGGTTGTTTTGCGTTGCGGCCCAGTCCAGCGGCACCTTTTCCCGCGTCCGTTCCTTCAGGGCGTCCCGATAGGCCACCACCGCTTGTTCCAGCTGCTCCGTTCCGCTTTCGCGTTGCCCGAGGGTCGCTAGGGCATTGCCAAGGTTGTTTTGCAAAATTGCCCATATCCCTGCATCCTTTGCACGGTCCACATCTGCCAGTGCTTTGCTGCACATTTGCACGGCCAGCATCATGGCATCCCCGGCAAACCGCAAACCATAATCATAGAGCATCTTTGCATAGGTCTCTCTACGCCTGCTCGGCTCCAGCGGATCAACGCTGGCAAAACTGTCGGCGGCGGCAGTCAGGATGTCATAGGCCTGTTGCACCTTCCCCCGCAGCAGCGCGTTGGCCGCGCGGGTCTGTTTGGTGTTGGCGGCGATTTCGGTTTCAACCGTATCCACCCGTGACAGTAATTCCTCGACCGTTTCAAAATCCAGCCGTTCGGCGGCGTCCTGTGCGGCCCCTTTCAGATTGGCAATCGCCGCCACCCGATCATCCAGCCTGTTAATCAATGCGCGGAAGCTGCGGTATTCTTCGGCCTTTTTCGACAGCATGTCCTGCAACTCCGCATCCGAAAGGTTGTGCGGAGTTTGGATTTCAAACTGGCTGGCCAGCAATTCCAGCGTGTCACGGGGCAGGGTGGCTAGGTGGTCGAGTTGTTGGGCATTGATCTGAACCTGTTTTGCAATTTCATCCGTTACCTCGCGGATATGCCGCAGGTCACCCAGCGCCGTGGTCCAGATATTCGGCGCCAGTGTTTCGATGAATTCCTGATCCCCCAGCAATCCGGTCAACGGCGGGCGCAGCCAATTGCAGAATGCCTCGGCCATTTCGCCGCTGCGGTGTTCGGGGTCAACATGGCGGTTCAGCAACCTCCCTAAAATCAGGTCGGGGTCCAGTCCGCAACCGGTCAGATCATCCGGTGTCAGCCTAGCCCCGTCCAGCATTTGCGGCAGCAGGACCGGCCCGTTTTCGGGCATGTGGAATGTCGGCGTCGTCAGGCTTTTCTTCAGGGCCTTGGCCATCGGTTTGGCCAGCGCGTTTTGTGTATCCGGATTACGTTTGAAAATCTCGGACAGGCTTAGCGCGCTGGTGCTGCCGGCAGCGGCAAGTGTCAGGCCGGAGGGGTCCGCAACACAAGCCGCCGAGGCAACAACAATTTGCGCGGTATGTGCGATTTTCGCGGATAAATCTTTGGTCATCAAATTCCCCTTACCGGAAGGGTAAAAGAGGAACCTGAGAGATTCAATCAAAAGCTGCGGGGGTCAGCCCAGCGGGATATACTCCACCGTTTCCCCCTTGCCAATTTCGGGCGCATCCACCGGCCGGATCAACAGCGCGTTGGCGTCGGCCAGAACGGTCAACAGGGCGCTGTCCTGGCGCTCGAACGGGGTGATTTGACCCGCTTCCACCTGCGCCCGCATGTAGTGTTCGCGCGGGCCATTGGAGGGCATGTCGCAGGCTAGTGCGGCTTGCAAACGGGGGCGGGGTTCGGGTGGAAAACCCAGCATGGCGCGGATCGCGGGCAGCAGGTAGACATGGCCGCAAACCATTGAAGACACGGGGTTTCCCGGCAGGCCCAGCATCGGGGTGCCCATCATTTTACCCGCCATCAGCGGCTTGCCTGGGCGCATGGCGATTTTGTAAAAGGCGCGCTCCAGCCCCAGATCGCCAGCCACCTGCGCCACTAGATCATGGTCGCCGACCGAGGCCCCGCCGATTGTCACCACCATATCGGCCCCTTCGCACAGGGCAAAAGCGGCCTCGAGTGACGCGCGGTTGTCGCGTGCAATCGGCAGCATCCGCGCCTTTGCGCCATGTTGTTCCACCAGCGCGGCAAGGCCGAAGTTGTTCGAGGCAATGATCTGGTCCGGCCCCGGGCTTTCGCCGGGCATCACCAATTCATCACCGGTCGCCATCAGGGCGATGACGGGGTGGCGGGTGACGGTGACCTGATCGATGTTCATCGAGGCCAGCAGCGCGATGTCGGAGGGGGTAAGCAGGCGCGGGGCGGTGAGTTGATCGCCCGATTTGAAGTCGCCACCGGCAGGGCGGATATAGGTGGCCTGATCCAGATCGCGGCGCAGGGTGATCAGATCGCCGTTGCGGATCACGTCCTCTTGGATCACCACCCGCGTGGCGCCTTTGGGCACCGGCGCACCGGTGAAAATGCGCACCGCTTGCCCTGCTTTGACCTCGCCATCAAAGGCATGGCCCGCAGCGGCCTCGCCGATCACCTTGAACATCGCGTCCGGCTCGACCTCGACCCCGATCACGGCGTATCCGTCCATCGCCGAGGAGGCAAAAGGGGGCTGATCCCGCAGCGCTGTGGCGGGGGCCGCAAGGGTGCGACCGGCGGCTTGCCGTAAGGGGACGGTTTCGGTGGGGAGCGGGGAGACGAGGTTGAGGACTTCGGCAAGGGCTTGTTTGACGGTGATCATGTGGGGGTGTCCGGTTGGAAAGGGTTCTGTGAACTTCAAGTTGTGTCTGGTCTGTCGCCAGAATACACTTAACCCGTGTCGGGATACCAGAGGAATGGCGGGAATTTACGGCGGATAAGATAATACAGAAAAGAGGCGGTTTATGCTTGGAAAACTATTCGGAAAATTGCGCTGGGACCGTCAGCCACGTGGCGCGGATATTCGGCCGGAAATGTCGCAAGATAAATTTTTAAGCTTCTGGCTTTTCGACCCAATTGTAGCAATCCACCCTTATTCCTTTAGGATGTCTCCCAATGGGAAGATATGGTTTGTTGACAGGCGCACGCCACTAATCACATGTTCCAGATTTGATGGTCCCGAAAAGATTGGGCGCGCAATCCGCGAGGCGGGTTTGAATTGTCGTGACTATGACGCTCTAAACTTAAAACTATCAGATGACGAGTTTATGGAAGCAGCTCCTCTCAAAAGGCTGGAAATGCTTGAAGAAATTGAGCGGTTAACCGGTTATCGGAAAGCAAAGTTAAATAAAATTGGCCATGGTGGAGATATAACTTTTTCTACTGATTCAATCCTCATTGAGTTTCTGATCAAAAATAGAGGTGATCTGTTTTTCAATAACCCTGACCCGAATGATCCAAATGACCCGCGTCCCGTCAACCTCTCGCCGGATTGTAGCGATCTGGAACTTGGCCAGCCGATTGTTGATTGGATCGAAGGGCTGCCGAAGTTTGCGCTGGTGAAAAAAACCAAGGCAAAAAAGGGAAAAATACCACTGCCCCATGATAATAGCGGCTTGGAAAATGTGGTGTCCGATGACCCCGTTATATTTGGATACAAGGCAGCTTGGCTGGCAATCAAGAGCAAGGACACACAGGCTATTTGTGACTCGATGCAGCTGGTGGACTGTACTGCAGCCAACTGGGAGAAAGGCGTTCAAACCGCGCTGGAGGGAAGCGGGCAAAAATTCCCCGTTTATGTTACGCCGCCTGTAGCTGGTTGGACACTGGTTCTGCTGGGGTTGAATTTGGTTGCCGACAATGCGCAAACTACACAGCAGATTGAAACGTTACTGTGTAAATTATCCGATGCGTTCGGAGAATGTCAGTATTTTGGCTCATATCGGGTCGTTGATTATACTGCGTGGTTCAAAGCAATAGACGGTGAAATAGTCAGGGGGTTCAGCTTTGCCGATGGAGAGTACCACGCCAATTCAGGCAAAACGACACAGACAGAACTGGATATCGGTCTTGGGGATATTTCCGGCCTTTCAATCCAGGAGTTAAATTCACTTGGGCCAATTCCGGATGATCCGAACGGGGTGACCCGCTGGCCGAATGACAATGACCCGCTGTTGATAGCCGAAAAATGGAGCATTAATCCATTGAAGATAAATCTGGTTGAAGATGTTGAAAAGGGTGTCGGCACGCTGGGGGAATGGGGGGAATAATAGGCCTTGGTTGTTTGTCTTAAGGCCTCGCTATCCGCCCACCCGTCATTTTTGCGCATGACGGGTTTCGTTGCTATTCCGCCTCGAACCGCCCCGATTTGCCGCCTTCTTTCATCGTCAAACGTATGCCGCCGATTTCCATTTTCTTTTCAACAGCTTTCAGCATGTCGTAAACCGTTAGCCCCGCCACGGAAACCGCTGTCAGGGCTTCCATTTCGATGCCGGTCTGGCCGGTGGTTTTCACTGTGGCCTCGATCACGACACCGGGCAGGTCCGGGTCGGGGGTCAGGTCAAGCGCGACTTTGGTGATCGGCAGGGGGTGGCATAGCGGGATCAGGGTGCTGGTTTGCTTGGCCCCCATGATGCCGGCCAGTCGGGCAACACCCAGAACGTCGCCCTTTTTGGCGGAGCCGTCGGTCATGATGGCATAGGTTTCGGGCGTCATTTTGACGTGGCCGCGGGCGATGGCGGTGCGCGATGTGACGGGTTTTTCCGAGACATCGACCATATGGGCGTCGCCGCGGGCATCAAAGTGGGTGAGGTCGGACATTTACATGCCTCCGGGCATCAAGGGGTTGGCAAGCAGGGTGCGGGTGGCTTTGGCAACATCGTCCTGCCGCATCAGGCTTTCGCCAATCAGGAAACAGCGCGCGCCGTACTGGGCGAGTTCGCCAAGGTCTTCGGGCGTGTTCAGGCCGGATTCCGAGACGATGGTGCGATCGGCGGGGACCAGTTTGGCCAGCGTTTTGGTGGTCTCCAGCGTGGTCTCGAATGTTTTCAGATTTCGGTTGTTGATGCCGATCAGTGGAGAGGTGAGGTTGGAGGCGCGTTGCAGCTCTTCCTCGTTATGGACTTCGATCAGCACATCCATATTCCATTCAAACGCGGCCTGTTCCAGCTCAGTGGCCTGGGCGTCTTCCAGTGTGGCCATGATCAGCAGGATGCAATCGGCCCCCAGCGCGCGGGATTCGACCACCTGATAGGGGTCATAGATGAAATCCTTGCGCAAGAGAGGCAGGTCCACGGTATCATGGGCGGCGGTCAGGAATTCGTCGGCGCCCTGAAAGCTGGGGGTGTCGGTCAGGACGGACAGGCAGGTTGCGCCACCGTCCTTATAGGCTTGGGCCAATGCGGGGACGTCGAAATCCTCGCGGATCAGGCCCTTGGAGGGGCTGGCCTTTTTGATTTCGGCGATCAATCCATACCCGTCATGGGCGGCCTGCATCAGGGCCTTGGCAAAACCGCGCGGGTCTTCGGCCGCCTTGGCGCGGGTTTCAAGATCAGCGAGCGGGGTGGCCTGTTTGCGGCTGGCGATTTCTTCCAGCTTGTAGGTTTTGATTTTGTCCAGAATGTTCATGCCGGAACAATAGCCTGCCTTGGGCGCGGGGACAATTGCGATTTCGCTGGGATGCCTTGGGGACAGGTATTTGGGAAAAGAAGAAGGGATGGGGTATGGTCGGGCAAACAGGAGGTGCGCGATGCAGAGCGAAGAAGAGATCAGGGCGACATTTGCGAAACAGGCAGAGTGGTGCGAGGTTTTGGGATCACCCCTGACCGCGCGTCTGGTGGCGGGGCTGGGGCAACGGCTGGACCACAGCACGGTCACAGGAAGGCGGGTGTTGCGCTGGGACGGGCAGGCGGATGCGCTAAAGGATGCGGTGGCGTTGCGGCTGGCCGGCGCGCTGAATGCGTTTGTGGCGCGGGGCACAGTGCCGGAACTGGCGGCCTGTTATCCGCCGAACCCTTTGCCGGAAGGGGAGGTTCTGGTGGAGGCGGCGCTGGCGGCAATCAGGCAGGCGGACGAGGAGATTTGCAGTTGGCTGGATTTCCCGCCGCAGACCAACGAGGTGGCGCGCTCGGGCGTTTTATATCCGGGGATGTGTTTCATTGCGCAGGAAACGGGGCTGCCACTGGCGCTGTACGAGGTGGGGGCGAGTGGCGGGCTGAACCTGTTTGCCGATCGCTTTGCCTATCAATTGGGCGCGGCGCAGTTGGGGGATGCGCAATCAGGTGTGATATTGTCGCCAGAATGGAGCGGGGTGGCGGCGCCAAAGGTGGAGCCGGTGATTGTGCGGCGCAAGGGATGTGATCGCAGCCCATTGGATGTGTCAAAACCCGAGCACCGCGAACGGTTGCGGGCCTATATCTGGCCGGATCAGCCGCTAAGGGTCGAGCGGATCAATGCGGCGCTGGAAATTGCAAAGAGTGATCCGCCCGAAATGGCCGCAATGGATGCCGCCGACTGGGTTGAGGCCCAGATAAACGAAGCACCGGAAATGGGTGTGGTGCGGGTGCTGTTCCATTCCATCGCCTATCAGTATTTTCCGGACGAGGTAAAAGCGCGGATCAGGGCGCAGATGGAGGCGGCGGGTCGGTTGGCAACCGAGACCGCACCGCTGGCGTGGTTGGCGTTCGAGCAGGACAGCGATGCGGGGCCAATTTTGACCTTGCGCTTGTGGCCGGGTGGCGAGGAGCGGGTGCTGGCCAAGGCGGATGCACATGTGCATCAGGTCGAGTGGATGGCATAACTTTCATGCCTCCGGCGGGGATATTTCGGGAACAAAGATGTCAGACCCCAACCAGCGAATCCGAAGGCGTCAGGTTCAACTCGGCCACCGCGCGGCGCACGTCGTCTTGCCAGATGAATATCCGGTTTTCTGGCGCGACAAGGCAATAATCCTGTGGCGCATAGAGCGTGCCGGTGGTCATATCGGCGCAATAGCGGTGGATCCAGCCGAACCATTCGCCGCGCTCCGGTTTGCGCCCGCTGTTGAGCTTTTTCTTCAGCGCGGCAAGGCGTTCGCAACTGCGAAATTCGTATCCGGTCAGTAGCTTGTCGTCGGCCCATGCGCCTTTGCCTTGGGTAACGGCCTCGTGTCCGGCCTTTTGCACCATCGGTAAATCCTTTTCGCCGGGGATCGAGGGGAACAGGATAAACGGTGCGGCCCAACCGTTTTCGATCATCAGAAAGTTGAAGGTGGCACGCTGGCGGCGGGTCATGGTGCGGCGTTCCTTGGCAGTATAACTGGGGGCGACATAGGCCAGCAGGCGGCCGTATTGATCAAACCGTTGATCCGCCACACGCACGAACAGCGGGCGGATGGAACCGGTGGGGCGGCGCAGTTTGGTTTCAACCAATGCTTCGTGGGCGGCGGTGGCCTGAGCACCCTGGGCCAGATGGCTGGCCACGGCATCACTGCGTTTCAGGCGGGGGACCAGATGGGCGGCGAGGTTGGCGTTTACGGGGGAATCGCCGGTTTCGATCCATGTGGCAACCTCTTGAAACATCGCCTGCAATTCGTCCTTGTTGCGAATCTTGCCGGTTGGACGTTTTTCGGGGGTATCAATCGACAACATGCGCACATTCATGCGGATGTTCGGGGTGTCGCCGTCGGAAATATCGACAAGACGTTTGTCGCGGATGCTGTCGAGTGTGATGCCGTCCGGAGTCCAGAATATCTTGAGGGGCATTGGGTGTCTCCCTAATGAAAATGGTTAAATCAATAGGGAGATACTACCATGAATAGGGATGCGCTGGCAGGCGGGAATACCTTACCAGCAGCAATTCGCGCATTAGGGGGCGGATTCCCAGAAAAAAGCGAAGCGCTTTAGGCGGACGTCAGCCGTGCCAGCGCCTCGATCTTCTCCTTGGCCGCGCCGCTATCAATGCTTTGGGCCGCCAGTTTGGCACCGTCCTTCAGGTTGTCCACCTTGCCCGCCACCAGCAGGGCGGCGGCAGCGTTCAGTAGCACCGCATCACGATATGCGGATTTTTTGCCATCCAGCAGGGCGCGAAAGGCGACAGCGTTTTCTTCCGGTGTACCGCCAAGGATATCCTCGAACGGATGCACGGGCAGACCGGCGTCTTCGGGGTTTACCTCGAATTCGGTGACCTTGCCATCCTCGAGCGCGGCAACCCAACTGACACCTGCAATCGACAATTCATCCGTGCCGTCCGAGCCATGCACCAGCCATGCCTTTTCCGCCCCCAGTTCGCCCAGTGTTTCGGCCATCGGGCGGATCAGATCGCGCGAAAAGGCGCCGGTCAACTGGCGTTTCACACCGGCCGGATTGGTCAGCGGGCCAAGGATATTGAAAATCGTGCGCGTTCCCAGTTCGGCGCGGGTGGGCATGACGTGGGCAATGGCGGGGTGGTGCATCGGGGCCATCATGAAGGCAATGCCGACGGATTCAATCGCTTTTTCAACCACTTCCGGCCCGACCATCACGTTGATTCCCATCTGCCCCAGCGCGTCCGCCGCGCCGGATTTGGACGAAAGGTTGCGGTTGCCGTGTTTGGCCACGGTCACACCGGCACCGGCCACCACAAAGGCCGTGGCGGTGGAAATGTTCAGAGTGCCTTTGCCATCCCCGCCGGTGCCAACGATGTCCATTGCATCCGCCGGTGCCTTCACCGCGTTGCATTTGTCGCGCATCACCTTGGCGGCGGCGGCGTATTCCTGCACCGTTTCGCCACGGGTGCGCAGCGCCATCAGCAAACCACCGATCTGGCTGGGGGTGGCATCGCCGTCAAACAGGATGCCGAACGCCTGTTCGGCCTGTTCGCGGGTCAGCGGGCCTTCTGCGGCGGCGTGGATCAGGGGTTTTAGCGCATCACTCATGCGGCCACCTCTTTGGTTTTGATTCTGGCAATATCCAGAAAATTTTGTAGCAATTTGTGCCCGTGTTCCGAGGCAATCGATTCCGGATGAAACTGCACCCCGTGGATCGGCAATTCCTTGTGGCGCAGGCCCATGATGGTGCCATCCTCAAGCTCGGCGTTGATTTCCAGACAATCGGGCAGGCTTTCGCGCTCGACAATCAGCGAATGATAGCGGGTGGCGTCAAACGGCGAGGGAAGGCTGGCAAAGACGCCAGTGCCGTCATGCTGCATCTTGCCCATCTTGCCATGCACAATTTCATGACAGCGCACCACTTTGCCGCCAAACATTTCGCCAATCGCTTGATGGCCCAGACAAACACCCATCAAAGGCACCTGTGCGGCCGCTGCGGCGCGGGTCAGTTCCAGACAGATGCCCGCCTGTGCCGGATCACAAGGGCCGGGGGACAGCACGATCGCCTCGGGCGCCATCGCCATGGCTTCGTTCACGCCAAGGGCGTCGTTGCGTTTGACCACAACATCGGCCCCCAGCTCGCCCAGATAATGCACCAGATTATAGGTGAAACTGTCATAATTATCGATCAGAAGCAGCATAGTTTCGCTTTCATTTACCTATCGGCGCATAAAATGGGTGAATATGCGCCCTTGTCGGGTTATACATCCCCCAGAGGCGCCATAGGGTCAAGGCCCGACAACAATAGGCGCAGATACAGGTAGCATAAGGCAGAGCGATTATGGCACGCGGATTTGTTTCAGGTGTAGTCTGGGGACTTGTGGTTTCGGGGGCTGGCGTGGCCGGTGCCTCGTTGTTGGCGGGGGATGAAAGCCGTGTGGTGCTTACGCCCATGGCCGAGCCGGAAAAACCGGTTGTTGGGGCGCCTGCTGTTGTGCCCGAAGCGACCGAACCCGAGGCAGAAACCCACGATCCCGCGAAAGCCCCGGAGCAGGAAGCGCCGGTTGGGACAACGCAAAATGATGCAACGAATGGCGCACCAGAGGCGACCATGAATGATGAGCAACAAGCGCCTGCTTCTGTACTGGTCGAAGAACTGACAGAAGCCGCAGTATCCCAAACGCCGGCCATCAAGGCCGGGGAGGTAACTAAAACGGATACCCCCGGGGCAACAACTTCGGCAGAGCCGCAAACACCGGCTATGGCGCAACCTATGGAAACGCCTGCGAGCGAAGATCCAGCCCCCGCACCTGCGCCGGAAATGTCCGAAGCCATGGCAGAGGACGCAGCATCAGAGGTTACACCACAAGAGGGCCCTGCGCCCGAGGTTGTTGAAGAGGGCGTGGTTGAGCCAGCTACACCGGAAACGGATACCGCTGAACCCAGAATAGCGGCATTGCCACAAATCACGGCACCAGAGCCATCTGACGAGGCCGCAACTGAACCGCAAGCTGAAACCCCCGAGGCAGATGCGGCCCCGGAGGCCGAAACAACAGGTGCAAATACCCGGCGTTTGCCCACCATCGGTGGCGCGGCCGAGCCTGAGTCAGATGCACCTGTAGCAAGTGATCAGGCGGATGCAGGCCAAACCACTGATGGGGCATTGACCCGCTTTGCAATGCCGTTTGAAAACCCCGATGCAAAGCCGATGCTGTCTGTGGTTTTGATCGACAACCCGAATACGCCAATATCGGATGATGCGCTGGCGAATCTGCCATTTCCGCTTAGTTTTGCTATTGATGCCACGCGGGATGACGCCAGCGAAGCTGCGGCCCGCTATCGGGCTGCCGGTTTCGAGGTCTTGTTGGTAACGAACCTGCCAAAGGGCGCAAGTGCCAGCGATGTTGCTGTTGCTTTTGAGGCTTACATGAATGCGATCCCCGAAGCCGTTGCCGTTCTGGATCGTGATGCAACGGCTGTCGAAGCGCAACAGATTGCGGGTATTCTGGCCGATCGGGGATTTGGATTGGTGACGCCCAGCAAGGGGCTGAACTCGGCCCAGAAAGCGGCACAACGCGAAGGGGTGCCTGCGGCGCTGATCTTTCGGGAGCTGGATGCCGGAAACGAAGAAGTGTCGGCAATTCGCCAGTATCTGGACCGCGCAGCGTTTCGCGCAGCACAAGAGGGTAGCGTGATCATGCTGGGCCATACCCGCCCCGAAACCATCAAGGCATTGGTGCTATGGGCACTGGAGGGCCGCGCCGCCAGCGTGGCGATTGCACCGGTGTCGGCGGTGTTGAAGGGGGGGTAGGGGCTGGATGATGCAAGTTGGTTGGCACAACAGGAAATGGCAGGCTGGACCCGATGCAACAATCCGTTGACTGGCGCAAAGATATTATCCGCCCTGAAGCATTGTCACGCAATGCGATGATTGCATTGTGAGACTGTCCTAGATAACCACCAATGAGATTATCATGGGGCGTATGAGAACGAGACGTATAAGCAAGCATAAGCAGGGCCGTCTAATTGTTAGTCCTCGTAGACCTTGCCAATGCAAGAAAATATGAGGCCGTGGGGCAGGTCTCGTTAGTAGGAAGCGGAAATAATTTGGCGTTGTGCCAAGCCGCAGTTTCGTTTTTTCTTTGCAAATGTATTTCATTAATTGATTGAAAAATAGGATAGCACGCACCCATCTTGCTCATCGCATAATATGAGGAAAATGCCCTAGGATCGCGTCTAATATATAGAAAGTCAGACAAGGAACTAACCATTATAGCAATTTCAAGCTCGTCATCCCCACCATCGGCGATGATCATCTCTAATCCTAAAATGTATACTTCAATTAGCCCATCTAGTCTATTTTGCTTTTTTAATATATCGGTGCGCAAAGACACAGCGCTGATTTTATCTGCAATTGAAGTATCGGAATTGGCCTCAACCATTTCAAGAAGAGCTTTTGAACATACAAAAGCAGCCTCGTATTTGCCATTATGTTGTGACAATGCTGCTATACGCGTAAAGTCTGAAACTGCTGCCGGTATCTCATCAATTTCCAGGTTCGTTGGGGCAGAAAGGCATTTCGCCGGAATTGAAATATCAGCAAACCCAGTATTTGGAAGCAGCAAAACACTAAATAGAAAAGCGGGCGACGCTATACATGTGTAAAGTAAAGGTCGCCTTATTAACTCCAGCAACGATTTCATTTGACTATTTCCAAAGTTGGAATTTCTACACCTTCTGTAAGACTAAATTCTTCTATGTTTGAAACAACCCAAGTTTCGTCATTTTGGTATTCCGTATTCACGTTGGAATACATCTTAACAGACTGTCCGATTTTGTAGGACCACTTCGCCCGCCTCTAATTCCGCCCGCGCACAAACAGCCCTGCATCCTCGGCGGCCTTGCGGATGGCTTTGGATTTGTTGACCGATTCCTGATATTCGGCCTCGGGGTCGCTATCATAGACTACACCACCACCGGCCTGAATATACAGGGTCTCGTCCTTGACCACCGCTGTTCGCAAGGCGATGCACATGTCCATGTCGCCATTGGCTGCGAAATAGCCACAGCCACCACCGTAAACGCCGCGTTTTTCCGGCTCCAGTTCGTCGATGATCTCCATCGCGCGCACCTTGGGGGCACCTGACACTGTGCCCGCTGGCATACCGGCAAAGAACGCCGACAGGGCGTCCTGATCATCGGCCAGCTCGCCCACAACGTTGGACACAATATGCATCACATGGCTGTAGCGTTCGACAATGAATTCCTCGGTCGGATGCACCGTGCCGATTTTGGCCACGCGGCCCACATCGTTGCGGCCCAGATCAAGCAGCATCAGGTGTTCGGCCAGCTCTTTTTTATCGGCCAGCAGGTCCGCTTCCAGCGCGCGGTCCTCGTCCGGGGTGGCGCCGCGTGGGCGGGTGCCGGCGATCGGGCGGATGGTGATTTCGCGGCCAAACACCCGCACCAGAATTTCCGGGCTGGCGCCAATCACCTGAAAGCCGCCAAAGTTGAAGTAGAACATGAACGGCGACGGGTTGGTGCGGCGCAAACTGCGGTATAGCGAGAACGGCGGCAGGGTGAAATCCTGCGCCCAGCGTTGGCTGGGAACCACCTGAAAGATGTCACCGGCGCGGATGTAATCCTTGGCCTTTTCCACTGCGGCTTTGTAGCCTTCGTGGGTAAAGTTGCAACGGATATCGCCGATCGGGGCGGCATCGCCCAGATCGCGGGCGGCATCGGGCGTTTGGCGTTCCAGATCACGCACCGCGTCCATCACCCGTTCGGCGGCCTGCGCATAGGCGGCTTTGGCGGATAACCCGCTGTCGGCCCATGCGGGGGCCACGACGATCACTTCGCCCTTCACCCCGTCCAGCACCACCACGACCGAGGGGCGCATCAGCACCGCGTCGGGCAGGCCCAAAGGGTCGGGGTTCACGTCGGGCAGGTGTTCGACCAGCCGGATGGTGTCATAACCAAGGTATCCGAACAGACCCGCCGAGGCGGGCGGCAGATCGTCGGGCATGTCGATGCGGCTTTCGGCCAGCAGGGCGCGCAGGTTGTCCAGCGGATTGCCGGATTGTTCCTGATAAGCATCGCGATCAATGCGGGCCATGCGGTTGATCCGGCTGACTTCGCCGTGGCATTGCCAGATCAGATCAGGCTTGGCACCGATGATCGAATAACGCCCGCGCACCTCGCCGCCGGTAACGGATTCCAGCATGAAGCTGTCGGTGCGGGCCTCGGACAGTTTCAGCATCAGGGAAACCGGCGTGTCCAGATCGGCTGCCAGACGGGTATAGACCAGCTGGTTTTTCCCGTTGTTGAAACCGGCCTCGAAGGCCGTAAATGTCGGTGTTAGTGCCACGGGATCAGCCTTTGGATGTTATTGCGGGAACTGGGCATGAACGGCATTCACTGCTGCCTGGTTGATATTTACCCGCGCATTGTTTTGCAGGGAACCGGCGTAGGCTGTGAAAATATCGTCCGACAAGGCCTGCGCGATGGCGGTTTCCAGACCGCTGCGGGTTTTTGCAAGATCGGGATCATTTTCATCCGGGGGAAGGGTGTCATCCAGATGCACCAGATAAACCATGCCGTCACCGTCTACGGTTTTGGTCTGTCCCTTGTCCATCTCGAATACAGTCTGAATCATGCCAAAGGGCAGGCCCTGGATATTGGCATTGCGCAGGATTTCAGCCTCGTTTGTGACGGGATAGCCAAGGGCCTCCATCGTCTGGCCTTCGTTCAACCGTGCCAGCAGGTCATCGGCCAGTTTGGTCAGGCGGTTTTCGATTTCCGTTTTTTCCCATCCGGCGATTACATCGGACATCACGCTGTCCAGTGGTTTCAGGGTAGGGGGCACGGTTTCGTCAAACTCGAGCGCGAAAATGCCGCCATCATCCAGATCCTTGACCTCGGCATAGTCCCCGTCCTGAACTGCCGCTGCGGCCTCGCGAAAGGCATTGTAGCCCGCGATGCCGTCACTGTCGCCTTCGGACCAGTCGATTTGCCCCAACTGCATGTCGGTTTCATCGGCCACCTCTTTCAGGCTGGCACCACCGGCCAGCATGTCGTCTATGTCGGTAATACTGGCGGCAATCTGGCGGCGCGCGCGGTCCATGGCCAGTTCGCTTTGCAACTGTTCGCGTACATCTTCGAGGGTGGTTGTCTGGGCGGGCAGAATGCCGTTCATGCGAAACAAAGCAGGGCCGAGATTGGTTTCGATCGGGCCAATCACACCGGGGGCGTCCATTGCAAACACGGCTTTGCCCGCGTCACCCAGCGTATCAATCGTGGTATCGCCCAGATCAATGTCCAGCAGGGTCAGGCCACGGTCCTTGACCAGATCTTCAAAAGTGGCATCGCCTGCGTCCAGTCTGTCCTTGGCCGCTTTGGCCGAATCCGCATCCGGATAGATCAGACGTTCGACCAGACGTCGTTCGGGTTTCTGGTATTCATCGGCACGGCTGTCATATTCTTTTTGCAGGTCTTCTGCGCTGACGTCGATTTTATCAACGATCATATCAGGTGTGACCCAGACATAGGACAGGCGTTTCTTTTCCGGCACGGTAAAATCGGCCTTGTGCGCATCATAATAGGCTTTTAGCTGCTCGTCCGTGGGTTCTGGCACTTGCTCGGGAAGGGCCGAGGCATCCAGTTTGATCCAGCTGAAATTGCGCCGTTGGCGGGTGTATTCGACGAAAGCATCGGTCATGGCAGCGGGGGCGGCCGTGCCGTTTATGATGGCCCCTTGCAACAGAGTGCGGGCTGTTTCGGCACGAATTTTATCCTCGTATTCCGCTTCGCTCATTCCGGTGCGTTTCAGGGCCGCGCGATAATTATCACGGCTGAATTTACCATCAAGGCCCTGAAAGGCAGGGGTGGATAGAATTTCGGCGCGCACACGTTCGTCACCAACCGACAGGCCGATGCGCTTGTTTTCATTATCGAGGGTTGCAGATGTGACGAGTCGGGCAAGGACATTGCGGTCAATACCAAGGGCAATCGCTTGTGACAGAGGAATCGGTTTGCCTGTCTGTGCCTGATAGCTGCGCAATTCCTGTTGCAGACTGTTGTAATATTCGTTGATGTCAACCTTGGTGTCACCGACTGTGGCAACAGCGGCCGTGCGGCCCCCGAAATTGCGCACTCCGAAACCACCAAGCCCGATGACAAGTAAAAGCAGGATCATCCAGACGACAAAATTGGCTGATTTTTTCTTGATGCTTTGTGCCATGGGGCCCTCGCTGAATAGTGTTTAGCGATGTTTAGGCGGTTGTGGGGCGGGGGGCAAGAGTGGCAGCGCAGGTTTTAGCGGCTCTTAGCCGGTGATAGTTTTTAGCCGGTCAAAAAGCATGGAAATGCCGCTGGAATCGATATTGGCAAAGGCGATACGCAGCTGGTGCTGCCCGCTGGTGTCGCTCTCGGGCATGAACATGGTGCCGGGCAGTAATAAAACTGCCGCATCGCGCACCAGATTTTGCGCCAACCTGTCAGACGGGATCGGGAAAGGGTGTTCGACGTAGGCGAAATAGGCGCCGCAGCCCAGAAGGGTCCAACCCTGTTTCTCGAGTACGCCGAAACCGGCCAGAATAGCCCCGCGCCGCGACAGGATTTCGCTGCGCTCGCCAGCCAGCCATTGCGACAGGTTCTGCATCCCCCATAGGGCGGCGTGCTGGCCCAACTGGTTGGGGCAGATCGCGACTGTATCAAGAAATTTCTCGACCTCGGACAGACGGCTTTGGCTGGCAACAATTGCGCCCACACGGTGGCCGGTCAGGCGGTATGCCTTGGAAAAGGAATATAGCTGGATCAGCGTTTCTGCCCAGTCCGGATCATGGAACAGGTCATGCGGTGCACCCTCGCGGCTGTCAAAATCGCGA
>WFNH01000053.1 GCA_015488685.1 Marinosulfonomonas sp.
GGCGAAATTTACCTGTGTGACAGGCGTGTCGGGCGGCGGCAAATCCACCCTGACCATCGAAACCCTGTTCAAAACCGCCTCCATGCGCCTGAACGGTGCCCGCCAAACGCCCGCGCCTTGTGAAACCATCAAAGGGCTAGAGCATCTGGACAAGGTGATCGACATCGACCAGCGCCCGATTGGCCGCACGCCGCGTTCAAACCCCGCCACCTACACCGGCGCCTTTACCCCGATCCGCGACTGGTTCGCCGGCCTGCCGGAATCCAAAACCCGCGGCTATAAACCCGGGCGGTTTTCCTTCAACGTCAAGGGCGGGCGTTGCGAGGCCTGTAAGGGCGACGGGCTGATCAAGATCGAGATGCACTTTTTGCCTGACGTTTATGTGCAATGCGAAACCTGTCAGGGCAAACGGTACAACCGCGAAACGCTGGAAATCCGCTTTAAGGGTAAAAGCATTGCCGATGTGCTGGATATGACGGTCGAAGAAGCGCAAGAATTTTTCAAAGCTGTGCCCAGCATCCGCGAAAAGATGGATGCGCTGATGCGGGTGGGGCTGGGTTATATCAAGGTCGGGCAGCAGGCAACCACGCTGTCAGGTGGCGAAGCGCAGCGGGTGAAACTGTCAAAGGAACTGGCCAAACGTTCAACCGGTCGCACGCTCTATATTCTGGATGAACCAACCACGGGGCTACATTTCGAAGATGTGCGTAAATTACTGGAAGTGCTGCACGAACTGGTGGATCAGGGCAACACGGTGGTGGTGATCGAACACAATCTGGACGTGGTGAAAACGGCCGACTGGATCATCGACATCGGACCCGAAGGCGGGGACGGGGGCGGTGAAATTATTGCCGTTGGCACGCCCGAGGACGTGGCGAAAGAACAGCGTAGCTACACCGGCCAGTATCTTAAGGGGATGCTGTAAAGGCGCTGCCCCGGATCAGGTCCGGGGCAACATATCAATCAGCTTTCGCTTTTGTTTTTCAACGGGCAGGTGTTTAGGCCCAGCAGCGTATAAGCGGGGCAACTGGACATCAGGCTGGTGGCCAGCGGGATGATCCCGATCAGCAGCCAGGGGCTGGCATTGTCCATCACGAAATAGGCGATGATCAGAGCAGCGCCGACAACAAAGCGGATGATACGGTCAATATTACCTACGTTTTTCTTAAGCATGGGAAGTCTCCTTGGTTAAACCCGATTAAGTGTAATCTAACCGATTCCCCCTGCTGTTGTCTGTGACAGGGTCACATAGGCTCGTTTGCAAGGGTTTGCAGGGCATCTGCATCAACAATTTGCAACGTGCCGCGCCCTGTTTTCACCCAGCCCCGTCGCGACCATGCATCCAACCTGCGTGAAATCACTTCGCGGGCGCTGCCCACCGCTGTGGCAAGGTCTTGTTGGGTGACACTTAGCGATCCATCTATATCCGAATGCGCCAGCAAATGCGCGGCTAGGCGGCATTCGACCCGTTGAAATGCAACCTTTTCAAGTAGTTGCATCATGGTTTGCATCCGTCCGGCAAAGGCGGTGAACACCAAGGCACGGAAGGTATGCGAGGCGTCCAGCAGGTCCATGAACATCGCGCGGGGAAGCAGTACCAGCCTGCTGTCACTTTCTGCAACGGCTTCGGCTGTGTAATCATCACCGCCTAACAGGCCCAAAGTGCTTTGGATACAGGATTGCCCGGGGGCAACTTCATAGAGCAGAATTTCGCGCCCCGTTGCGCCGGTCAGTGATACATTCACCTTGCCCGACAGCACCACGACATAGCCTTTAACCGAGTCGCCGGGGGAAAACAGGATGGCCCCTTTGGGGACATCCATTGGCGTTAACGTATCCAAACGGGCCGTGGTTTCGGCATCTAACCCCGCAAGATCAGGCGCCTGTGAAACCCAACCCATCACCCGCGATGGCGTTTTTCAAAACGGGGGAGCATTGCGCTAAAGTCCATTCCCTTGCCACCTTCCTGTTCAACGAATTGTGCATACAGATCCGTTGCAGAATGCCCCATCGGCGTGTCGGCGTCCACCGCTTCGGCAGCCTGTTGTGACAGACGCAAATCTTTCAGCATCAATTCAGCGGCAAAACCCGGCTGGTAATCATTATCGGCAGGCGAAGTAGGGCCGACACCGGGGGCGGGGCAATAGGCGTTCATGGTCCAGCTGTAACCGGACGAGGTGCTGACCACGTCGAACATTTTCTGACGGTCCAGTCCCAGTTTATCGGCCAGGGCAAAGGCCTCGCAGGTGGCGATCATGGTGACGCCAAGGATCATGTTGTTGCAGATTTTTGCCGATTGGCCAGCGCCGGAATCACCGCAATGCACGGCCTTTTGGCCCATCACATCAAACAGCGGGTTCACCTTGGCAAAGGCTTCTTCACTGCCACCAGCCATAAAGGTCAGCGTGCCACCAGAAGCACCACCAACACCGCCAGAAACGGGGGCATCCACGGTCATTACGCCAGCGGCATCGGCCTGCTCGGCCACCGCGCGGGCACTTTCCACATCGACGGTCGAACAATCCAGCAGCACCGCGCCCTTGTCCATCGCAGGGATGATTTCATTCGCGACAGAGCGCAGGATCGCGCCGTTGGGCAGCATGGTGATCACCACGTCCTGCCCTTTGGCGGCATCAGTGGCGTTTTCGGCTTTGGCCACACCTTCGGGGCAGGGGGCTTGCAGGTCAAACCCTGTTACATCATGGCCCGCCTTGGCCAGATTGTCCGCCATCGGGGCGCCCATGTTGCCAAGGCCAATAAATCCGACTTTCATTTCGTTTCTCCCTTAAAGTTTCAGCGCATCCGCCCCAAGCGGCAGCAGCATTTTTGTGACGTCCAGATCAACGGGATCACCCAGTTTGTGTTTCCATTTCGGCTTGCGGTCCTTGTCGATGATCGCGGCGCGGATGCCCTCGATGAAATCGGCGTGCTCCATTGAGCGGTAGGTAAAGCGGTATTCCAGATCCAGCGCGCGGCGGATGTCGTCGGTGCCGCGCAAACGGTGCACCATTTCCACTGCACAGCCCATCGACAAAGGCGCGTTGCGGCCCAGCGATTTCAGGGTTGCAGTGGTAAACTCGGTTTCATCGGACTGAAGCGAACGCAGAATATCGCCCAGCGTCTCGCCGCCAAAATGTTTGTTGATCTCGGCCTCTTGCCCTTTCAGGCGGCCATGATCCGCGGTCTGGGCGGCCTGATCAATCAGGGTCCAGTCACCGCTTTTCACCAGCGCCGCGGTTATCGTGGGCCAGTCGGATTCGGGGATGTAGTAATCGGCAAAGCCTGCATAAATCGCATCATCCGCCCCCAGCCGTGCGCCGGTGGTGCCGATGTATTCGCCCAGCCGTCCGGGCGCGCGGGCCAGGATCAACGAGCCACCCACATCCGGCACCAGACCGATGCCGCATTCCGGCATGGCGATCTGGCTGCTGTCGCCGACGATCCGGTGGCTGCCGTGACAGCCCACACCAACGCCGCCACCCATGGTAAACCCCTGCATCAGGCTGGCCACGGGTTTGGGAAATTCGAACAGTTTGGCGTTCATCCGGTATTCATCGCGCCAGAACCTGCGCCCGTATTCATAATCACCGCGTTTGCCGCTGGCATACATTTCGGCAATATCGCCGCCCGCACAAAATGCCCGATCCCCAGCCGCATCAATCAGCAGCATTTTAACGTCGTCATCCGCGCACCACGCATCCAGCGCCTTTTCAATCTCAAGACACATCTCGTAAGTCAGCGCATTCAGCGCCTCGGGGCGGTGCAAGGTGATCCGCCCCAGCCTGCCATCTTTGCGAATGTCGATTTCGGCCATCTACCCGCGCTCCGCCAGCATTTGCCGCGCTGTGATCATGCGCATGATTTCATTGGTGCCCTCAAGGATTTCATGCACCCGTAAATCGCGCACCAGTTTTTCGATACCGTAATCGGCCAGATAGCCATAACCGCCATGCAGTTGCAGGCACTGGTTCACCACTTTGCTGCCGGCCTCGGTGACAAATTTTTTGGCCATAGCGCAGTATTTCGTAGCATCCGGCGAGCCCTGATCCAGCTTCCAAGCGGCCTGATGCAGGAACACCCGCGCCGCAGCCATTTCGATTTCCATATCCGCCAAACGGAATTGCAGCGCCTGAAACTGGTCAATCGGGCGGCCAAACGCCTTGCGCTCGCCCATATACTCCAACGTTTTGGTCAGCGCGGCCTGTGCACCCCCAAGCGAGCAGGCGGAAATATTCAAACGCCCCCCGTCCAGACCTTTCATCGCATAAGTGAACCCCATGCCCAGTTCCCCCAGCAGGTTGCCCGCCGGTATCTGGCAATTATCCAGTTGCACCTGACGGGTCGGTTGACTGCGCCAGCCCATCTTTTCCTCAAGCCCGCCAAAACTCAGGCCCTCGGTGCCATCGTCAATTACAAAGGCGGAAATCCCCTTGGGGCCGTCGCCACCGCTGCGGGCCATGACGATATAGGCGTCCGAATAGCCGCCGCCGGAAATAAAGGCCTTGGTGCCGGTCAGGGTAAAGCCTGCGCCGGTTTCAACCGCTTTGGTTTTGAGTGCTGCCGCATCCGAGCCGCTGGCGGGTTCGGTCAGGCAGTAGGAAAAAAACGTCTCCATCGTGATGGCGCGGGGCAGGTATTTTTCGCGCAATTCAGGCGAGGCGAATTTATCCAGCATCGCCGCGCACATGTTGTGGATCGACAGGAAGGCCGCAACGGACGGGCAGGCCATCGACAGCGCCTCGAACACCAGTGTTGCGTCAAGTCGGGTCAGGCCAGCGCCTCCGTTTTCCTCGGACACATACAGCCCGCCAAAGCCCAGTTCGGCCAGTTTGGGCCACAGGTCTTTGGGGATATCGCCGGATTTTTCCCATTCTTGGGCAAAGGGGGCGATATGTTCCTCGCCAAACGCCTTGGCCATGTCGAAAATCAGGGTTTGTTCTTCGGTCAGTGCAAAATCCATGGTCTTCCCCGCAGCAGATGAATTGAACGCCTGTTTAATTTCCAATTCTTACAGGAGTTTTGCAAGCGACAACTTGAGAGCGCCGGTTGCCCCGAAATCTTCAAAAGATTTCAGCCTGTTTTCTTTGTAAGAAAACAGTTCCGCCCGCGAATATGCGTTGTCACAGATCGGCGTGATATTCCTCGATCAGGTGTCGCACCACATCGCGCAGGGCGTCATCCGTTGATTTTCCAGCCTGGATCGCAGCCTGATAGGCGGTACGCTGGCGTTCGGAACTGTTGCCGTTCTTGGTGATCTGAAGGGCGTTTTCAATTTCAGCTGTACAGTTCAGCGCCTTGGCGTCCTGCGCCAGCAAATCAATCATTTCCTGCACCAGTTCGTCCATCGGCACAATTTCACCACGGCCAAAATCAATCAGCCCGCCGGTGGCACCATAGCGTTGCGCGCGCCAGCGATTTTCGGAAACAAGGAAGTTGTCATAAAGCCGCCAGCGCTGGTTTTTCTTGGACAGACGCCACAACATCCGCGTTAAACACTGGGTCAGCGCCGCAAGGGACAGGGCATGTTCCAGACGCGGGGAAACATCGCAAATCCTTGATTCAATGGTGGGAAACCGTGACGAGGGGCGCAAATCCCACCAGATTTTGCTGCTGTCCTCGATCACGCCCAGCCCGACCAACGCCTGAACCGATCGTTCGAATTCGCCCCAGCTGCGCAGTTGCGGCGGCAGGCCGGTGCGGGGCAGGTTGTCAAACACTGTCAGCCGGTAACTGGCCAGACCGGTGTCATCGCCCTGCCAAAAGGGCGACGAGGTGGACAGCGCCAGCAGATGCGGCAGAAAATAGGTCAGCTGGTTCATCAGATCGATGCGCAGGTCTTTTTGACCAATGCCCACATGCACATGCATGCCGCAAATCAGCATCCGCCGCACCACGCCGGCCAGATCATTGCGCAGGGCGTTGTAGCGATCCTTGTCAGTGTGATGCTGGTCCTTCCAGTCGGCAAAGGGATGGCACGAGGCCGCGATCGGCACCAAACCGTGATCAGCGGCGCGGTTGGAAATGCAGGCGCGCAGGCGTTTCAGGTCTTCGCGGGCCTCACCAATGGTCTGACACACTTTGGTTCCGACCTCGATCTGGCATTGCAGAAATTCGGGGCTGACCTGACCGTCCATTTCGGCCATGCAACTGTCCATCAACGCCTGTGGGGCGCGGGCCAGTTCCAGCGTTTGGGCATCGACCAGTAGGTATTCTTCTTCGACCCCCATGGTGAAAGGCGGCTCTTGAAACGGCATGGCGTCCTCCCCTTTGTAATTATATGGGCAGGATTGCAGGGGTTTTGGATTCTGGCAAGGGCTAGCTGAATTGGTTTAGCAATTCCGGCAGGGTGCCTTTGCGGCATCCCAGCAGGGCTTCGGCTTCGGACATATCCGAAACGATCCGGCGCACAACGGGTGTATCCAGCTTGTCCCAGGACCGAATGACCAATGAGGCGGCTTCCATCGCGATGGGTGTCGGTGCGACAACAACGCTCAGGATATCCGATCTGGAACTTGCCACCAGCTCCGCAATTCTGGCTTGTGCCATCATTACCTTGACGTATTCACGTTTAAGATTGGTGAGGCGGGTCAGGTCGATCAGGTGTTTGAAATCAAGGCTAAAGTCCGGATGGTCGCGGACCCCTTCAACAACAGACAGGTAATCGTCAATTGTTACGGTTCCGCTGTAGCGTACATAAACAAGGCTGTGCTCCGGAAAAAGGCGAAAGAAATAGGCCAAAGGGTATCCTCGGTTGTCTTGAAACGTGATTGTCTCGGGCTTTGCGGGGCGTATTGGAATGAAAAATGTTAGTGGTAAATGAAAAATGGCACAATGGTATATTGGTATATCGTGTAACGGCTTTGAAGCAACCCCGCCACGGAATGGCGGAGTTGCTGTGTTACCCTGTGCTAAAGGGTATTGAACCTTAATCGAACGCCTTGAAGTGGAATTCGCCACCTTCTTTCAGGCCTGATGGCCAGCGCGATGTCACGGTTTTGGTGCGGGTGAAGAATTTGAACGCATCCGGACCGTGCTGGTTCAGGTCGCCAAAGCCGGATTTCTTCCAGCCGCCAAAGGTGTGATAGGCCAGCGGAACCGGGATGGGCACGTTGATACCGACCATACCGATGTTGATCCGGTTGGCAAAATCACGCGCCGTGTCGCCATCGCGGGTAAAGATCGCGGTACCGTTGCCGTATTCGTGGTCCATGGCATAGCCGATGGCCTCTTCGTAGGTTTCGGCGCGCACGGTGCACAGGACAGGGCCGAAGATTTCGGTCTTGTAGATGTCCATATCTGTTGTGACGTTGTCGAACAGGTGCGGGCCAACGAAAAAACCGTCTTCATAGCCTTGCAATTTGAAGTCGCGATTGTCGACCACCAGATTGGCGCCCTGGTCAACACCGGTCTGGATCAGACGCAGGATGTTTTCCTTGGCGGCAGCGGTGATAACCGGGCCGTAATCGACATCATCACCGTCGGTGTATGGGGCAACGCGCAATTTTTCGATCCGCGGCACCAGTTTTTCGATCAGTTTGTCTGCGGTTTCCTTGCCCACCGGGACGGCCACCGAAATGGCCATGCAGCGTTCGCCGGCCGCGCCGAAACCGGCCCCGACCAGCGCATCTGCCGCCTGATCCATATCGGCGTCGGGCATGATGATCATGTGGTTTTTCGCACCACCGAAACACTGGGCACGTTTGCCGTTGGCACAGGCGCGGCTGTAGATATACTGCGCAATCGGGGTCGAGCCGACAAAGCCGACAGCCTGGATTGTTTCATTGTCAAGGATCGCATCAACCGCTTCCTTGTCGCCGTTCACCACTTGCAGGATGCCATCGGGCAGGCCGGCTTCGGCAAACAGTTCGGCAATCATCAACGGCACGGAAGGGTCGCGTTCGGACGGTTTCATGATTACGGCATTGCCGCAAGCCAGCGCAGGGCCAACCTGCCACAGCGGAATCATTGCGGGAAAGTTGAACGGTGCGATGGCGGCCGTTACACCCAGCGGCTGGCGCATGGAATACATGTCGATGCCGGGGCCGGCGTTGTCGCTGTATTCGCCCTTCAGCATTTGTGGGGCGCCGATGCAATACTCGATCACTTCCAGACCACGTTGCACGTCGCCACGGGCGTCAGGCAGGGTTTTACCGTGTTCACGGCTCAGGGCTTCGGCCAGTTTATCCATGTCGCGGTTCAGCAAGTGAACCATCGCCATCATCACGCGGCCACGTTTCTGCGGGTTCAGCGCGCCCCATGCGGGCTGGGCTTTGGCGGCAACCTCGATGGCTGCATCCATTTCGGCCTTGTTGGCCAGGGCGACCTTGCCTTGAACTTCGCCAGTGGCGGGGTTCAGGATGTCGGCCATGCGGCCTGACGTGCCTTTGGTGACTTTGCTGTCAACAAAATGGTGAATTTCGTACATAGAATCCTCCTCGGGTTAAACTCCCGCGCAGAATATCCTTGCATAAATACAATGAAAAGAGGCACTTTCCCAAAGGAGCTTTGCAATAATACAGGTATAGAGATGGCGTATGACTGGGACGATATGCGGGTGTTTCTGGCGGTGGCGCGGGCCGAGAGCCTGTCACGGGCCGGAAAGGCGCTAAAACTGGACCCCGCCACCGTGGGGCGGCGGATTGCGCGGCTTGAGGATAAGCTGGGGGCGGCGCTGTTTGCCAAATCGGTGCAGGGCTATGTTTTGAATAGCGAGGGCGAGCGACTGTTGGCCCATGCCACACGGGCCGAAACCGCGCTGGCACAGGGGGCCGAGGAATTGCACGGGCAAGCGGGGCAGTTAAGCGGTGTGGTGCGGATCGGGGCACCGGATGGTTCGGCCAATTATCTGTTGCCGCAGGTTTGTGCGGCGATTTGCGATGAAAACCCTGGGCTGGAGGTGCAGATCGTGGCGCTGCCCCGCGTGTTCAACCTGTCCAAACGCGAGGCCGACATGGCAATCACCCTGTCGCGGCCTACGGCGGGGCGGCTGATGGCGCAGAAAATTACCGATTACAAACTGCATCTGGCGGCGACACAGGGTTATCTGGACAGCCACGCACCCATTCGCAAACTGAAAGACCTGAAGGGGCACCGGATCATCGGTTATATCCCCGATATGATTTTCGACAAAGAGGTGGATTATCTGGCGGAAACCGGCGTTGATCATGTTTCGCTGGCATCAAATTCGGTGGCGGTGCAGGTGAACTGGGTGCGTCAGGGCGCGGGGCTGGCGATTGTGCATGATTTCTGTATGCCCACATTGCCCGACATCCGCCGCGTGTTGCCCGACAAGGTTTCGCTGACGCGCACCTTCTATCTGGTGCGGCATCTGGACGACAAGCGAGTCGAACGCCTGAACCGCTTTGCCGAGAGTTTTATAACAGGTATTCGGCGAGAAGTTGCGCTACTGGAAGGGCAGGCAAAACGCGCGACTTGACAGAATGTCGCAGGCAGGGGACGCTGTGTGTATCACGAAACCTATGAAGGAGACGCCGATGCTAGTTCAACACATCCTGAAATCCAAGGCAACCGAGGGGGTTATTACCGTCAAACCGGGGGCAAGCGTGGCGGATGCGGCTTCGGTTTTATCGAATAACCGGATTGGCTCGGTTGTGGTGTCTGCGACGGGGAAAACAGCGGATGGAATCCTTTCGGAACGCGATATTGTGCGCGAGTTGGGCAAACGGGGTGCGGTTTGTCTATCAGACAAGGTGGATGATATGATGACACGAAACCTTGTCACTTGTAACTGCAACGAACGGGCTGATGATGTTTTGAAGAAGATGACCGAGGGGCGGTTTCGTCATATGCCGGTGATCCGGGATGGCGAAATGGTCGGGTTGATAACCATTGGTGACGTGGTCAAGGCCCGTTTGAGCGAACTTTCAATGGAGAAGAAGGCGCTTGAAGGAATGATTATGGGGCACTGAGGCGGTTGCGCCGCGCTGACGCGCGTCGCCCAAGGCTCGCCCCCAGGGGGGCTCGCTTGATGCCTGCGGCGCAGGTATTTAGAAAAAGAAGAAGGGACGGGTGGTATTCTGCTTGCAATCGGGCGCGCAATATTGTTGCGTGCGGCTGAAGCTAAGGGGGCAGACCATGCGCATTGCATTATATCCGGGAACCTTTGATCCGATCACCATGGGCCATGTCGATATTATTCGCCGCGGGGCCGCATTGGTAGACCGTCTGGTGATTGGTGTTGCGATCAACCGCGACAAGGGGCCGATGTTTACACTGGAAGAACGGGTGGCGATGGTCGAGGCCGAATCTGCCGGACTGTCAAAGGAAACCGGCTGCGAGATTGTGGTGCATCCGTTTGAAAACCTGCTGATTGATTGTGCCAATGATGTTGGCGCGCAGATTATCATTCGCGGCCTGCGGGCGGTGGCGGATTTTGAATATGAATATCAGATGGTTGGTATGAACCGGGCAATGGATGATACGATCGAAACCGTGTTTTTGATGGCCGATGCCAAGCATCAGGCGATTGCCAGCAAACTGGTGAAGGAAATCGCGCGGTTGGGCGGGGATATTTCCAAATTCGTCACACCGGACGTGGAAAAAGCGCTGAAAGCGAAATTCGCTTAGTACAGTCGCCCGCGCCGGTCTTGGCGCGGGCAGCTAGCTTATCTGTCTTACAGGTATTTGGCCATTTCTATGGCGGTATCGGACATGCGGTTGGAAAAACCCCATTCATTGTCATACCACGTCAATATCCGCACCATGTTGCCAGCGACCACTTTGGTCTGGTCCATGTGGAAGATTGACGAATGCGGGTTGTGGTTAAAGTCGATGCTGACGTTGGGCACTTCGGTATAGCCAAGAATACCCTTTAGAGGGCCTTCTGCGGCGGCCTTGATGGCAGCGTTTACTTCTTCGATGGTTGTGTCGCGGGATGCCTCGAACGTCAGGTCCACGACCGAGACATTCGGGGTAGGCACGCGGATCGAAACGCCGTCCAGTTTGCCGTTCAGTTCCGGCAGAACCAGACCGACGGCCTTGGCGGCGCCGGTGGATGTCGGGATCATGCTTATGGCAGCGGCACGGGCGCGGTAGAGATCTTTGTGCATGGTATCCAGCGTGGGTTGATCACCCGTATAGCTGTGGATTGTGGTCATGAAACCGTGGTTGATGCCGATGGCGTCATTCAGGGTTTTGACCACTGGCGACAGGCAGTTGGTGGTGCAGGATGCGTTGGAGACGATCAGGTCATCCCCTGTCAACGTGTCGTGGTTCACCCCGTAAACGATGGTTTTGTCAGCACCGGCCGAGGGGGCGGATACCAACACGCGGGACGCGCCGTTTTCCAGATGCACCTTTGCCTTTTCCTTGGCCGTAAAGATACCTGTGCATTCCATCACGATGTCGATATGCGACCAAGGCAGATCAGCGGGGTTGCGAATGGCGGTCACGGCAATCGGGCCGCGGCCTGCGTCGATTGTGTCCTTGGTGGTTTTCACATCCACCGGAAAACGCCCATGCACGGAATCAAATTGCAATAGGTGGGCGTTGGTTTCGACCGGTCCCAGATCGTTGATGGCGACGACCTCGATATCGGTGCGGCCGGATTCAACAATGGCACGCAGGATGTTGCGGCCGATGCGGCCAAAGCCGTTGATGGCTACTTTTACAGTCATGGGAGGACTCCTTATTGATCATACGAAAACCGTCACCCGTGGGCGGTTATCGTTAACATGACCTAATGGCGTCCAAGGTCAACCGAACAATGCGCGATCACCGCCAAAAAGCGAGATATTCTGTCAGTTGCGCCAGCCGCCGCCCGAGGATCAGCCACAAATCCCAGTGATAATAGAAATAATCGGCAGAAAATATACCGATGATCAGAACTGCAAAGATAACTGCCAGCGTATTGGTCATGACCCGCCTTTTCGGGGGCTATTCCCCCGCGTTAGTGCAAAAAGCGCCCCATCGTGGCCGCGACATCGGCCATGCGACAGGAAAAGCCCCATTCGTTGTCATACCATGCCAGCACCCGCACCGTGCGTCCACCCACGACTTTGGTTTGTTCCGGTGCAAAGATCGACGACTGTGGCGTGTGGTTGAAATCGATCGAGACTTTGGGTTCGTCATCATAGGCCAGAACCGCGCCCATGTGGCCGGCCGCGGCTTCGGCCACCGCTTCGTTCACATCGGCCACAGTGACATCGCATTTGGCTTCGAACGTCAGGTCAACGGCGGAAACATTGGGGGTGGGCACGCGCAGGGCGGTGCCGTCCAGTTTGCCTGCCAGTTCGGGCAGCACCAGCCCCAGCGCCTTGGCAGCACCGGTGGAGGTGGGGATCATCGCCATGGCGGCGGCGCGGGCGCGATACAGATCCTTGTGGCGGCGGTCCAGCGTGGGCTGATCGCCAGTATAACTGTGGATCGTGGTCATGATGCCGCGTTCAATGCCGATGGCATCGTTCAGCACCTTGGCCAGCGGGGCAAGGCAGTTGGTGGTGCAGGACCCGTTTGATACCAGCCGATCGGTTTCCAGTAGATCGCGATGGTTGACGCCGTAAACCACGGTGCGGTCTACATTGCTGGCGGGGGCCGAAATCAGAACCTTTTTCGCGCCGCGCTCCAGATGGACCGAGGATTTGACGCCATCGTTGAATTTGCCGGTGCATTCCAGAACCACATCCACCCCGTCCCAGTCCAGTTCCTGTGGATCATAGGTGGAAAACACCTTGATCGGGCCGCGGCCCAGATCCAGCGTATCACCATCCACCACCACATCATTGCCAAACCGGCCATGCACGCTGTCGTAACGCAGCAGGTGGGCGTTGGTTTCAATCGGGCCGGTGGCGTTGATTTTCACCACACGCACGTCGTTGCGGGCGGCCTCGGCTATATGGGCCAAGGTGCAGCGACCGATGCGGCCAAAGCCGTTGATTCCAAGTGTGATTGGCATGTTTTGCGTTCCCTGTTTTCGCAGGCGGACCAACCGCCGTTAATGATGCGTATAGGAGCAGGGGTGATTCTGGAAAAGTGTTTATTGATAGTGTGTTAGCGTAAACATGTGGTGTTAGCGCAAACGACCTGTTGGTGTTATCGGTAACACTCATGAACAACAAAAACGGGGGGCCGCAAAGCCCCCCGCAGGTGTTTCGATCGGCTATGTCTTACAGCAGGGATTTCACCTTGTCGGCCACGGCCTGTGCGGTGATTCCGAACTTTTCATAGAGCACATCGGCAGGGGCCGAAGCGCCAAAGCTGTCCATGCCGACAAAACCCGCCTTGGTGGATTTGCCACGCTCGCCGGTCAGCCAGCGATCCCAGCCCATCTGAACGGCGGCCTCGACCGCGACGCGCACCGGACCACCGGGCAGGATGCGCTTGCGATAGCGTTCGTCCTGCTCCGCGAACAGCTCCATGCAAGGCATGGATACAACGCGGGTGCCGATGCCCTCGGCTTGCAGGATGTCCCGCGCGGCAAGGGCGATTTCCACTTCGGAACCAGTGGCCATGATGATCGCTTGGCGTTTATCAACGGCGTCGGCCAGTACATAAGCGCCCTGTGCAGTCATGTTCTTGGTCTTGTGTTCCAGACGCACGGTTGGCAGCCCCTGACGCGACAGCGCCAGAACGGAGGGGGTTTCCTTGGACGTTAGCGCGATTTCCCAAGCCTCGGCGGTTTCCACCGTATCGGCGGGCCGGAACACATAGGTGTTCGGCGTAGCGCGCGAAATGGCCAGATGTTCGACCGGCTGGTGTGTTGGGCCGTCTTCGCCCAGACCGATACTGTCGTGGGTCATCACATAAACCGTCGGTACCCGCATCAGGGCGGACAGGCGCATTGCGCCACGGGCGTAATCGGTGAAACACATGAATGTGCCGCCATAGGGGCGGACACCACCATGCAGCACCATACCGTTCATCGCCGCCGCCATACCGTGTTCGCGGATGCCGTAATAGATGTAGCGCCCGCCACGGTTATCAATGTCGAATGTGCTCATATCGCCGGATTTGGTGTTGTTCGATCCGGTCAGATCGGCCGAACCACCAACGGTTTCCGTCATGAACGGATTGACCACTTCCAGCACCATTTCGCTGGATTTGCGGGTGGCAACCTTGGGGGCTTCTTCGGAAATCTGTTTCTTCAGCGCCTTGATGGTGGCCGACAGTTTTTTGTGCGGGTCCAGCGCATAGGTGCGCTGGAATTCACGCTGTTTGTTGCCGGGGATGGTGGTAAAACGTTCTTCCCATGCCTCGCGTTCCGCCTTGCCGCGGGCGCCGATGGCTTCCCACTCGGCCTTGATGTCCTTGGGGATGGTAAAGGCTGGCGATGTCCAGCCGTATGCCTTTTTGGTGTCCTCGATCAGTTTGGGGTCGGTCAGGGCGCCGTGGCCTTTGGACGTATCCTGCGCGCTGGAGCCAAGGGCGATATGCGTTTTGCAGGCGATCAATGACGGCTTTTTGGTCTTCTTGGCGGCTGTCAGGGCTTCGTCAATTGCAACCGGATCATGGCCGTCACATTCAAACACCGACCAGCCCGAGGCGCGAAAGCGCATCATCTGGTCTGTGCGGTCCGACAGGGATACTTTGCCGTCAATGGTAATACCGTTGTTATCCCACAGCACGATCAGCTTGCCCAGTTCCTGACGGCCGGCCAGACCGATGGCTTCTTGGGAAATGCCCTCCATCAGGCACCCGTCACCGGCCATAACATAGGTATGGTGATTGACCACCTTCTTGCCGTAACGCGCGCGCTGGATTTCTTCGGCAATGGCAAAGCCGACCGAATTGGCAATGCCTTGGCCCAGCGGGCCGGTGGTGGTTTCAACCCCTTCCACATGGCCGTATTCCGGATGACCCGCCGTGCGCGCGCCCCACTGGCGGAAATTCTTGATCTCGTCCAGTGTGACCTGTTCATACCCCGTCAGATACAGCAGCGAATAAATCAGCATCGAGCCATGACCGGCGGACAGGATAAACCGGTCGCGATCAGGCCAATGCGGGGCCTTGGCGTCAAACTTCAGATGTTTTTCAAACAGCACGGTGGCGACATCCGCCATACCCATCGGCATCCCCGAGTGGCCGGAATTCGCCGCCGCAACGGCGTCCAGCGTCAGGGTGCGGATGGCGGCGGCCTTCATCCAGTGATCGGGGTGGTTTTTGCGCAAAGTCTGAATATCCACGGCGGTTTGTCCTTATCTGGGGCTAAACTTACCCCGTGGTGATAACAGCGCCACAGATAAGATCAAGCGGGCAGGGGGCAGATCGGGGAAAAGGGCGGGTATTTCCGCTGTTGATTGGGTAAACTCGCCCCGTAAGTGCGAAGAATTGCGATTCGCGCAAGATTTGCGCAGGGTGGGAATAGGCGAGTGAGGAGACAGGCAAAGTGAGCGAGATAACAGAACTTGAACGCCGGATCACGGATGCGCTGGCGCGCATTGATGCCGGTGTGGATACCTTGGGGCAAGGCGGGGCTGGCGAAAGCACCGGCGATACCGCCGCGTTGCAAGAGGCACTGGAGGCCGAAAAGGCCGCAAACGCCCAATTGGAAGAACGCGTTGCGGCGATCAAGGACAAACAGGAAACCCTGATCAAGGATCTAGAAAAACAGATTTCGGACCTGACCGCTACAGTGGCGCGCCAGGAAGAAGATGCCAAAACCCTGATCGCCCTGAACAACGAGCTGCGCGAGGCCACCGAGGCCCAGCAAGCCACGTCGGGTGACAAGGATGCGGAACTGGTCAACAAGGCCCTGCAAACCGAACTCGAGGCGCTGCAAACCGCCCGCAAGGCCGATCTGGCCGAGCTGGAAACGATTATGACCGAATTGAAACCGCTGATCGGGGAGGGCGCGTAATGGCCGAGACAACAATCACCATTGGCGGGCGTAAATTCACCGTTGCCTGTCAGGAGGGCGAGGAACATTTCCTGCATGCCGCTGCCAAACTGCTGGACAACGAGGCAACCGTTCTGACCGAGCAAATCGGCCGGATCCCCGAACCCCGCATGTTGCTGATGGCCGGTCTGATGCTGGCCGACAAAACTGCCGGTCTGGAAGAAAAGCTGCGCGATGCCGAAGGCAAACTGGGCGCCCAAGAGGCCCTGCTGGAAGAAATGCGCGAAAAACCGGCCCCCGAACCCGAACGGGTCGAGGTCGCAGTGATCCCGCCGATGGTCACCGACACCATGGCCGAAATCGCCGCCCGCACCGAGGCTTTGGCAGACAAGGTCGAGGAGAAATTGAAGGCGGGGTAACGGATTAACCCGACGGCAACCCTTTGCCCCTAACAGTTGGGGCGGAATACAAAGGGTTTGATCGTTGGGATTCGTTGAAAAAAGAAATGTGTATCGCCCCGCCTCGGGCGAAGCCCCCTTCGGGTTTGATGAAATCTTCTTCTCGCGCACAGATCATCGCGGGGTGATTGAATGCGGGAACTATGTGTTCCAGCGGGTTTCAGATTACGACTGGGCCGATCTGATCGGCGCCCCCCATAAACGCATCCGCCACCCCGATATGCCCAAAGGCGTGTTCTGGCTGTTCTGGCAAACGCTTAAGGCCGGAGAACCGATCGGAGCATATGTCAAGAACAAGGCGCGGGATGGTTTGTATTACTGGGTTTATGCGGTGGCTATGCCATTTCAGGGCGGGTTCCTGTCGATCCGGATCAAACCTGCCAGCGACCTGTTTGAAACGATCAAACAGGAATATGAGGCCCTGCGCGAGGCCGAGGAAAACCAGGGGCTGACACCCGAGGAAAGCGCAACAGAATTATTGAAGCGGATCGGCAAGTTGGGGTATCCTGACTATCGGGCCTTTGAAAGCGATGCCCTGACGCGGGAACTGGCGGCACGGGACGTCAAGGTTAACGCAAATGTCGATCCGGAAATCGAGAAATTCACGGAAATGGCGGAGGCGGCCAGTGCCCTGAAAAGCGAAACCATTTCACTGTCGGATGGATTTCACGCGGTCAGCACCGTGCCAACCAATATGCGCATCATTGCCTCGCGGCTGGAACCTTCAGGCGGGGCGGTCAGCGCCTTGTCGCAAAACTACTGGTCCATGTCCGAGGAAATGGCGCAGTGGTTCCGACGCTATGTCACCAATTCGGACAGTGATTTTGCCACCATGTGTGACACGCTTGCCGAATGCCGGTTCCTGCTGGGTATCGCGCGGATGTTGCGGGAAATGTCGACCAGTTTTTCTCTGGAGCGGCGTGCGCTTGGCGGTTGTGATCTGAAGACGGAACAAAAGCAGATGGCAGATCTGGCGACGGCCTCGACCCGCAAGGCGATGGAGGGGTTGAACGAGGTTTCCGAAGTCGCATTACGGATTTCACGCGCGGTTGCTGTTATGCGACGCTTTACCCTTGGGCTAAGTTCGACCCGTGTGATGTGCAATATCGAAAGTGCGCGTTTGTCCAAGGGGGGCGAAAGCCTGAACTATGTGATCACCCAACTGGCGGGATTCCAGACCAATGTTGATGACCAACTGGAACGGATCGAGGATTTTAGCCTGTCGATCCAGCGCAATGCAGATGCCCTGATGGCCAAAGGGGACGGGCCAATGCGCCGTCCCCCTGTCAAATCCGAAAGTCGCGAACCGTCGGCTTAACCGTTGGCTTCGCGAATTTTGTCGGCGGCTTCCTTGCTGTAAGCAACGCCTTCTTTGTCGAACAACTGGTCCAGTTCGCCCGACAGGGTCATTTCTGTGACGATGTCGCAACCGCCTACAAATTCGCCTTTGACATAGAGCTGCGGGATGGTGGGCCAGTCGGAATAGTCCTTGATGCCCTGGCGGATGCCCTCATCGGCCAGCACGTTCACATCGGTGAAATCCACACCCATGAAATTCAGCACACCGGCCACGCGGGATGAAAACCCGCACTGTGGCGCGTCTTTGGTGCCTTTCATGAACAGAACCACATCGTTGCTGGTGACTGTATCTTTGATCTGGGTTGTTGCGTCGGTCATTTTCTATCTCCGTTTGTCCGCGTTGGCGGGGTGTCTGTTTTGCGGCTGTGCCGCTTTCTTGTAAGTCTTGTCCAGAACTGCATATCACGCGCCCCAAGGGCTGCGGCCGAACGGTTGGCCCCTTCCGAGGCGCGGATCACGTCCATGTCGATGGCTTCCATACCAAGTTCTGGTTTATCCTCGTCCTCGTTGTAAACCTCGTCATCCAGAAACTGTTTTGCCAGCGGTGGCCGCGGCTTGTTGCGCTTCAGGATCATTTCAATCAGGATCGCAATAGCAATCAGGGCGGCAATTCCCAAGAGGATGCTTTGCCACAGGCCCATCGCTTATTCCGGTGCCTTGGTGGTCAGGGCCAGTGCATGCAATTCCCCGTTCGGGCCATCCATCTTGCCTTTCAAGGCCGCGAAAACCGCCCGCTGTTGCTGCACACGGTTCATATCGCGAAAACTTTCATCCACCACCATCGCCGAAAAATGCACCCCGTCATCGCCTTCGATCGTGATCGTGGCATTGGGGAACGAGGCGCGGATCAGCTCTTCTACTTCGTGGGCTTGCATGGCCATGGGCGATATCCTTCCGAATTTATGTTGCTTACTATTTAAGTCGGGATTGTCGCCCGTGCAAGGGGACCTTGCCGGATTACGATGTCACACTCAAGTTACAGTGGCTTCAAAACTGCTGCGGAAGGTTTCGGACAGTTCCGCCAGTGGTGCCGAGAAGTCACCGAATGTCACCGCATCCCCGCCGAACCGTCCGACTGTGGCAATCGGCACTCCGGCTTCGGAGGCGGCAATCATCAGCGCTTCGGCCTGATCGAAATTGCAGGCAATCAGGTAGCGCGCCTGATCCTCGCCAAACAGGGTGGGGGTGTCGGCAGCCTCAAGCGTGACGCCAACGCCCGCGTTTTCGGCCATTTCAAAGGCGGCCAGTGCCAGTCCGCCATCGGACAGGTCGGTCACCGCTTTGATCAACGCGCCATTGGCGCGGATGAATTCACCGGCGCGACGTTCAGCCTCGAGATCCACATGCGGCGCATCGCCATCTTCGCGATTGAACACCTCGGCCAGCAGGGCGGATTGCCCAAGGTGACCGGTGGTATCGCCAACCAGCAGGGCGACATGGCCTTCGCGGGCCTCGCCGGAAATCAGATCGTCGATGTTTTCAATCAGGCCGACCGCGCCGATGGTGGGGGTTGGCAGAATGCCGGTGCCGTCGGTTTCGTTATAAAGCGAAACGTTGCCAGACACGATTGGCATGTCCAGTGCGGAAACGGCTTCGGAGATGCCATTGATCGCGCCGACGAATTGTCCCATGATTTCGGTCTTTTCGGGGTTGCCGAAGTTCATATTGTCGGTGGTGGCCAGCGGTTTGGCCCCAACGGCACAGAGGTTGCGGTAAGCCTCGGCCACTGCCTGTTTGCCGCCTTCAAGCGGGTTGGCCATCACGTAGCGGGGTGTGACATCCGAGGTGAATGCCAGCGCCTTGTCGGTGCCATGCACCCGCACCACGCCTGCACCGATACCGGGCAGAACAGCGGAATCGGCCATGACCATGGTGTCATATTGCTCGTAAACCCATTGTTTCGCGGCATAGTTGGGTGACGAGATCAGCGCGCGCAGCCCCTCGATTGCGTCGATTTCGGGCACATCGGCCAGCGGCTCGGCGGCGGGGGTTTCCACCCACGGGCGGTCGTATTCCGGCGCGTTGCCCGACAGGGCCTTCAGCGGCAGATCGGCCTTGAGTTCATTGCCATGCATGATGACAAAGCGGTCCTCGGCGATGGTTTCGCCGACGATGGCAAAATCCAGATCCCATTTTTCGAACACGGCTTTGGCCACGTCCTCAAGCTCGGGGTTCAGCACCATCAACATGCGTTCTTGTGATTCCGACAGCATCATTTCATAGGCTGTCATGTTTTCCTCGCGCACCGGCACGCGGTCCAGATCCAACCGCACGCCCAAATTACCCTTGTCGCCCATTTCAACGGCCGAACAGGTCAGACCCGCCGCGCCCATGTCCTGAATCGAGATCACGGCGCCGGTGGCCATCAGTTCCAGCGTGGCCTCCATCAGGCGCTTTTCGGTGAACGGGTCACCCACCTGAACGGTGGGGCGCTTTTCCTCGATGGTGTCGTCAAATTCGGCCGAGGCCATGGTTGCACCGCCAACCCCGTCACGGCCGGTTTTTGCGCCAAGGTAAACAACGGGCATACCGATGCCTGATGCGGCGGAATAGAAAATCTTGTCGGTGTCGGCCAGACCGGCGGCAAAAGCGTTGACCAGACAATTGCCGTTATAGGCCGGATCAAAGCGCACTTCGCCGCCCACGGTGGGCACGCCGAAACAGTTGCCATAGCCGCCGACACCTTCGACCACCCCATGCACCAGCTGGCGGGTTTTGGGATGGGACGGTTCGCCGAATGACAGCGAATTCATCGCCGCAATCGGGCGGGCACCCATGGTGAACACATCGCGCAGGATGCCGCCAACGCCCGTGGCCGCCCCCTGATAGGGTTCGATATAGCTGGGGTGGTTGTGGCTTTCCATTTTGAACACCACGCATTGCCCGTCGCCAATATCGACGATGCCTGCGTTTTCACCGGGGCCGCAAATGACCTGCGGGCCTTTGGTCGGCAGGGTGCGCAGCCATTTCTTTGATGACTTGTAGGAACAATGCTCGTTCCACATGGCCGAGAAAATACCAAGTTCGGTAAATGTCGGCGCGCGGCCAATGATATCCAGGATCAGCGCATATTCATCCTTGCTCAGCCCGTGGCTGGCAATCAACTCGTCGGTAATCTGCGGCTCTTGCATCCAATTCCCCCAAGGCAGCTGTTGGGCGCCTTTTAGGGCATGGCGGGGCGTAGGGGAATGCGGTTTTTCAAATTATTTTGCTGCCTATGTCGAAATGCCGCCACTTCGTTCGTCTTTATTCCGTAACCAACAAGGAAAGGGACAGAGAAATGACACTCGAGATTACCCCGATATACGCGGTGCCATTGGCGGTTTTGATGCTGATACTTTGGGTGAATGTGACCAAAACCCGTGCCGCAAATGGCATATCAATCGGTGATGCGGGCGATATCGCATTGCACGAGAAAATCCGCCGACATGGCAATTTCATCGAATGGGTGCCGATTGTGCTGTTGATGATGCTGATGGCGGAACTGCGCGGGGTCGGGGAGATGTGGCTGCATATTGCCGGTATATTGCTGGTGGTATCGCGGGCGCTGCATCCGCTTGGCCTGAAGGCCGATGCGTCCAAGCACCCGCTGCGCATTGTTGGCAATACGGGGTCGCTATTCGCGCTGGTGATCTGCGTAGCGGGGATCGTTTATTCGTATCTTGGTTAAAAGATTGCAAATTGACTTCAACGGGGGGACACTCCCACCATTAATAGTAAAGGAAACGCTATGAAATATCTTGCTTTGATCTATTCCGCACAGGATGCCGGCCCTCAGCCCAATACACCCGAATTCGGGCAGTTGATGGGCGGGTATCAAGCCGCCGGCAAGAAATATGCCGAAGACGGTGTGATGCTGGCCGGCGAGGCATTGCAACCGGTTGAAACCGCCACCAGCATTCGCATTCGCGATGGCAAGGCCGAACTGATGGACGGCCCCTTTGCCGAAACCAAGGAGCAGTTGGGCGGGTTTTACCTGTTTGAATGCGACACGCTGGATGACGCGATCAAATACGCCAAAATGATCCCGACCGCCGAATATGGCACGGTCGAGGTGCGCCCGATCATGACATTCGACTGATATGACCGCCGCCCCCGATGCCGTGCATACGGCGATTGATTATACCCTGCGTCAGGACAGGGGGCGGCTGATTGCGGCGTTAACGGCCGCAATTGGCGATTTTGAGTTGGCCGAGGAATGTTTGCAGGACGCGATCGAGGCCGCTTTGGAAAAATGGCCCGGCAGCGGTATTCCGAAATCACGCCGTGGCTGGCTGTTGCAGGTGGCGCGGCGCAAGGCGCTGGATCGGTTCCGGCGGGCCAAAAACCTGAAAGAAAAATCCGCACAGATTGCGGTTCTGGAACAGGCCGAAGCAGACGCCCCCGCTAATACCCACGACATACCCGACCACCGCTTGCGTCTGATTTTTACCTGTTGTCACCCTGCGTTAGACGAAAAAACCCGCGTGGCGCTGACCCTGCGCACCCTTGGTGGTTTGACGACCGAGGAAATCGCCCGCGCATTTCTGGACAAACCCGCAACCATGGGCCAGCGGCTGGCCCGCGCGCGCAGCAAGATCAGCAAGGCGGGGATACCGTTTGAAATACCGGATGGCGAAGCGTTGGAAGAGCGGATCAATTCGGTACTGTCGGTGATCTATCTGATTTTCAACGAAGGCTATGCCGCCAGCAGCGGCGATACCCCGATCCGCATTGACCTGTGCGAAGAGGCGATTTTTCTGGCGCGCCTGATGGTGCAATTATGCCCGGATGCGCCCGAAGTTGCCGGATTATTGGCGCTGATCTTGTTGACCCATTCCCGCAACAAGGCGCGTTATCGGGACGGGGCTTATGTGCCGCTGAATGAGCAGAACCGCGATTTGTGGGATCATAAACGGATTGCCGAAGGTCAATCCATACTGGAGGCGGCGATGAAACGGGGGCAGGTGGGGCCATACCAGTTGCAAGCGGCCATAACCGCATTGCATTGCGAGGCCGCAAGCGCAAATGGGACCGACTGGCCGCAGATCGCTGCCCTTTATCGTCTGATGGAACAGATCGCCCCCAGCGATATTGTGCGGCTTAACCTTGCGGTGGCGGTTTCTTATGCGGAAGGGGCAGAAGAGGCTCTGGAATTGATGGAGCCGCTGGCCCGCAGCTTGGGCAAATACCAACCCTATTTTGCTGCAAAGGCGGATATGCTGCGTCGGGCAGGGCAGTTCGGGCAGGCGCGGGTAGCTTATGAATCCGCGTTGGCGCTGACCACCAGTCAGGCTGACCGAAGCTTTCTACACGACCGTTTGGCAGTAGTTAACGATTTGCCAAAAAAAAGGCCGAGCTAAAAAGCTCGGCCGAAGTCCAACAGGGAGGTATGAAGCCAGCAAGAGTTGCCTCGATTACTGTCTTCATGAGTGTTATTTAGGTTGGCCAATCGACGCTTTCAAGAGATATGCTTGAAAACCCGCTATGCATTCAGCGCATAGCTTGTTTTTCACCCTCGCCCCGCAGCCGTTTGCGCCGCGCGATGATTTCTTCCGTTACAAAATCACGGAATGCCGCAATACGCTTGGAATGGCGCAATTCCTCGGGATAGGCAAGGAAAACAGGGATGTCGTTCGACTCCATATCGGGCAATACCCGCACCAGATCGGGAAAATCTTCGGTTACATAATCCGGCAATGCCCCGATTCCAAGATGGCTTCGCATGGCCTGAAGGATACCAAAGTAGTTGTTTACCGTCAGCAGCGAGCGCACGCCGCCGCTTAACAGTTTGTGTGTGAATATCGAACTTGCGCTGACCTGCTGGGCGGTTGTGCTTTGGCATATCAAACGGTGCGTTTGCAAATCTTCGGGTTTTTCCGGTGTGCCGTGTTCGTCCAGATAGTTGCGGGTTGCGTATAGGCGCATGTTTACGTTCATCAGCCGTTTACGGATCAGGTCGGCCTGTGACGGTTCTTTCATACGGATGGCCACATCGGCCTCGCGCATGGGCAGGTCCAGCACGCGTTCCTTCAGGATCAGGTCGATGCGCAGGTCGGGATAGTTTTCATACAATTGCGACAGGCGCGGGGCCAGCCACAACAGGCCGAAACCCATGGTGGTAGTGACACGCAACTCGCCGAATACCTCGTCGGCGCTGTCGCGGATGCGGGCGGTCGCGGCCTCGAGCCGGTGATCAATTGATTTGGTGGCATCAAACAGCAATTCGCCCTGTTCCGTCAGAATCAGTCCTCGGGCATGGCGGTGGAACAGGGTGGCATTCAGGCTTTCTTCAAGTGCACGAATTTGCCGGCTGACGGCTGATTGCGACAGATTAAGGACTTCGCCAGCCCGTGTCAGGCTGCCTGCATCGGCCACCGCGTGAAATATTCTTAGCTTGTCCCAGTCCATAACGCCCCAACTATTACTGATAATGCCGGATTTTGAAACAGAATTATCCACTGAAGCATCAGGAAAGGAAAGTGCAAACCATCACTATTTTTTGCTTGGTAGGTCAAAGTTTATGACCTATTGTTGTGCTATACTGCGTCTAAGGGGAGAAGCCGCACGATGACCGCTCAAAACATCAGCCTGAATGATCGTTTCGATCTGGAGAAGTCGCCTGTTCTGTTAAATGGCACGCAGGCGCTGGTTCGTCTGATGCTGATGCAACAGGCGCGGGACGCGGCTGCGGGGCTGAATACAGCGGGCTATTGCACCGGCTATCGCGGGTCCCCCCTTGGGGCGGTGGATTTGCAGATGCAGCGGGCGCAAAAGGTGCTTGAGGCCTCCAACATCACCTTTCAGCCCGGCATGAACGAGGATCTGGCGGCCACAGCGATCTGGGGCACGCAACAGGCCGAACTGCGCGGCGAGGGCAAATATGACGGTGTGTTTTCGCTGTGGTATGGCAAAGGCCCCGGTGTTGACCGCTCGGGCGATGTGATGCGCCACGCCAATATGGCCGGCACCAGCCCACATGGCGGGGTGCTGATGGCGATGGGTGATGACCACACCGGCGAAAGTTCGACCACGCTGCACCAGTCCGACTGGGCGATGGTAGACGCTTACATGCCGATCGTATCGCCTGCTGGCGTGCAGGAAATTCTGGATTACGGGCTGTATGGCTGGGCGCTAAGCCGCTTTGCCGGTGTCTGGACCGGTCTGAAAGTGATGAAAGATACCATCGAGGTGACCAGCGTGGTTGATGGCCATCCCGACCGGATGCAGTTTGTGGCGCCGAAATTCGAGATGCCAGAAGGTGGGTTGAACATCCGCCTGATCGATACGCCGGTTTTGCAAGAAGCACGGATGATTGATTACAAGAGGGTCGCCGCAGAAGCCTTTGCAAAGGCAAATAAAATTGACAAACGGGTTTGGGGAAAGCCAGGCTCGAAAATCGGCTTTGTCGCGGCGGGCAAGAACTGGCTGGATCTGACCCATGCGATGGAATTACTGGGGATGGATGCGGCCGAGGCCGACCGGCTGGGCATCACCACCTACAAGATTGGCCAGACCTGGCCACTGGACATGGACAGTATCCGCGACTGGGCCGAAGGACTGGACCTGATCGTGGTGGTCGAGGAAAAGCGCAAGCTGCTGGAAGTGCAGATCAAGGAAGCGATCTTTGATGATCGGCGCGGGCGGCGGGTTTATGGCTGGCGGGATGATCGGGGCAATGAGCTGTTCCCCACCCGCATGGCGCTGGACCCGATCATGATTGCCGAACGGATTGGCGGCATCCTGATTGACGAGGGACGCGGCACCGACCGGATCAAGGCCGGTTTGCAATTGCTGGACGAGGCCCGCACAGCCGACAACGCTGAAGAAATCGCGGCCCGTTTGCCCTATTTCTGCTCGGGTTGTCCGCATAATTCATCGACCAAGGTGCCCGAGGGCAGCCGCGCCTATGCAGGGATTGGCTGTCACTACATGGTGCAATGGATGGACCGTTCCACTGTGGGTTTTACCCAGATGGGTGGCGAAGGGGCGAACTGGGTCGGGGAATCGCTGTTTTCTGAAACGGATCATGTGTTCCAGAATTTGGGCGATGGAACCTACAACCATTCGGGCATTATGGCGATCCGCTCGGCCGTGGCGGCGGGCACCACGATGACCTACAAAATTTTGTATAACGACGCTGTGGCGATGACCGGCGGACAGGCAAATGAGGGCGATCTGGACGCCCCGCGCATTGCCCGCGAGGTTCAGGCGATGGGGGTGAAACACATCGCCGTAGTCTATGATGAAAAAGAGGATATTGACCGTGGTGCGTTTCCGGCGGGGCTGGAGTGGTATGAGCGCGACGAGCTGATGGAAGTTCAGCGGAAGTATAGTAAAATCAAAGGCGTGTCGGTCATTCTTTATGTCCAAACCTGCGCCGCGGAAAAACGTCGCCGCCGCAAGCGCGGGCTGTTTCCCGATCCGGACAAGCGGGTGTTCATCAATCCCGATGTCTGCGAGGGCTGCGGCGATTGCGGTGTGCAATCCAACTGTGTGTCGATTGTGCCGGTTGAAACCGAACTGGGGCGCAAACGGGCGATTGATCAGTCGTCTTGCAACAAGGATTTCAGTTGCATCAACGGGTTTTGCCCCTCTTTTGTGACGCTACAGGGCGCCACCCCGAAAAAATCCGCAACCGCGCAGATCGATCTGCCGGATCTGCCCGCCCCGACCGTGCCCGCGATTGACGGCACCCACAACGTGGTGATCACCGGCGTTGGCGGCACCGGCGTTGTCACCATCGGCGCGATCCTTGCGCAGGCGGCGCATATCGATGGCAAGGGGGCTGGTATGATGGAAATGGCGGGCCTCGCGCAAAAGGGCGGGGCGGTGCATATCCACCTGCGGCTGGCCAATGCGCCCGAGGATATCAGCGCCATTCGCGTGGCTTTGGGCGAGGCCGACGCGGTTCTGGGCGGTGATCTGGTCACCACTGCGGGGGCGAAAACCATCGGGTTGATGAAAACGGGGCGCACGGGGGCGGTGGTGAATAGCCACCAGATTATAACCGGCGATTTCACCCGCGACACCGAATTCAAGCTGCCGTTCGACCGGCTGGAGTTGCAACTAGAGGCGCGTCTGGCGGGGAATCTGGCGGAATTCGACGCCTCGGAACTGGCCCGCGCTCTGCTGGGCGACAGTATCTTTTCCAACATGATGATCGTCGGAGCGGCGTGGCAGCGCGGGTTGTTGCCGCTGTCCTATGACGCGATCATGGCGGCGATTGAATTGAACAAGGCGGCGGTTGAGGGCAACAAACGCGCCTTTGAAATCGGTCGCTGGGCGGTGGAATTCCCCGAGGATGCGGCCAAGGCGATATCGCCGGTGGTGGTGGACAAGCCCAAATCACTGGAGGAGATTATCGCCTATCGGGCCGATTATCTGGTGGATTACCAGAACGAAACACTAAAAACCCGCTATCTGGCGCTGGTCGATCAGGCGCAGGATGCGCGGCTGAAACAGGCCGTGGCCAAGGGTTATCACAAACTGCTGGCCTATAAGGACGAATACGAGGTCGCCCGCCTGATGCTGGATGTGCGGGAAAAGGCGCAGGCGGAATTCGACGGCGATTTCACCATGCGCTTCCATCTGGCCCCGCCGATCTTGTCTGGCACGGACGCTAACGGGCGGCCCAAGAAACGCGAATTTGGCGGCTGGATCATGCCGGTTTACCGCCTGCTGGCGCGTTTGAAGGGTCTGCGCGGCACAGCGTTTGATCTGTTCGGTCGCACCAGGGAACGCAAGATGGAACGGGCGTTGATTGCGCAATATGAGGCGGACATGGCCGAGGTTCTGCCCAACGTCACGCCGCAAACCCTTGATATTGCAGTGGAACTTGCCGAACTACCACTTTCCATTCGTGGCTTTGGGCCTGTGAAGATGGCCAATGAAACCGCTGCTGCCAAACGGCGCGAGGCGCTATTGGCGGCCTTTCGCGCGGGCGGGGCGGATATTGTGGACGCGGCTGAATAGCGCGCTGCCCCGGACCTGATCCGGGGCCTCGACCTTACCGTGGCAGACCCCGGATCAGGTCCGGGGCAGCGCGGGTGCAATAAGCCGTAGATTTCCACCCAAAACCCGCGTATTTACAAACCGAACGCGAAACTGGAGCAGGTTATGGCAGTCGGAGTTTTTGATTCAGGTTTGGGCGGGCTGACGGTGCTGGACGCCGTTGCCAAACGCCTGCCCGATGTCCCCTTTATCTATTTGGGTGACAGCGCGCATGCGCCATACGGCGTGCGTGATGCCGAGGATGTCTATACCCTGACCAAAGCCGCCGTGGCTCGCCTGTGGGAGGCCGGTTGCGATCTGGTGATACTGGCCTGTAACACCGCATCCGCCGCCGCCCTGCGCCGGATGCAGGAAGAAGGTTTGCCTGATGGCAAGCGCGTGTTGGGTGTGTTCGTGCCCCTGATCGAGGCCCTGACCGAACGCGACTGGGGCGACAATTCCCCGCCGCGCGAAGTGGCCGTGAAACACGTTGCGCTGTTTGCCACCCCTGCCACCGTTGCCAGCCGTGCCTTTCAGCGGGAACTGGCATTTCGGGCGATCGGTGTTGATGTCGAGGCACAGGCCTGCGGCGGTGTGGTCGATGCGATCGAGGACGGCGACGAGATACTGGCCGAAGCGCTGGTGCGCAGCCATGTCGATGCCTTGAAGCGTAAAATGCCTGACCCGCAGGCCGCAATTCTGGGCTGCACCCATTATCCACTGATGGAAAGCACCTTTCAGGCGGCTTTGGGGCCGGATGTGAAGGTGTTTTCCCAAGCCGATCTGGTGGCCGAAAGTCTGGCCGATTACCTGACCCGCCACCCCAATATGCAGGGGAAGGGCAAGGAATCGTTGTTTTTGACCACGGGTGATCCGGCTTCGGTTTCGGACAAGGCCACGCAGTTCCTGCGACGAAAGATCACCTTTCAACCTGCGTGATTGCAGGCGGCCCCAACCCTGCCTATATTCCTGATGAACATGAAAGAGGTCACCCATGACCCATAAAATCGCGATCCTTGGTGCCAGCGGCTATACCGGCGCTGAACTGGTGCGCCTGATTGCCGGCCATCCCAATATGGAAATCGTTGCCCTGTCGGGGGAACGCAAGGCCGGCATGGCCTACCGCGATGTGTTCCCGCATCTGCGTCATCTCGACTTGCCGGATCTGGTAAAGATCGATGAAATCGACTTTTCCGGTGTTGATCTGGCCTTCTGCGCTTTGCCACATGCCACTTCACAGGCGGTGATCCGCGACTTGCCCGCCGATTTGCGCATTGTCGACCTGTCCGCCGATTTTCGGCTGTGCGATCTTGACGAATACGAAAAATGGTATGGCAAACCCCACGGCGCGCCGCATCTGCAGTCTGATGCGGTTTACGGTCTGACCGAATTTTACCGCGAGGAAATCCGCGCCGCTCGGCTGGTGGCGGGCACCGGCTGTAATGCGGCGACCGGCCAATATGCGCTGCGCCCCCTGATGACGGGCGGTCTGATTGATCTGGATGACATCGTGATTGACCTGAAGGCCGCGGTTTCGGGGGCGGGCAGGGCGCTGAAGGAAAACCTGCTGCATGCCGAATTGTCCGAGGGGTATCACCCCTATGCCATTGGCGGCACACACCGGCATCTGGCCGAGTTCGATCAGGAATTTTCGCTGGTCGCAGGGCGTGAAATACAGGTGCAGTTTACCCCGCATCTGATCCCCGCCAATCGCGGAATTCTGGCCACGGTCTATGTCAAAGGGGATGCCCAAAAGGTGCACGCGGCTTTGGCTGACGCCTACAAGGACGAACCGTTCATCCTGACCTTGCCATTTGGCGAGGCCCCGTCGACCCGCCATATCCGTGGCTCGAACTTCTGTCATATCGGTGTGGTCGCGGACCGCATCGAAGGACGCACAATTATCGTCGCAGCGCTGGACAATCTGACCAAAGGGTCATCCGGTCAGGCGCTACAGAACGCAAATCTAATGTTGGGAGAGGTGGAAACAGCCGGTCTGATGGCCGCGCCGGTTTTCCCTTAAAGGAGTGTCATGAAGGGACTAAAGAAAAAACGCCGGATACAGGTTATCATCGTGGCTTTCGTCGCTTTGGCGATATCCACAGGGTTAATTGGCTATGCATTGCGAGGTGGAATCAATTATTTCAAAAGCCCGACCCAGATTGTCGAAGACATACCCCCTCCGACACAGGTGCTAAGGGTTGGTGGTCTGGTCGAGGAAGGCACGTTGAAACGCGGTCAAGGAGAGGTTATTACATTTAACATCACTGATGGCGGGTCCAGCATCAAAGCCAGCTATACAGGGGTTCTGCCCGATCTGTTCAAAGAGGGACAGGGCACTGTTGCCACTGGTCGCTATGTGAACGGTATTTTTCAAGCCACTGAAATCCTTGCGAAACATGATGAAAACTACATGCCCAAAGAAGTCGTGGATGCGTTGAAAGAACAGGGATACTACGTTGATCCCAAGGATGAGGCGAACGGCAGCTAAGGGCTAATTTAACCAATTTTACACACCCTCGCAGCGAAACAACTGCGGGGGTGTTATGCAAACGGTTCACCAGATTGCCAGTGAAATTGTCGCCCGTGAAGGCGGCTTTGTGAATGATCCGTCCGATCCGGGCGGGGCGACGAAATACGGTGTGACCATCCACACCATGCGGCGTCTGGGGCTGGATTTGACCGGCGACGGGCGGGTTTCCGTGGCGGATGTGCGGGCGTTGACGCGGGCACAGGCGGTGGACATTTTCATCACCCATTATTTCAAACGCCCCCGTATTGGCGAATTGCCCGAGGTGCTGCACGCCAGCGTGTTTGATATGTATGTCAATGCCGGTTCAAACGCGGTGAAAATCCTGCAACGCCTGCTGGCCAAGATGGGCCATGCGGTGGGGGTGGACGGGGCAATCGGCCGGCAAACCATTGCCGCCACGCAGGCCGCTTTTGCCGATGCCGCTGACTATCTGGCGGATGCCTACGGGATCGAGCGGCGCAACTATTACTATGCTCTGGCCGATGCCCGCCCGGCCTCGCGCAAATATGCCCGTCGGCGGGACGGGGGTAAAGGGGGCTGGATTCTGCGGGCCGAGGAATTCATCTCACCGCGTTATCATCTGACAGACGAAGAACACCGCAGGAGGGTTGCCGCATGGGGTTGATTGAAAGGTTGTTCACACTGGTTTTCGGGGGCGGGCGCAATGTGGTGCGCGAAACCGCCGAGGTGTTTCGTGAGAACGCCGAAGCGGGGGCGGCGCGCAATGCGGCCCTGCAAACGCAGGCCATCGCCCAGCATGGGGCCGAATTCAGCCGTCCGCAAAAAGGCGGGTTTGACCGGTTCATGGATGGCGTAAACTGTCTGCCGCGCCCCCTGATGGCGTTTGGTATTCTGGGGCTGTTTATCGCGGCAATGGTTAATCCGGTCTGGTTTGCCAGCCGGATGCAGGGGTTGGCACTGGTGCCCGATCCGCTGTGGTGGCTGCTGGGGGCGATTGTGTCGTTCTATTTCGGGGCGCGGCATCAATTCAAGGGGCAGGAATTCCAGCAATCCATCACCGAAACCATGTTGCGGGTGCCACAGGTGGTGGAAAATATCCGCACCCTGAATGCTCTTAGTCCGAAAATGGCCGCGCAAAATTTCAATCAATTGACTGATACGAACGGAAAAAACGCAGCACTCGAGGATTGGAAGCGCGCGAAATCCTAATCAATCCGGCTTTGCGACAAAGTTAACCCGATTGTGACAATGCGCCCACCTTGCGACGCGGTTTTATCGTTGGCCTAACGGTCGGAACCGCGTAATAAGGGCGTATGATTATTGAACTTGGCCACTTTGCCCTGATCCTCGCCTTCGCCGTTGCTATCTTGCAGGCGATTATTCCTCTTATTGGCGCGCAAAAACGCTGGCCGGGGTGGATGGCCTTTGCCGTGCCGGCCGCCAACGCACAGTTTTTCCTGACGGCCTTTGCTTTTGGAGTACTGACATACGCCTTCGTGGTTTCGGATTTCTCGGTGCGGCTGGTGACGCTGAATTCGCATACTGCAAAACCGATGCTTTACAAAGTTGCGGGCGTCTGGGGAAATCACGAGGGCTCGATGCTGCTTTGGGTGCTGATCCTGACGCTATTTGGCGCTTGTGCAGCGTGGTTTGGTGGCAATCTGCCCCCCGGTCTGCGGGCGCGGGTGCTGGCGGTGCAATCCTCGATTGCGGCGGCATTTTTCGGCTTTATCCTGTTCACCTCGAACCCGTTTCTGCGGCTTGCGACCCCGCCCTTTAACGGGCAGGATATGAACCCGCTGCTGCAGGATCCGGGCCTCGCGTTCCACCCGCCGTTCCTTTATCTGGGCTATGTCGGCCTGTCGATGGCCTTCAGCTTTGCTGTGGCAGCACTAATCGAAGGACGGGTTGATGCCGCCTGGGCGCGCTGGGTGCGCCCGTGGACATTGGCCGCCTGGATTTTCCTGACAGTCGGCATCGCTATGGGGTCGTGGTGGGCCTATTACGAATTGGGTTGGGGCGGTTTCTGGTTCTGGGATCCGGTTGAAAATGCCTCGTTCATGCCTTGGCTGATTGCAACAGCACTGCTGCACTCGGCGATCGTGGTTGAAAAACGCGAATCGTTGAAAAGCTGGACGATCCTTTTGTCGATCCTTGCCTTCGGGTTTTCGCTGATCGGCACGTTCATCGTGCGTTCGGGTGTTTTGACATCGGTGCATGCCTTTGCGTCCGATCCGTCCCGCGGGGTGTTTGTGCTGTTTATTCTGGCGTTCTTTACCGGCGGCGCACTGGTGCTTTACGCCGTCCGCGCACAAGCGATGGAGGCCAAGGGTGTCTTTTCCATGGCCAGCCGTGAAACCGCGCTGGTGGTCAATAATATCCTGCTGGCTGTGGCTGCTTTTGTGGTGTTCATCGGCACGATCTGGCCTTTGGTGGCTGAAATCGCGTTCGGGCGAAAACTGTCGGTTGGTGCGCCGTTCTTCAACATGGCCTTTACCCCTTTCATGGTGGTGCTGGCGGTGATCCTGCCGGTCGGCGCGGTCCTGGCGTGGAAACGGGCAAAACTGCAACGGGCGATGAAAACCATGTCGGGCGTGTTCGCGTTGGCCCTGGCTGCCGCTCTGCTGGCTTGGGCGATTCAAAGCGGCCGTTCGGCGCTTGGCCCTGTCGGTATCGGGTTGGGGGTCTGGCTGGTATTCGGCAGTATGCTGGACCTGTGGAAACGCACAGGGCGCAACGGGTTCGGAGCGCGTCTGAAACGCATGTTTCGTCTGCCGCGGGCGGATTGGGGCAAGGCGCTGGCGCACAGTGGCCTGGGGATTGCTATCCTTGGTATCGCCTGTCTGACCGCCTGGTCCGAAGAAGACATCCGCGTTGGCCATCTGAACGAACCTTTCACCGTCGGGGACTATGAGATCAATCTGGTCTCGGTCCACCGTGAACAAGGGCCGAATTATATCAGCACCATTGGTGAAATGACTGTCAAACGCGACGGCAAACTGGTCACCACCCTGTTCCCCGAAAAACGCGTCTATCCGGTGCAGGGCATGCCCACCACCGAGGCGGCGATCTATAACGGGTTGTTCCGCGACATCTATCTGGTGATCGGGGATGAACAGGATGGCGGCGGCTGGGCCGTGCGCACCTATATCAAACCCTTTGCCAGCTGGATCTGGCTGGGGTGCCTCATGATGGCCCTTGGTGGCATCTTTAGCCTGACTGACCGGCGCTACCGCGTTGCCGCTGGCGCACGCAAGGCGCGTCGTCCCGCAGCCATGTCACCGGCGGAGTAGCGATATGCGATACCTGATCCTGATCCTTGCCTTTCTGGCCAGCCCCGCTTTGGCGGTGCAACCGGACGAGATTTTGGATGACCCCGTGCTCGAGGCCCGCGCGCGTGAACTGGGGCAGGAATTGCGCTGTGTGGTTTGTCAGGGTGAAAACATCGACGAATCAAACGCCGGTATCGCCCGCGATTTGCGTATTCTGGTGCGTAAACGCCTGAAAGAAGGCGAAAGCAATCAGGAAATTCTGGATTTTGTCGTCTCGCGTTATGGCGAATATGTGCTGATGCGCCCGACATGGGGCGGGGCGAATATCATCCTTTATGTCGCCGGTCCTGTGCTGTTGTTGTTGGCCATGATCACCGGCTTCTTCTACCTTAGGGGCCGTGCCACGGCACAAACCGCCGCGGGTGCTGCACTTTCCAAGGAAGAAGAACAGCGCCTTGCGGAAATCCTGAACGAATAACGCACGGTTTTCCTTTCATTTGTGGCCCAAAGCGGTATCCCTATTAGCAACACGATAGGGAGACGCAAGAAATGAACTATTCCACCATAAAGCTGGCCGTCCGAAATGATGTTGCCATCCTGACGCTGAACCGCCCCGATGTGATGAACGCGCTGAACACCCAGATGCGCGCCGAAATCGCCCATGCGGTGAAACAGGCCGGCACGACGGCCCGTGTGCTGGTGATCACCGGCGCAGGCCGCGCCTTTTGTTCCGGTCAGGATCTGGGGGATCGTGCCAATGCTGCCGACATTGATCTGGAGCGCACCCTGCGCGACGAATACCTGCCGATGCTAAAAGCCATCTTTGACAGCCCGATCCCCACCATTGCCGCCGTAAATGGCGCTGCGGCGGGGGCAGGGGCCAACCTTGCGCTGGCCGCCGATGTGGTGATTGCGTCTGAATCCGCAATGTTCTTGCAAGCCTTTACCCGCATTGGTCTGATCCCGGATGCAGGCGGCACCTATTGGCTGCCCCGCCAGATCGGTGCGGCCCGTGCCATGGGCGCTGCCCTGTTTGCCGAACCGATCAAGGCCCGTCAGGCCGCCGACTGGGGCATGATCTGGGAGGCTGTGCCGGAAGATGAATTTGCCGAGCACTGGTGGGCGCGTGCCATCAAGCTGGCACAGGGGCCAACCGCCGCCTATCGCCATGTGAAACAGGCCATCCGCGGTTCATACGACAATTCACTGGACGAGCAACTGGCGCTTGAGGCCCGTTTGCAAGGCGAATGCGGCAAGACACGGGATTTCAAAGAAGGCGTTTTGGCCTTTCTGGAAAAACGCTCGGCGAATTACGAGGGGCGCTAGGGCGCGCTGCGTTTATCCCGTCGCAGGGAATAGGGGCGCAATTCCTGAATATTCTCGCGGATATGGGCCAGTAGAATACGCCGCTTTTCTGGGCCGCGCTGGCTGCCATCTGTATCGGCGTGGTTGAAAAAACCGGGAACGGTTTCGGCGGCGTGGGCGTAAATACCACGCCAGCACTGTTTCACCGCGTCACGGGAACAGCCCAGTAATGCGGCGATCTCCTGATCTGTGCGCCCTGATAGGGCGCTGCGCATAACGCGTTGTTCAAACAGGGAAAAGCGCATTCTGGGCTGGCGATAAATCATCGCCATCTGGATCATCTGATTGTGAAATGCCGCGCCATTTGTGACGCGGTTTGCCAGATAATGCGCCCTTGTTCCGGTCTGGTGATCAAACCTTTCAGTATAGCCGATTTCGCGGGTGATTTTATCGTGTGCGGTGTCGGATTCAAAGGTCACGGTTTTAATGTTGAAACCTTTGAACATATCCAGAAAAATCGGCAAAAACGCGTTCATCGCTTTGGAAAACTCCGGGTCCGTCATATCAAAGGTATTCTGCCAATAGTCCACAGACATTGCATTCAGCCCGTCATGGGCATTGCCTTTTGCCTGTTCTTCGACCGTTAGAAATACACTCTGACCTGTTTCAATATAGTCTCGTAAAAAGCGGATACTGTGAAACGGTTCGGGGTTTTCTAGGGTTGCATCCCGGGTTTCATCCGGCACAAAGGCATTCAACCCATAGACCAGAATTTCTTTGCTATTGCCGTCCTGCACCAGACCGCCCTCGATGACACCATCATGGATCAACCTGTCCAGCGCCTTGGTCATTGCCGGAATTTCAGATGTCGCGATAGCGCCTTGATCGGCCCAGATTTCTACGATTCCACTACAATTACCGGCCTCCAGATAGCCGGATACATAATTCCCACTCATTCGCACGCCCCTTTTGTTAATAATTACCCTTTTAGGGGAGATGACAAGACCTTTCCCTTACGGCAAACTTGGGGCAGGGCGTGCGAACCCGATGAAATTACGGCATCAAACCGGTTCTGACGCTTGCGGTTGTTTGCTTTCTTTTCCGGTGGCAGATGGCCGGGGCACAATTTGGTGCATATATGTTCGACCTCGTGATTTTGTCCTCCGAAGACAGGTTCCCGGGATCAAACGAAAACGGCCACCCCGAATAGGGTGGCCGTTTATCTGTTGAATATCCGCAGTTTAGCGGTTTTCGACATCCACATAATCGCGCATGGTTGCGCCGTGATACAGCTGGCGCGGGCGACCGATTTTCAGGTTCGGATCGTCCAGCATTTCTTTCCACTGGGCAATCCAGCCCACCGTGCGCGACAGCGCAAAGATCGGCGTGAACATTGAAGTGGGGAAACCCATCGCCTCGAGAATGATGCCCGAATAGAAATCCACATTCGGGAACAGCTTTTTCTCTTTGAAATACGGATCTTCCAGTGCCTGTTTCTCAAGCTCTTTGGCGACCTGAAGTTTCGGGTTGTTCTCGATCCCCATCAGTTCCAGCACCTCGTCGGCGCTTTCCTTCAGCACCTTGGCGCGGGGGTCAAAGTTTTTGTAAACGCGGTGACCAAAGCCCATCAGGCGGAACGGATCTTTCTTGTCCTTGGCGCGGGCGATGAATTCGGGGATGCGGTCAACCGTGCCGATTTCTTCCAGCATTTCCAGACAGGCCTGATTGGCGCCGCCATGGGCCGGTCCCCACAGACAGGCAATACCGGCGGCAATGCAGGCGAACGGGTTGGCGCCCGATGATCCCGCCAGACGCACCGTCGAGGTCGAGGCGTTCTGTTCATGATCGGCATGCAAGGTGAAAATACGGTCCATCGCGCGGGCCAAAATCGGGTCCACTTCGTATTCTTCGGCCGGAACCGAGAAACACATACGCAAGAAATTCGAGGCATGATCCAGATCGTTGCGCGGATAGACAAATGGTTGTCCTTGCGAGTATTTGAACGCCATTGCCGCGATTGTCGGCATTTTTGCGACCATCCGGATCGAGGCAACTTCGCGTTGGTGCGGGTCGGTAATGTCAGTGGAATCATGGTAAAACGCAGACATCGCCCCGACAACACCCACCATAATCGCCATCGGCGGTGCATCACGGCGAAAACCGCGGAAAAAGTGCATCATTTGTTCATGCAACATGGTGTGATGGGTGACGCGGTCTTCGAAATCTTCCAACTCGGCGGCCGATGGCAGTTCGCCATATAGCAGCAGATAACAAACCTCGAGGTAGTGGGATTTTTCCGTCAACTGGTCAATCGGATAGCCGCGATGCAGCAATATGCCCTTTTCGCCGTCAATATAGGTGATCGAGGAATCACAAGCAGCAGTCGAGGTAAAGCCCGGATCATAGGTAAACACACCACCTTGTCCGTAGAGCTTGCGGATGTCGATCACGTCCGGCCCCAATGTCGGGGACAGCATTGGCAACTCTAGCGTTTTTCCGTCAAAGGTCAGGGTGGCTGTCTTATTTGATCCGGTCATATCTATTCCTATTCATTGTCCTGCCTGCGCGGATCGCAGCGGAATTGCGGTAAATCAGCGGCCTGAAGGGGTCTTCAGCCGGTTGCATCGGTCAGACGCGCGATGGTTTCCTCGCGCCCCAGAACCAGCATCATGTCAAAAACACTTGGCGTAGCGGTGCGTCCAGCCAGTGCAGCCCGTAAAGGTCCGGCAATCTTGCCAAATTTGGCATCGTTGGCCTCGGCAACCTTGGTTGCCACTTCCTCAAGGGCGTCTCGGGTCCAGCTAACATCTTGCAGCTTGGGCGTCAATTGTTTCAGTATACCACGGGATACATTATCCAGAAATTTCGCCGCCTTCTCGTCCGGTTCAATCGGGCGGGATATCAGCGCAAATGCCGCTTTTTCAAGCAGTTGCGGGAAATTTTTAGCCCGTTCTTTCAGGCAATACATCGCCCGTGATATAACGTCATTTTGTTCGTCACTTAACGGGGGCTGATCCGTAGCCGCCAAAAACGCCGCCAACTCGCGCATCAGATCGCCGTCCTCCATCGCCGCGATATGCTGACCCGAAAGATTATCCAGCTTTTTGAAATCAAATCGCGAGGGTGATTTGCCGATTCCCGACAGATCAAACCATTCAATTGCTTGTTCGGTGGTGAAGAACTCATCATCCCCGTGGCTCCAGCCCAGTCGCGCCAGATAGTTGCGCATGGCGGCAGCGGGGTATCCCATCGCCTGATATTCCTCGACCCCCAGCGCGCCATGGCGTTTGGACAGTTTCTTGCCGTCCGGCCCGTGGATCAGCGGGATATGCGCCCAGACCGGAATATCCCAGCCCATCGCCTGATAGACCAGCGTTTGACGTGCGGCATTGTTCAGGTGGTCATCGCCCCTGATAACATGGGTCACGCCCATATCATGATCATCCACAACCACTGCCAGCATATAGGTGGGGGTACCATCGGAACGTAAACAAATCATGTCGTCCAGCTGATCATTGCGGAATGTCACATCGCCCTGCACCTGATCACGGATCACGGTTTTGCCATCACGCGGGGCTTTCAGACGGATCACATAGGGCGCATCGGGGTGGTTGGCCGGATCAACATCGCGCCAGGGGCTTTGGAACAGGGTAGATTTGCCCTCGGCCTTGGCGGCCTCGCGAAAGGCGGCGATTTCGTCCTGTGTCGAGAAACATTTATAGGCATGGCCGCTGTCCAGCATTTGCCGCGCCACTTCGGCGTGTCGCCCGGCGCGCTCGAACTGGCTGACCACGTCGCCGTCATGATCTAGTCCCAGCCACTCCATCCCGCGCAAAATGGCAGCCGTGGCGGCGTCTGTGGAACGGGCGCGGTCTGTGTCTTCGATACGCAGGCGGAACTGACCACCAAAGTGGCGGGCAAACAGCCAGTTGAACAGGGCCGTGCGCGCGCCCCCGATATGAAGATACCCTGTCGGGGAGGGGGCAAAACGGGTGACAACCGGTTGATCGGACATATGCGTTAACCTTTTGGAAACTATAAGGGGGATAGCGTTAAGGATGTTTTAATCCTGTGCGGAGGCAAGGACAAGGGTGTCAGACCTGTTACGGTTGTTCAACCCGCTGGAAATTCTGGCGCGGCAGCGGGGGTATTTGTTCCCCTGGGTGCCGGTGTGTCTGGCGTTTGGCATCGGCATCTACTTTGCCTTGCCGGTGGAACCGGCGGGTGGGGCTTATGCGGTGCTTGGTCTATCGGTGCTGGTATTACTGGCGGCGGCACGCTGGCTGGGCGAGGGGGGGCGGCCGGTATTCCTTGGCCTGTCACTGGTGCTTGCCGGTGTGATGGTCGCGGGCCTGCGGGCGCATATGGTCAAAGCACCGGTGCTAAGTTTTCGCTATTACGGGCCGGTGCAGGGACGGATCGTCAAGATTGACCGCTCGATGTCGGACAAGCTGCGCCTGACGCTGGACAATGTGGTGCTGGAGCGCATGGACCCCGCCCGCACCCCCGCCAAAGTGCGTGTCGCCCTGCATGGCAACGGTGATTTTATTGCTTATGAACCGGGCCAGACGGTGATCCTGACGGCCCATCTGTCGCCCCCCAACGGGCCGGTCGAACCGGGTGGTTTTGATTTCCAGCGCAAGGCGTGGTTCGACGGGCTGGGTGCAGTCGGCTATACCCGCACGCCGGTGCTGCTGTTGGAACGCGCCGAGGCAGGCAAGGCGGGTCTGTTCATCCACCGGCTACGGATGCGTATCTCCAAGGGGATTCAAGAGATACTGGGCGGCGATGTCGGCGCCTTTGCCGCTGCCATCATGACGGAGGACAGGTCGGGGATGCGGCGGCAGGTGCTGGACGAACTGCGCGCCTCGAACCTTGCGCATTTGCTGGCGATTTCCGGCCTGCATATGGGCCTGCTGACCGCTTTTGTGTTCGGCGCGCTGCGCTATGGTCTGGCCCTGATCCCCGTGATCAACCTGCGCTGGCCGATCAAGAAAATCGCCGCCGGTCTGTCGCTGCTGGCTGCTGCGGCCTATCTGCTGTTGTCGGGTGGCAACATCGCCACCGAACGCGCCTTTATCATGGTCGCGGTGATGCTGGTGGCCGTAATGTTGGGGCGCCGTGCCCTGACCCTGCGGGCGGTGGCGCTGGCCGCCGTGATCGTGCTGATCCGCCGCCCCGAAGCGTTAACCGGCCCTGGTTTCCAGATGTCCTTTGCCGCCACCACGGCATTGGTCGCGGTGTTCGGGATGCTGCGGCACTGGGATGGCTCCTCGGTGCCCGCCCCGCTGCGTCCCGTGTTAACCGTGATGCTGTCGTCCTTCATTGCGGGCATGGCCACCGCCCCTGTAGCCGCTGCGCATTTCAACCAGATCGCCCATTACGGGTTGTTGGCCAATGTGTTGACCGTACCGCTGATGGGGGTGCTGGTGATGCCGGCGGCGGTGCTGGCGGCGTTTCTTTACCCGCTGGGCCTGTCGTGGATCGGGCTGGGGATGATGCGCTGGGGCATCCTGTGGATACTGGGTGTGGCCGAGTGGGTCGCGGGGCTGGAAGGGGCGCTGTCGCATGTGGTTACGCCCATGCCCTATGCCTTGCCGTTGATCGCAATGGGCGGGCTTTTGTTGTTCTTGTGGCGCGGACCACTGCGGTTTGCCGGAGTCGCAGTGATGCTAGCGGGGTTTTTCCTGTGGTCACAAACCCAGCGACCCGCACTGCTGATCTCGCAAAGCGGCGGGTTGGTCGGATTGGTCGGGGATCAGGGCCGCGCCCTGAGCAAACCGCGCGGAGACGGGTTTGCCGCCCGCAACTGGCTGGAAAATGATGGCGAAGGAGCCTTGCCACAGACACAAGCCTTTGCCCGCGCAGGGTTCACCGGCGCAAAAGGGGCACGCCGGTTTTCGATTGGCGGGCAGGCGGGGGTGCATTTGGTCGGGAAAGGCGCGGGCGAGCGGCTGGAGGCGGAATGTGTTTCCACGCGCTGGATCGTCACCACCGCGAAATATGACGGGCAGGGGGGGTGCCATATGTTCGATGCAAGTGTGTTGAAACAGACGGGGGCCGTTGCGATCTATGCGGATGCAGAAGGCCCGCGTGTGGTCACGGCCAAAGGCCAAGCAGGTCAGCGGTTGTGGAATTCACCGTTGCGGCGCGGCGGGGTGAAACCCCGCCCTACGGGGCAAACGGATCAATAGGTGCGGATCAGCCCGACCAGACGCCCCTGCACCTTGACTTTGTTATCGGGCAACATGCGGGTTTCATAGGCCGGATTGGCCGCCTCAAGCGCAATCATATTGCCCTTGCGACGATAGCGTTTCAATGTGGCTTCGTGCCCCTCGACCAGCGCCACCACAATATCGCCGTTGTCGGCTGCCGAGGTTTCGCGGATCACCACAACGTCACCGTCGTTAATCCCCGCGTCAATCATCGAATCCCCTTTAACCTCGAGCGCATAGTGATGCGCGTTCGCATCCACCATACCGCCGGGCACAGACACATTATGCGATACCTCGGAAATCGCCTCGATCGGAGTGCCCGCCGCAATCCGCCCCATCACGGGCAGTTCCACCGCATGACCCAGCGCAACCGGCATCGCATCGCGGGGCGGATCAATCTTGTCGCCCTTGATCACCTGTGGTTTGAACCCGCCGACAGTGCCTTTTTCCAGCGCCTCGGGCAGTTTGATAATCTCGATCGCCCGCGCACGATGCGCCAGCCGCCGGATGAACCCGCGTTCTTCCAATGCCGTGATCAGCCGGTGAATGCCCGATTTCGAGCGAAGGCTTAACGCATCCTTCATTTCGTCAAACGAAGGCGGAACCCCGTCCCGCGCCACGCGTTTGTTGATAAAATCCAACAGTTCCAGTTGCTTGCGTGTTAACATGTCCACACTCCCCGAAGGCACCCAATATCATGCAGTTTTCGCGCATGTTCCCCTTCGTTCTATAGATGTTCCTGTTTTGTGTCAATGGGGTCGCAAATATCCGTTATCCCCGTCACAACCCTGTCATCCCCGCGCAAGCGGGGACCGCCCACCACAGGCGCACTCTCACAATCCATCCCGCCGCGCCGCGATCTGCTGTAACAACCCTTGCGCCATGCCCGCATAATGCGGCGCGCTAACCTCGAACACCTTCAATGCCGCCCGCACATGCGCCTCGGCCTTGTCCAGATGGGCAATGTCATTGGTCTTGTCGAAATACGCCAGATAAATACCGCCCAGATTATGCTGTGTCGCGGCCCATTGCAGCGGCACCATTTCCCGTGTCCGTTCCTTCAGGGCCTCCTGACAGGCCGCCACCGCCTGATCCAGCCGCTCTGTTCCGCTTTCGCGTTGCCCGA